>JAFGOR010000150.1 GCA_016926375.1 Bacteroidales bacterium
CCTACCAGGTTTCCGTAAAACAGGCCTTTGACCATCAGGTAAACCGACTGGTAGAGAAATATACTGCGCACTCCCCGGTTGTTCATTCCCAGCGCCTTCAGAATTCCGATCATGGTTGTCCGGTCGAGGATGATGATCAGCAGGCCGGAAATCATGTTGAAGGCCGATACGATCAGCATCAGTCCCAGCAGTACCCAAACATTTTTGTCAATCAGTCCCAGCCAGTCAAAGATCTGGGGATACCGTTCACGGATATTGATAACCCGAAGTTTGGACCCGTCGGGATTGAAACTCAATCCGGCTATGTTGAATACTTCTGCCGAGACCTGGTCGAGATCGGAGTAATCGTTGATCAGGACTTCAAAACCCGATACCTGTGTAGAATCCCAGTTATTCAGGCTTTGCAGGTGGCCGATATCCGCCAGGATAAACTGCTTGTCGAATTCCATCAGGCTGGTACGATAAATGCCCGATACCGTAAATGACCTGCCTCGCGGCTGATCGTTGATGAAGTACATGGCAAAACGGTCACCGGGTTTAAGCTTCAGCAAATCAGAGAAATACTTTGATATCAATACCTGGTCGGTTTTTGAACTGTCATTCACGGTAAACACTGAACCCTCCACCAGGTTGCCGGAGAAAAAGCTCCAGTCGAAGTCACTTCCGACACCTTTTACAATGGCACCCTGAATGTCGTTTTTTGTTTTGATGATGCCGGGTTTTGTCGCAAATACCTGTATGTGCCTGACTCCCGACGTGGATTTTAAAAAAGGAAGAAAAGTCTGGTTCTTCAAAACCGGTTCCGTTTCAAAGGAATTGTTGGCATCGTAGTTAATGATCTGAATGTGCGAACCAAAACCGATAATTTTGCGCCTTATCTCATTTTTGAATCCCGTAACCGTTGCCACGGCAATGATCATCACAGCCAGGCTGAGCGCAATACCGATGACCGATATGCGGATAATGGGACCTGCAAAAGAGGACCGGTCTTCTTTATTGAAAGTTAACCGCTTAGCTATGAATAATCCGGTTTTCAACAGTTATAAAAGTATGGGATTCAAAGATATTAAATCCTGGAGTAATATAAAGTATTCATAACCTTAGTAGAATAATACTGCTGTGAATTAGATTGCGATGAATCATTTAAAAAATCTCACACTTCACAAATTTTTTAAAACATAAGATGAAATAAGGTAAAAGATTTTGTAATCAGCAGAAAAACTGATGACTATATTTAGAATTAATATAAATTACGGGGGGGGGGGTAAATATTTGCTTAAATATATTATATTTGAACATGATCCGATAAAAGAAAATGGGTTTAGGGAAATATTGGAATAGGATCATGTAATAAGCTTTTTTGAATACAAGATTGTGGGTAATCAGAGATAGATAGACCTATTATTTGAGGGTATGTTAGTGTACAGGTTTGTATATTAATACGTAAGCATCACTATCTTTAAATGATATGGTGGCAATATTGAATACAACCCAAAATGCTGCAAGTGGAGTTTCGAAACCATAAATATTTGATATCAAATTAATTGTTTAATTTAATCTGAAAAAAATGAAACGAAAAACAGTTTTTTTTGGTTTAGCTGTGTTCATCATCAGCTTGACTATTACAATTAATGCAGGATTTCAAAAAGGTAGTGATACGTTATTTGAAATTGGGGCTATAGTGGAAGCGGACGCCACTGCTCCGGAATATGAAAATGGTAGACCCATGTGTACTTATCAGCAAGGTGGCCAAACTAAATTTTGCTGTTATGATCCTGATGGAACAGATTGCGGAGCTGCTCCGTGTCCCGGAAGTTGATATGAGTATTTAATTTATGGCTTTTATGCAAGAGCTTTTAATAATATTTTAATTTAAAAGCTCTTGCTTTAATTTATATTTATACTTACTACGAATGAAATTTACACCTTACATTTCAATTATTGTTCTATTGTTTTGCTCCTGCAGAAATAAAGAACAAGATTTTCAAAACTCAAACAGACCGGAAATAATCAATGTAAGTATTCCTGATCATGGTATATTAACTTTATCAGAATTATACCAAAACTTCAACTTGATAAAACTTCAATCAAGAGATAAAACAGGACTAATTAACTATATTTCAAAGATGCAGGTCGTGAAAGATCGCATCTTTATTCTGTCAAATAATACCATTTTATGTTTTAAACTTGATGGTTCTTATTTGAGTTCACTTGATAAAAAAGGTAAAGGTCCGGGTGAGTATTCCAGAATCAGTGATTTCTTTATTGACACATTGGTTAATTGTATTGAAATTAACGATGATTTAACCAAGAAGATTATAAGGTATTCTTATGATGGTAATTTCCTTGATGAATGGAAACACAATTTCTTTGTAAACCGATTCATAAAAATCAACAATTATACATATGTATTCTATTGTTCGTCATTTATTAATAGTAATATTAAGAAGAGAATCATATTTGTAAATAGGGAAAAGGGCGAAGTTCAAGAAAGTCATATAGACATAACTGATGAAGAAGCATGGTATTTGTACATTATGGACAATACTAATTTTATAACTTCTTACAATGGTACCAATCAGTTTTTATATTCACAATGCGATACAATTTATTCAATAACTTCGAAAGGAATAATCCCCAATAAAGTAATTCATTATGCAGGACAAGGAATACCACAACAATTATTTAAAGAAAGGCACGAAGACATTTTTCAATTTATGCAAGCTTTAAATAAAACCAACTATACCGGATTAATAGATAATTATTATGATACAGATTCCTGGATCTATTTTACTGTTAAGCAAAAGGGTAACTTGTATCATGTAATTTTTAATAAGGATGAAAGGAATTCAAAAGTGGCAGATAAGATAATGGACGATATGATGTTTAGAGAGCATAATTATTCCTCCAATTCCAGTTTTTGGCCTAAGTATAGTAGTAAGAACATGATTTATTATTCTCTTGACCCAGGTGAGTATAAAGCGATATTGGACTCTCTTCAGCATCAGGGTAAGGCTTTAGATAAAAAGCTTGTTGCATTTGGAGACAGTTTATCATTCCTGGATAATCCGGTTCTGATCAGATTTGAAATAAAAGCTAACCACAAATAATTGTAACGTGAAAAGCTGTAATTGTTTTTTAGCGTTAGGGGCTTTTTCAGTTCTGCTCATAGGTTCTTTAATATTTTATAATGTTTTGAATGAAAAGACCAAAAACAATTACCAGGCATTTGAGATGCTTCTAAATGGTTCAAGATTAAAATATAACATTTTAGAAAAGCAGTTTTATTTTTTCATGAAATACAATGACTTCTATTTAAACAACAGTATATGCTTAACTGATTCGATAAGAAATAAATACAAGATTAAAGAGATCATTAAAAATAAAAGTTTTGTAATGGTAATTCCTGAAAACACATGTAATCTTTGTAATGATACTCTTTTATACAAAGTTGTGGAAAATGCATACAAATTTGAGAAGAACCAATTTTTTATTATTGTTCCATCAAGTCGTTTAAGAGAGTATTACTACTTTTTTAATCAAAGGAATATACCTAATATTTATGGTATAGATTCCGGATTATTTCTAATTAATGAACTTGATAACAGTTTAATTCCTTACTGTTTTCTTATAGATGAAAAGTTGAAGCTTACAAATCTTTTCTTGGCTGATGCAAGAAACCAGGAAATATTCATCCAATACTTCAAATCAATCTCATATGCTCTAAATGTAGGAATTTGAAAGGTTTAAAAGGTCATATAAGTTGGTCTCAAACAATTATAATTTTATTATGCATTATCCTGATCACATTTTTACTTCGGATTTTTGTTTTCGATCTATACAGAATCCCTTCTTCTTCTATGTCGCCGTCACTTTATCCAGGTGATTTTATCATTGTTGATAAAATAAGCTATGGACCAAGGACTATTGACTTTCAAAAGCTAATAAAAGAGAAGATCTTAGATTACCGCTTATGCAAAGGAATTGATAATCCCCAAAAAGGTGATGTAGTAGTGTTTAATTACCCGGATTACTCAAATTTTAAACATTTAAACAATGTGAGTTTTTATGGAACCATCATGATTAAAAGATGTTTTGGAGAACCCGGGGACACTGTATTGATTAAAGTTGATTGTAATATATCTGACACAAACGGATTTGATGCCTATAATAAATACACTTCAGGTGAAATTGTTTTTGATGAATTAAAAAGAACAAGACTTTTCCCATATGACAGTGCATTAAATTGGACAGTTTCCTGTTATGGCCCGTTATGGGTACCATGCAAATTTGCAATAATTAATACTACATTAAGTTTTATGGAATACTATAGGGATCAGATAATTTATGAAGGTTTCAAAATGGAGGTTAAAAATGATTCTGTCATTCTGAATAATATTTACCACTTATCCCTAACATTCAATAATGACTATTACTTCATGGTTGGTGACAATTGGTATAATTCATATGACTCACGATACTGGGGTTTTGTACCGGAGAAAAATATCATTGGGAAAGCTGTGCTGGTTTTGTTTGCTTTAGATCCATTTAAACCATGGTATAAGAAATTCAAATGGAATAGATTTATGAGAAGGATAATGTAAAATGAATAAAAATGTAGAAATAAAAGAATTGCTTTTTAGTTAAGAAAAATTCATTTTTATATCCTTGACTAATTTAAACATATACTATTATTACAATAATTATAGAAGTCATCTGGTCCTGCAAATTTTTACTCATGAATTGGTATACAACAGTTTCATGCATTGCCGTATTTCTTGGGCTTCAACTTTTTCAAGCCTGTGTGGCAAAATCCGATCCACCCGGGCAGTCCGTCCATGCCGGCGCGGACCAGACTTCCCTGTACTTCCCCCTTTTGGAAGGGAAATCTGTGGGACTTGTGGCCAACCATACTTCGGTCACCGGACAGGTTCACCTTGCAGATACTTTGATTCGTTCGGGAATTAACCTGGTGAAAATATTCGCGCCCGAACATGGTTTCAGAGGCACTGCGGATGCCGGGGAGAATATCACCAACGGTTTGGACAGCCAGACCGGCGTTCCCATCATCAGCCTGTACGGTTCAAAATCGAAACCTTCCGCCCATGATCTGAAAGGCATTGATGTGATGGTATATGACATCCAGGATGTCGGGGTAAGATTCTATACCTACATTTCAACGCTTCATTATGTGATGGAAGCCTGCGCGGAAAATGATGTGCCCCTGGTGATACTGGACAGGCCCGATCCGCTTGGACATTACGTAGATGGTCCGGTGCTTGACAAGGCCTTCAGATCCTTTGTGGGCATGCATCCCATTCCGGTTGTTTATGGAATGACGGCCGGAGAACTGGCCCGGATGATCAACGGGGAAGGCTGGCTGGCCGGTGGTCTTGCATGTGATTTGAAGGTTATTCCGTGCGATAGTTATGATCACAATACTTTTTACAGTTTACCAGTTGATCCTTCTCCCAACCTGAATTCCATGGAAGCCGTCTATTTATACCCATCGCTGTGTATTTTCGAGGGCACCATCATGAGCCTGGGCAGGGGAACTCCAACACCGTTCAGGGTGGTGGGGCACCCTGAATACCCGGACAAAACCTTTTCGTTCACTCCGAAAGCGACAGCGGCCAATAAAAATCCGGTTCACAGGGATAAGATCTGCTATGGCACCGATTTCCGGTCAATGCCTGTCGCTGATTTGCAGCAAATGCGGGGATTGAATCTCCAATGGCTCCTCGACGCCTACACGACGATGGGGAAAAAGGAGAGCTTTTTCACCGATTATATCGATAAACTGGCGGGAACAGGCAGTCTGAGGAAACAGATCATGGATGGAATGACCGAGGAGCAGATCAGACAGACTTGGCAGGAGGAATTGGTGAAATTCAAAGTTTTAAGAAAGAAATATATTTTATACAAAGATTTTGAATGAAATCCAATATTTCAACCTACAAGGTTGAAGGATTTCATTTTATATATTTCCACTACAATAATTCATCCTCTACGAGGATGTTACGGAGATGTCGTTAATGCTTATTGAAGGATTGATCCCCGAACCTTGTAGGTTCAATTATTGTAGAAATCGGGATGGCTCGCATTATTCCACATCCCTGTAGGGGATGAATAATTCGAATAATATAATCAACAACCGTTATTAGAAATTTTCATCTAAAAGAGGATATTATGGTGTTTGATGATCATGATCTACAATAATTCATCCCCTACAGGGATGATGTATGTCGCAATAGTGATGTTTCTACAACAATTCATCCTCTACGAGGATGTGTTCATGCTGGTTTTAGCAATTTCACAGAAGTTGAATTATATCAGGAAAAGTAGTTATTTTAACATCACATTAATATCTGACTACTAATGTATCATTTCATCTCAGGACAAAATTAATAAGATGAATTTTGTTGCAGAAAATCACCTCATCACCAACGGAAATACGAAGCTTGCGGTGAAAATTTATCCCTGCGCTGCATCGGAAACCATTATTCTCCTTCACGGAGGTCCCGGTGTGCCGGACGAAATGACGGAAGTCCGGGAATTCCTGTCCGGGCATCTTCAGGTGATCACCTTTGACCAGCGCGGAATTGGAATGACGGACCCTCAAAACTGCA
This sequence comes from Bacteroidales bacterium, assembly GCA_016926375.1. GTDB lineage: Bacteria > Bacteroidota > Bacteroidia > Bacteroidales > UBA10428 > UBA5072. The sequence goes on from JAFGOR010000150.1 coordinate 6,630, forward strand.
GCTTTACCATGGCTGATTACATCAGTGATGTAAACCATATCGCAGCTTATTTCGCCCTGGATGGATTTCACCTCTTCGGGCATTCCTGGGGAGGTTTGTACGCGCAGCTATATGCCCGTGAGTTTCCGGAACGGGTGCTTAGTCTTTTCTTATGCAGTCCTGCATCGGGGACAGGCAGGCAGTGGTCGCTGACCGAAAGAGAAGTGTTCCGGTACAACCGCGAACGCTCAACCCTTGGTGAATGGATCTGGATGGGCGTTAATACAGCATTGGGATTATTTGGAAGCAGCAGCGCATACCGCCGTTTATTCAGACAAATCATCATCAACTACCATAAAGGGTATAACGTGGAACCTCCCGATCCTGAAAAGCTTGCCCGCATAAATGCCAAAGCAGGCACCAGAACGCGTAATGCGATTAAGAAACATCCACCACTCGGGGTATTCGGAAAAACACCTTACCCGGTGATGATTACATACGGTGAATTTGATGCCTATGGCAAAAGCAGGGAATTTGTACTGGAGCGGTTCCCTTTTGCCAGAACCGCAATAATACCGGGTTCCGGCCATACTCCCTGGAAGCATAACCTGAAGGAGTTCGGGAAGATCCTGAATGATTTTTATGTACAGGGTCACTGACAGGATACCTCCACTCCGTCCGGATCTATGCCTTTTTGGATTGCCTGAATTCCCTAACCATTTGTTCAAACAATTCCTTGTCGTCCATATCCACCAGTTCTTCAGGGGCATCTTCCTGATCAGGTTCTTCCTTTCTCCTGGATTTATCACGGGGGTACCTGTAGATTTCCCAAATACCCTGGTTGTATTCCAGGGAGGTCAGGTTCTCCACCCAGTCTCCTGAGTTAAGATATTGGATATGACCCACTTTAGGTACAACGATTTCTTTCATTTCAGGATGATGGATATGGCCGATTACGATGGCCTGGAATCCTTTTTGAATCGCATGTTTTGCAGCAGTATTCTCAAAATCACCAATGAATTTTACCGCAGATTTAACATTGTCTTTGATCTTTTTGGAAAAGGAAACCTTCCTCCTTCCGAACAATTGATTCACGAAATTGAGGAAGGAATTAATCAAGATCAAAGCATCATAACCCATGGCGCCCAGTTTGGCCAGCCATTTGTTATTGTGCATGATTATATCGAACACATCACCATGGAAGAACCAGGTTTTCACGCCGTTCAGTTCCAGTTCCAGTTTATTGATGATCTCAAAGTTCCCGATCCGGAGACCTGCGAATTTGCGTAACGTTTCGTCATGATTGCCGGTGATATAATAGACCTCGCATCCTTTGGCTGCCAGGTTCAGTATTGATTTCACCACCTTCATGTGCGTGTTGGGCCAGTACCGTTTGGAGAACTGCCAGAAATCGATGATGTCACCATTCAGTATGAGCTTATCGGGTTTAATGCCCAGGAGATACTGGTTTAAGTCGTAAGCCTGAGAACCATAGGTCCCCAGGTGAACATCGGAAATTACGACAAGCTCAACCTTGCGCCTTTTCGGTTTGACTGAAGCAATCATATCATGGTTAAGTTATAAATATTTTATCAAATTTCAACTGCCGGATGTTGAAATCACATCTTACCAGCCGGGTAATTCATCCCTTGTCAGCACCTGGGGGGCTTCGTATAAGTTCCGGATCTCCTCCTCCGAGTTGGATTCGACAACCAGTTCGGCCCAGGGCATGAAGAAAACCCAGCGCGGTTGTTGCACCAACATTTCAGCCGTAGGCAGTTTGGCGCACTCGCCGATGGCAATGGGTTTGTCGCCGGCAACGGATAAAACTTCGTTGTACCACGAAGGGTCATAGCCTTTATCATATACATCAAAGGCAAAGACATCCCAATACCTGTCGCCGGGATTATAATCCGCAAAATCATGGCTCAGGTCCTGCATATCCCAAACCCAGATCAGGTTGCTCAGACCTTTTTCAACGGTGAAGTAATCGTGGGTAATGCGGTACAATTCAGCGGTGCCTTTCTGACCTTTTCTGCCGCCCCACCAGAAAGCGCCCTGGTTCATTTCGTGCAAAGGCCTGAAAAGAACCTCAACGCCGCTATCCTCGAGATCCTGTAGGTAAACGGCTATTTTGTCCATTCGATTTTTCCAGCTTGTGTTCAGGGGAGTTCCGTCAGTGATGAGTTCAGCCCACTGTTCATCCGACAGGTGGCTCATTACTCCCACCGAATCCCAGGCGCAGGGTTCGTCAAAGGCCGGATTACAGGCATGCCACATGAGGTTGATGACAGCTCCGTTCTCCCATTGTTTTTTGGCTTCACGGATCATCAGCGGACGGTTACTGATATTCTCTTCCTGGAACAGGAAGTCCCCGCTCCACAATCCCGGATATTTGCCGGTTATTCGGTTGATCTCATGGGTCCATTTATCGGGTATGGCATTGGGCTCCTTATTATGCTGGCCCGCAATTGTTTTTTTACCTGATATTTCATACAGGTAATCCAGGGTTTTAAAGGGTGTTTTTTTTGAGGTGGCACATCCTGAAATGAAGAGGATGCCGCAGAAATAAATCAGGAGGAAGGGCCTTTTCATAAAAGGAAAGTTATCTTTGTTTGAAACATTGAACAAATATAACAAGTATAAGATCATAACCATTACAGGAATTAGAGTTAATGGGTATTCAACCTGACATTAACAAATAGCATGATTTTTCGTCTTCGGAACATATGTCTTCTCTTTTGTTTTCTATCTGTTACAGCCAATGTTTATCCTGCAGTTTTCAATTGTGAAGTAATACGTTATATAACTTTTGTCGAGATCAGCCATGAAAAGCTGATCACCACAGACACCATTATCATGCGGATCAACAACCGGTCCGGTGACATTTTTTCGGCTATTGAGCTGAACTACAGCAAGGATAGTCCCATTACTGATTTATCTGCATGGATTGAAGATCAAAATGGGAAAATAATCCGTTATCTAAAAAAACAGGAAATTACCGAATCCAGCGCAATTTCGGATGCCTCCTTCTATGAGGACAGCTATGTCAAGCGTTTTGTATTAAAACACAATGATTATCCTTACAGAATAGGGTATACATACAAAACTACCAAAAGGCAGTTCCTGCACATTGCAAATTGGTATCCTATCCTTGGATTTGATGTGCCGACAAGACTGGCACAACTGATTTTTATATCACCTGAAAACTACCCGGTTAATATCAGGGAACATCAAATCAAACCCGCTGTCATAACCCATGCTTCAGGGATAACCCGGAAAGTATGGACTGCCGCTTATGATGGTACATTCAGTTCCGAAGTCTATTGTCCGGATATATCCGGCATTCTTCCTTCAGTAAAAATTGTACCGACGGACTTTTTTTACGGAACCACGGGCAGTACCAAAGATTGGGAATCATTTGGCAATTGGCAGTACAGTTTGATCAATGGACTGGATGATTTGCCCCAAAATGAAAAGCTGTTTATTTCAAAGATGATTGAGGGAATTCAGGATGAAAAGGAAATTGTCAGGATTCTTTATCATTATATGCAGGATCATACACGGTACATCAACGTGTCCATGGACATAGGCGGACTTAAACCATACCCTGCCTCCTATGTTTCACAAAACAAGTATGGCGACTGTAAAGCGCTTACCAATTATATGAAGGCCTTACTGAATTATGCCGGTATCAAGTCATACTATACTCTGGTTTACGCCGGTACCCAGTCCCGCCGATTTTTAGAGGATTTTCCTTCACAACAATTCAATCATGTTATCCTGACAGTCCCGCTTGAGCATGATACGATATGGCTTGAAAATACCAATAATACCAGTCCCGTTGGATATGTGGGAACATTTATTCAAAACAGGAGCGCATTGCTTATTGATGAAGGGAAAAGCAAAATAATCAGATTGCCTTCTTTGCAGGATTATGAAGCATTGGAAGGTAAGCATATTGACTTTTTACTTCAGAAAGGCATGAATTCCGAAATTACCATGCGGATTTCATACCGGGGCCTGGAGTTTGATCGCTTAAATGCACTTCATAACCAATATAATCTGGAAGATCAGGACCATTTCTTGAGAAAAATCCTGCCTTTCCCGAATTATGATTTGAAAACCTGGAAACTCATTCAAAAGGACCGTGATAGCAGCGTAATTACTTTTGTATCCGATCTTATATTGAAAAACATCCTGCAAAAGGCCGGTGATGAATACTATTTCGCCATTTTCCCGACCGAAATCCCTGATTTCACATCACCCAAGTTGCGAAAATTGCCGATAAATATTCCTTATCCTATTTGTTCATCCGACACGCTGGTGTATCATTTGCCCCTTGGAACGAATAAGGTTTCAATCCCCGAGCCTGCAGACCTTTCCACCAGGTATGGGCGGTACAAAATGTCCAGTGTGAGGGAACATAACACGTTGACTGTGTACCGTGAATTCTGTTTGAATAGGGGATTTTATAGTCTGGAAGAATATCCGCAGTTGTTTGATTTTGTGTCAGCTGCTAAAACTTATGACAAACGAAAATTTATTATCCAATAATCATGAAAAGATCACTTGTATTTTCTGTTTTGGCATTTTCCTTTATCCTGTCAATGCAATCTCAAAATTATTTTGAGGATTTCGGGAAATTAAACATGAATGAACTCCAAATGACGACCTATAATCGGGATAACCTTGCAGAAGCAGTGGTTTTGTACGACATAGGAAAGACCCTTTTCACTACAGGTGATTTTGGAGTCCATTTTATATTTGATAGAATAGTCAGGATTAAAATTCTGAGTAAAGCTGGTTTAAAGTACGCTGAGATTGAAATACCTTATTACATTGACAAGGATGGAATTGAGAAAATATCAGATATACAAGGGATTACATATAATCTGGAAGGCAATACAGCAAAAATCTCGAGATTGGATCTCAAACAGGTTTATGATGAAAAGATTAATGAGAACTGGAGTCAAAAGAAATTTGCCCTGCCTGATGTGAAAGATGGTTCCGTGATCGAGTACAGGTATAGTATTGAGTCTCCATTTCTTTTTAACCTGCGTGACTGGAAATTTCAAAGCACAATCCCGGTTATATACAGTGAGTACACTGCCAGGATGATCCCCTTTTATGAGTACACCTATATACTTCAGGGTGCATCCAAATTTGATGTTTACAAAAATGTACCCGGTAATTTTAAAAATCATTATGCAACAGTGGATTATTATGACAATATCTACACATTTGGCATGAAGAATTTGCCTGCATTCAGGGATGAGGAGTTCATAACCTCAATTAATGATTACATCACGAAAATGGACTTTCAGTTATCACTGATCCGCTATCCAGGCGGATCAACACGTGAAATCATGACCACATGGCCTTTGCTGATTCAGAGCCTACTAAAATTAAACGAGTTTGGTCTTTACATGAAGTCAATTGCAAAATCTTCTGATGAGTTACTCGGTACTTTGGCACTTGAATCAAAATCAAATGAAGATAAAACTAAGGCAATATTAAACTACATTAAATCTAACTATAATTGGGACGGTTATTCCAGCAAGTATGCCAACAAATCAACCAAGGAGTTTTTAAAAACAAGAACCGGAAATAGCGCCAATATTAACCTCTTTCTGGCTTCCATGTTAAGTGCGGCCGGCATCGAGGCCTACCCGGTATTGTTAAGTACCAGGGATCATGGAAAAATTCCGGTAGATTATCCGTTTGAACAATTCCTCAATTACGTGATAGTCCTTGCTAAAATTGACAATAAGGAAATCCTGCTGGATGCTACTGAACCACTCAGTCCCTTTGGAATGCTTCCTGCCAGGTGCATCAATGAGAAAGGACTCATTGTTAACAAGGAAAAAACCGAATGGATTCAACTTGTTGACAAAGGCGTTTCTGAAGAGGCAGATTCAGTTTTTATCACTTTTAATGAAACCCTCGATAGCGCTTTTGCAGATATTCATGTTCAATCACTTGGGCATAAGGCTTTGGAACTCAGAAGGTCTTATCACAATGATGCGGACAATTTAAAGGAATATTGTATGAAAGATGGAATTGAATTACAGGGTGGTATTGCAGTAAAGAATGAACAGTCCATTGAAAACCCTTTTTTATTTGATTATAAGGTGAAAACGGGTGTAGAGATTCTCGGAGATAAATTGTTGGTTACAGTTTTCCCCGGACTGACTCCTTCGCAAAATCCGTTAAAAGTGGGATTCAGATCATACCCGGTTGATATGGTTTATCCCAATTCAAATAGTTTTAAGGCTATCATTGATATTCCCAAAGGGTATCGGTTTAATGAAGGTAAAAAGAATGTGTCTGTTGACAACGCATTGGTAAATATTCAATACCAGGTTGAAAGTACGGCTGCGCAGTTGAATATAACCGGATCATACACTTTTAAAAAGCCGGTTTATCTGCCGCATGAATACTATGATCTGAAAAGTTATTTCACCACCATTATAGAAACCTTTAATAATAAATTGATGCTTGTAAAAGCTTCCACATAAGTGTTCTCATCAATGCCATTTTAAATAGCAAGGAAACCATGTTTTTTTGAATTAATATCGCAATTTTGCCTTTCAGCGATAGAGTATGATAGCATGATCACTATATGTGCGATAGCTTCGGGGAGCAACGGGAATTGCTATTACATTGGCAATGAAAGGGATGCTGTTCTTGTGGATGCGGGTATCTCTGCGCGCCAGGTCATCGCCAGGATGCGTCAGCGGAATTTAATGCCGGAAAAAATCAAAGCCATATTGATTTCTCATGAACATGCTGATCATACCAGGGGAGCGCGTGTTATGAGTAAAAAGCTGATGGTGCCGGTATACATGACCTCAAGGACTTACATGGCCTTGTATCCCCATCACCGGCCTATGGCGCCCCGATTTTTTGAGCCCGGCCCTGAAATCAGCATCGGGTCCTTTCGCATATTTCCTTTTTTGAAAAGCCATGATGCCGCCGAACCCTGTTCTTTCAGAATAGAGCACAACGGATTGAATATTGGTGTTTTCACCGATATTGGCGCACCCTGCGAGAATGTAAGAAATCACCTGGGCCTGTGCCACGCGCTTTTCCTTGAAACCAATTACGACGAAAAAATGTTATGGGAAGGAAGCTATCCCTGGCCGCTGAAGAGAAGAATCGGTTCCGATCACGGTCACCTGTCCAATGACCAGGCATTTGAACTTTTGAAAAACCATTCGGGTCAGCAGTTGCAGACGGTATTTCTCAGTCACCTGTCTGCAGAAAACAATACATTGGAAATTGCTTCAAACCGGTTTGAGGAGTTAAGAGGTAAATTTGAAATTCGCCTGACCTCGAGGTATGACGCGGGGGAAGTGGTGTTTTTAAAGTAAATAGGTGATTAGGTGAATAAGTAATGAGGTTTCCTCACCTAATCACCTAATCACCTAATCACCTAATCACTTCATTACTTACTACTTCTCCCAGGGTAATCCTCCAATCCCCTCTTCAAACATTCCATGGCATTTTGGAGATCATCGATTTTGAGCACGTAGGCAATCCGCACTTCCTGTTTTCCCAGTCCGGGTGTTTTATAAAATCCCGAACCCGGCGCCAGCATAACGGTTTGCCTGTTGTATTCAAATTCCTGCAACAACCACATCGCAAATTTCTCAGCATCGTCTACGGGCAGTTTTACCATGGTATAAAAGGCTCCTTTGGGCGTAGGGCAAACAACACCCGGTATATCATTCAGGGCTTTTACAAGGTAATTTCTTCGTTCGAGAAATTCATTGAAAATATAATCATTGTATTCAGGAGGCGAATCCAGGGCAGCCTCAGCGGCAAGCTGTCCGATATTAGGAGGACAAAGGCGTGCCTGGCCGAACTTAAGCGCAGTCGCTATCAGTTCGCGGTTACGGGAGGCTATAACGCCAACACGCAGGCCTGTTGCACTGTATCTTTTAGATACTGAATCCAGCAGCACCAGGTGTTCATCAACTCCTTCCAGCAGCATGGATGACTTTACGGATTTACTGTCGTAGGAAAGTTCCCGGTAGACTTCATCACACAGGAAGAACAGGTTATGCTTTATGGCCAGGTCCCTGATCTGTTCCAGTTCGCTCCAGGAATAGAGGTAACCTGTAGGATTATTCGGGTTGCATATGAGCACGGCACGTGTTCGGGGAGTGATCTTCTTTTCGAACTCAGCAACTGGTGGCAGGGCAAAACCATTTTCTATGAAAGAAGTAACCGGTATAACAGTCACATCAGCTGCAATGGCAAAACTTAAATAATTGGCATAGAAGGGTTCGGGCACAATAATTTCATCCCCGGAATTCAGGCAGGCAAGCAGGGCGAAAGTAATGGCTTCCGAACCACCGGTAGTGACCAGAATATCCTGGTAATCAAGATTTACGCCAATTTTTTTATAAAAGTCGGCAAATTTGCGCCGCAATGATTCATTACCCGCGCTGTGTCCGTATTCAATAATGTTGGTGCCGATATTCCGGATGGCTTCAAGCGCATTGGGTGAGGTAAGAAGATCAGGTTGACCTATATTCAGGCGAAAAACATGGCATCCTCGTCTGGCAGCACTCTCGGCCAGTGGCACCAGCCTTCGGATGGGCGAGCTTGGCATCAGCTGGCCACGTTTGGATATCTCGGGCATGGAAATTATGTATTTATTTAAAAATGTTGTGATAATGCAGTACTTATTTTTTTTCTGGCTCTTCTACTTTCCCCTTGATGACGAGGACATAAGGCTTATCGCTGGCATTGCAATAAACGGAGATTGATTTTGAGAAACTGCCTGTGATTCGTGTGTTGTAGCTTACTTTTATTCTGCCTTCCTCACCTTTATCAATGGGTTTTTTGGGCCATTCGGGTACTGTGCAGCCACAAGACGACCGGACATTGTTCAATACAAGCGGAATCTTCCCCGTATTTCTGAACACAAATTCGTATGTGCCATCTCCGCCCCGTGGTATGGTTCCGTAATCATGTTCCGTGGTCACAAACTCAATGGCTGCGCCTTTGGATTGACTTTCAGCAGGCTGTGCCGATTGTGAACAACTCATGGTGAAAAAGAAGGCTGCCAGAACGTTAATCAAAAGAAATTTTCTCATGTTCCAATAGTATAAATGCGAGTTCCTGCAAAATTAATGGATTTCAACAAATTCCATTCAGGAACTATTAAAATATTAAGTCTGGCATCTGGTTGCTTTTACCTGAAATCCATATTATCTGCAGGTTAATCAGCGAAAAATCCTATTTTTGTCAGGTTTTTAATGAGCAGTTTAACAGAAAAACAGGCAGAGATGGAAATTCCCAGCAGGTACAACCCCAGGCATGTAGAGGATAAATGGTATAATTATTGGATGGAGCGGAAATTTTTTAAATCGGTTCCTGATAGCAGGGAGCCCTATACCATAGTAATACCTCCGCCTAATGTTACCGGTGTGCTGCATATGGGCCATATGCTGAACAATACCATCCAGGATATCCTGGTGCGGAGGGCCCGCATGCAGGGTAAGAATGCCTGCTGGGTTCCGGGCACTGATCATGCTTCCATAGCTACCGAAGCCAGGGTTGTTGCAAAACTGAAAAGTGAGGGGATCGATAAGAAGAGCCTTACCAGGGAGGAGTTCCTCGGGCATGCCTGGGAATGGAGACGCAAACACGGTGATATTATTCTGGAACAGCTCAAGAAGCTTGGCGCATCGTGTGACTGGGACCGTACCAGGTTTACCATGGAGGATGCCATGTCGGAAAGCGTCATTCGGGTATTTGTCGATTTATTCAACAAAGGGCTTATATACAGGGGAGTGCGAATGGTGAACTGGGATCCCCAGGCCTTGACGGCGGTATCGGATGAAGAGGTGATTTACCGCGAGGTCAAATCGAAATTATACTACATCCGGTACAGGATAAGCGGAGAAGAGGATTACGTTACCATAGCAACCACCCGTCCGGAAACCATACTGGGTGATACGGCAGTTTGTGTGAATCCTGCGGATACCCGATACAGGAAACTGGTAGGCAAAAAGATCTATGTGCCCCTGGTTAACCGGTTGGTGCCCATTATAGAAGATGAATACGTAGATATGGAATTCGGTACGGGTTGTCTTAAAATAACGCCTGCGCACGATATCAATGATTATGAAATAGGCATCAAGCACAATCTTCCGAGCATCGATATTTTTAATGAGAATGGCACACTGAGCGAGAAGGCTGTTCTTTTCACGGGGATTGACCGTTTTAAAGCCAGGGATCTTGTTGTGAAGCAGCTTGAGAAAGAGGGTCTGCTGGCAAAGACGGAGGAATACGTGAATAAGATCGGATACTCTGAGCGCACGGATGAGGTCATAGAACCCCGGCTTTCACTGCAATGGTTTCTTCGGATGAAACAATTGGCAGGTCCCGCGCTGGAAAATGTCATGAATGACACCATCACGCTGTATCCGGCCAAATTCAAAAATTCATACCGGAACTGGATGGAGAATGTCAGGGACTGGTGTATATCGAGGCAGTTATGGTGGGGACAAAGAATTCCTGCTTATTATTATGGGGAAGGACAGGATTATGTTGTGGCTGAAAGTCCGGATAAGGCCCTGGAACTGGTTAGAAAAAAGCTGGGAATGGAAAATACACAGTTATCTGACCTCAGGCAGGACGAAGACGTGCTTGATACCTGGTTTTCCTCCTGGTTATGGCCCATCTCGGTATTCGATGGAATTCGTAATCCCGACAATCCCGATATCAAATACTATTATCCGACAAATGATCTGATTACCGCGCCGGAAATTATTTTCTTCTGGGTTGCCCGTATGATCATGGCCGGTTACGAGTACCGGAACGAAAAGCCTTTCAGAAATGTATACTTCACGGGGATCGTAAGGGATACAAAGCGGCGCAAGATGTCAAAGTCCCTGGGCAATTCGCCCGATCCGCTGCAACTGATCGAAAAGTACAGCGCTGATGGTGTTCGCATCGGTATGTTGTTGTGTTCTCCGGCCGGCAATGATCTTTTGTTTGATGAGAGCTTGCCTGAACAGGGGCGCAACTTTGCCAATAAAATTTGGAATGCTTTCAGACTGGTTAAATCGTGGCAGGTGGATCCGGAAGCAAAAGCACCCCAGGCTTCCGAGATGGCCATTATCTGGTGCTACGAAAGGTTGAAGCAAGGCGTTCGCGAAATTGAGGAAGCCTTCAACCAGTATCGCATATCGGAAGCACTTATGATTGCGTATAAACTATTCTGGGACGAATTCTCTTCGTGGTACCTTGAAATCATAAAACCCGAATACCAGAAACCTTTGGACAAACGCACATACCAGGCGACCATTGAGATATTCGAAGCCATGCTGAGGATCCTCCATCCTTTCATCCCTTTCATCACCGAAGAAATATGGCATCTACTCAAGGAAAGGCCTCAGGGATTCAGTCTTATGTATGAAAAGACTCCGTCAATAAAACCGGTTGATAAGGAGAAAATAAAATGGTTCGAACAGGTTAAAGAGGTGGTCACCTTTATCAGGAATACCCGGGTTGAAAAGCAGATCAGTACGAAGGAAAAACTAATACTCTGCGTTAAATCAATCGATTATAATGACGATTTTGACCCGGTCATTGTAAAACTGGGAAACCTGGATGAAATCAGGATGATCTCGGAAAAAGTGGAAGGAGCTGTAAGCTATATTACAGCCTATGCGGAGTTTTATATTCCGGTTGGCGATTTGCATGATCAGGAAGGCGAACTTAAAAAACTCAGGGATGAACTCGACTATACCCGTGGTTTTCTGGAATCAGTAATGCAAAAACTCAGCAATGATAAGTTTGTCAGCCATGCCCCGGCCAAAGTGATTGAACTGGAAAACAAGAAAAAGGCCGATGCGGAAACGAAGATCAGGGCGATTGAGGAGAGGATTTTATCGATGAAGAAGTAACGAGTAATGAGTAACGAGTAATGAGCGTGCATGGGTTTCGGGTGTGAAAACACCACCCTGGCCCCTGACTCATTACCCACTCATCACTCATCACTCATCACTGTTTCACGGTGCCAGCCGGTAAACCTCCCACATATTATCATTTCTTGAGTACTCGAACCTGTCGTGCAGGCGGTTCTCACGGCCTTGCCAGAATTCAACCAATTGCGGTACAAGTTTATAACCTCCCCAGTGCTCTGGCCTTCCAGGAGTTCTGGTCCTGAACATTTCCAGGTAATCTTTTTGCAGGTTTTCCAGATATTCACGGCTTGGAATTCTCCGGCTCTGAGGGGAAGACCAGGCGCCGATTTTGCTGCCTTCGGGTCTGGCTTCAAAGTATGCATCCGATTCCTGCCGGAGCGTTTTGAAGATCTTCCCTTCAATTCTTACTTGTCTTTCAATCCGCGGCCAGAAAAAAAGAAGGGAACCAAAGGCATTGGAAGCGAGCTGCACTCCCTTTTTACTTTCGTAATTGGTGAAAAAGGTAAATCCGTCATCATCCAGACTTTTTAACAGGACCACGCGGGAGGAGGGCTTGCCATCGGGTGTGGAGGTGGAAAGCACCATAGCGCTGGGTTCGTCTGCACCGGCGTGAATCGCTTCATTCAGCCAGAACCTGAATTGCACAATCGGATTGGCATCCAGGCTGTCGATTTCAAGCCTGGCATGTTTGTACTCCTTGCGCATGTCTTGTAATTCGCTCATGTAAGTATATCTGATTACTGCAATCTGCAATCATGATAACACCTCAAATCACCATTGGTTCAAGTTTTTTATTTCTTGCGTTCCGGATGCTGGCGTTCAGTTCGAAACCTGCGAGCAGGGCCATGGCATTGAAATTCATCCACAACATGATGGCAATGAGGGTTCCGATGGATCCGTAAAATCGGTTAAAGGGAGCGAAATGGTTCACGAAATAGGAGAAAGCCAGGGAAGTAATTATCGAAAGAAAGGTGGCCAGCGTGGATCCGGGTGTAAACAGGCGCCATTTCGTCTTCCTGGCCGGGGCCCAATAATACAGGAAAGAAATGGCCAGAAAAGTCAGTGCAAGAATGATGATCCATTTGCCGGCCATTAATAGGACATAGGTGGTGTAAGCCCTGATGATTCCCTCGGAATAGAGGTATCTGACACCCATGTTGGAAAATGATAGCAGCATTATAGCAATGGTCAGGATTATAAAGAGAATGATAAATAATACCACCGAAATCAGTCGGCTTTCATACCAGCGTGGTGATATGATGGTGTGATAGGTTGCATTGAAAGCCTCAATGATTCCGTTAAGCCCTTTCAGAATAAAAAACAGGGTGAGCAGAAATCCAAAAATCTGCAATCCGTGATGCTTTTCAAAAATTTCTCCAAGTACTGATTCTAAAACGAGATAGGAATTTTCGGGAATGATGTCAACCAAAATATCGAGCAGGTCAGATTGAAAATTACGAATCGGCATATAGGGAATAAGACCCAGGAGAAAGATGACAGCCGGACCTAAAGCGAGCAGAAAATTGAATGCAATGGAGGTAGCTCTTATGTTCAGTGATCCTTTCATGAGCCCCTGGAAATACAAAGTCACAACCTCATGAAAGCTTAATCCCCTTGATCCCGGAAATCTGATTCTTTTACAACGATCACCGAGTTTATGGATCTCCTTGTTTAATATTTTATAGGTGTATGTGTGCTGGTCCGAACTCATCAGGCTTATAATTTAAGGCCTTGAGACTTAGGTCAAGGCTTTTTATATGATGGGTGAGTGCCCCTACGGATACAAAATCAACACCACATACTGCATAATCCCTGATATTTTCCAGGGTGATTCCGCCTGATGACTCGGTTTCATAACGTCCGGCAATGATTTCCACGGCCTTTTGGGTATTTTCAACGGTGAAATTGTCCAGCATAATCCGGTCGATCCCGCCCATGTCAAGAATAATCCGTATATCATCGAGATTGCGGGCCTCAATCTCAATGGCAAGGTGCCTGCCGGTTTTTTTCAGGTATTCCCTGGTACGCTGAATGGCTTGAGGTATGCCACCCGCAAAATCAATGTGATTATCCTTGATCAGGATCATATCAAATAATCCAAACCTGTGATTTAGACCTCCTCCGATCTTTACAGCATCTTTCTCAAGCATGCGCATGCCTGGGGTTGTTTTTCGTGTATCCAGTACCCTGGTTTTCAGACCGCTGAGCCGGTCAACATATTGCCTGGTAGTGGTGGCAATGCCACTCATTCGCTGCATGATATTGAGCACAAGTCTTTCAGCCTTCAGGAGAACGTGTACTTTGCTTTCTGCGATGAAGGCAACATCAGGTGGAGCTATATGGTCCCCGTCGTGTTTGAAGATTTCCAGTCTGACGTCCGGATCAAGCCGGGTAAAAATTCTGACGGCCATATTTACCCCGGCCAGGATACCTTCCTCCTTGACCAACAATTGCGCATTACCGACAGCCTGATGAGGGATACAGGCCAGTGAAGTATGATCACCGTCACCTAAATCTTCATGTAAGGCATTTTCAATGAATTGGTCGATATAGTTAATCGGCATTTTCCTCCTCAAAACGAAGTTGATGAATATAGGGCTTATTTTCCCTTTGCTTGATCAGCAGAGTCACCCTGAAATTCCCGGTGGAAGTAGTGAGATTGCCAATGGCATATTGTGAACCCTCTTTTCCGCCCTTATGCAGGATAACGAAATTGGATGGCACATGTTTTGCAAAGAAATTTTTAACAATCAGTTCTGCCTGCTGACTGCTGTAAATATCTGTCTGACCTGGAATGGCAAGTTCTATGCTGCTATTGAAAAAATTGGAAAGCTCAACTGAATTGCCTGACTTCAAGGCATCAACCATGCCCTGCGGAATATCTCCCGGGGCTGAGGCGCTGACTCTCATGGCAATGGATACGATCAAGGATATCAAGGCCAGCACTCTTTTGAAACGGTTGATTTTCAACATGGTGTTTATCGCGATCATGTCAAAATAAAAAGTATTTTTGAATAATGATAAAACCATTAGTTCACAAATTTAATTATTTAATTCAATTATGATGATGGATCAAATTTCGGGCCAACTATTCTCCTAAAAACTTTTTTTCATGAAGATCAGCATCATTACCCTGGGAGCTACACAGGAACCTTATTTGAAAGAAGGGATTGCTTTGTATGAGAAAAGGATCAGGCATTATGTACCCTTTGAATTGATTTACCTGAACGAGCCACGTAACATGAAAAGCCAGCCTGAAAGTGTGCTCAAGGAACATGAAGGGAAAATACTACTTTCGGCTCTTGAAAAGACGGATCAGTCTGTATTGCTCGATGTGGAAGGCAAACAGCTGGATTCTTTTGCTTTTTCGGCTTACCTGCAAAAAGCCATGAACATGGGAACAAGAAACCTGGGATTTATCATTGGCGGGGCTTTTGGTTTTTCAAAGGAAGTTTATCAGGAAATACCCGAGAGATTGTCTTTATCGTGCATGACTTTCTCCCATCAGCTTATCAGGCTTGTATTTCTTGAGCAGCTTTACCGGGCTTTTACCATAATCCGGGGAGAACCTTATCATCATACCTGATTGTGTTTGATAACTAAATTCGAAGGATGTCTCCATGAATACCAGTAAATACATTGCGATATTTCTGACCTTACTGATGATCACAGTGGGGAGTAATGTCATATTGGACAACTGGCATTTCAAAGAAAGCGACCACAGAAGGCTGCAAAAAGAAATCGATAAAAAATTCCTTCAAACGGATCGCATATTTAAGAAATTGCAGGATAGCAACTGGCAGTTAAATGCACAGCTAACCGGCGACAAAGGCATTACCATGGTGGTTTACCACAATGACAGCCTGATTTACTGGTCCGATAATACCATGAGCTTTAAATCATTTGAGCAGTTTGAACTCATCGGAAAGCGTTTTGATTCCATTTCAAATGGGTGGTATGTAATCAAGACCTATCAAATAGATTCCATTAAGGCTTACGGGTTGATACTGGTAAAATCGCAATATCCCTATGAGAATGAATTCATGATCAGTGGCTTTCACCCCGACCTGAAGCTGCCGACTTCAACAAAACTTCTTACCGTTGCCCAACCGGGGTCCTTTGCAATTCACGACTGGGAGGGCATTTATTTGTTCTCGATCAAGTTCAGCGTCAGTGAACTCAGGTATTCCCGGCTGGAGAAATTCCTGATCCCTGTTTTGATATTTTTATTGATCATTGCGTTCCTGTTGCTTATTCACAACATCCTGGGCAGGATCCAAAAACCGGGACTGAAAAACGCTCTTTTAGGATTGATGATCGCATTCTTTGCCTTACTGAGGTGGATTCAATACAGGTACCATGTTCCTTCCGATCTCTATAACCTTGAGTTATTCGGTCCCGTACCCTTCGCAAAATCAACCATTTTACCTTCTCTGGGAGATGTCTTCACAAATACCATACTGGTACTTTATATTGTGTTGGAATTTTTCCTGGGATTCAGGTTTCCGAAGTTTCTGAATAAGGAAAAAAAGTCGGGTCCCAATGCAACTATTGTGCTGATGATGATCGTTCTGACAGGTTTCTTCCTCTATACCCATTTTATTCTGTCGAACCTGATCCTGCACTCAACGATCAATTTTGAATTTTACAAAGCTGCAAGCGTCAGTGTTTATACCTTTGTAGGACTGCTTATAACGGCAATGCATTTCGGCGCATTGCTTTTGCTCAACCTTTATTTGCTTTCATTGTGCAAGGATAGCTGTGATTTGGGCAAACTGATCCTGACCTTTATTCTCGTAAGTTCCCTGGTGCTTGTCCCGGCATACCTGCTGAATTTCGGATTTGACTGCGTTTCACACCTGGCCTTTCTGGTGATGTTTGCAGCCCTGGCTATCCTTCATTACCGCAGGATACCGGTGGGTAATTTCACCACCATGGCTTTTATTGTTATCTTTTTCTCATCCTACTCAGTTTACCTGTTTAATCATTATGCGAAACAGAAACTGATGAATAACATGAAGGTCATGGCTGAAAATCTGGGAGCACAACATGATCCTGTTGCAGAATACTTGCTTGAGGGTATCAGTGACAGGCTTAGCCAGGATAAGACGCTTAATAATTTTATGTTTAACTGGTCAATCAGCGATGAGCAGATCCATGACTACCTTCAAAGCAACTACTTTAATGGCTTTTGGGGAAAGTACAAGCTACTTTTCGAAGACTGTTATCCCAGTAAGGAACTTTACGATGGCGATACGCTGAAGAACTGTTATGATTTTTACAACAGACGGCTGGAGGAGGGTAAAAGCATGCTGCTGCCCCGGTCCAGGTTTTATTTTCTCGACCTCCAGAACGGAAGAATCAATTACCTGGGCTGGATTACTTATAAACACCCCACCAGGAATATCGAGGTTTCCTTGTTTCTCGAACTGGAAACGAGGTTGGTTGCCGAGGAATTGGGTTTCCCGGAGTTGCTGCTCGATAAGAAATACAAGGAGAACCGTTTGTTGACAGAGTATTCCTATGCCAAATATTTCAAAAATCAATTGTTGGCTCAATCCGGAACCTTCCAGTACAGCCTTGATCTGAACACCTATAAGGGAAAGCCTGTCAAATTCGAAGGCTATGACCACATCATATATTATCTTACCAAAGACAATGTGGTAATGGTGAGCAAACCGGCCACCACATTCTTTAATCGGCTGATATCCTTTTCCTACATTTTCTTATTCAATTATATAATTGTATTACTCATCATTGGCATCCGGAATTATTCGAAACTGGGCGGTGACATAGAATTCAACTTTAAGAATAAGATCCAGCTTTCCATCATTGCCATATTATTCCTGTCACTCATCCTGGTTGGCGGGGGCACAATTTATTTCAGCATTCAGCAATACCAGAAAAAGCAACTCGACCTGCTCAGTGAAAAAATCCAGTCGGTTTATATCGAACTGGACCGCATGCTTGCCTACCTTCCCAACAAGATCAGCCCTTACCAGAAAGGTGATGGTTTTGATAACCTGGAACAATTGCTGATCAAGTTTTCAGATATTTTTTATTCCGATATCAATTTGTATGATCCCGATGGAAATTTGCTGGCTACCTCCCGGTCTGAGATATTCAGCAAGGGAATCCTGGGCGAGAAGATGGATCCTCTGGCGTACAGTAAAATGGTGAAAGAAAGACAGGCTGAATTCATCCACCGTGAAACCATAGGAAAACTGAGCTTTTTATCGGTATATGTTCCTTTCGTGAATGTCGAGAATAAACTGCTTGCCTACCTTAATCTGCCATATTTTACCAAGCAGAATATTTTGAGAAATGATGTTACAACGCTCGTGGTGGCCATTGTAAATATTTATGTGTTGCTGATTTTGCTCACCATTGCCATGGCCGTCCTCATATCCGATCAGATAACCCGGCCTTTACGGATGATCCAGCAAAAGTTCAGCCAGATAAAGATCGGCAGGAAGAATGAAGAGATCATTTACAAGGGGCACGATGAAATTGCAGGATTAGTATACGAATACAACCGGATGGTTAAGGAACTTGTGAAAAGCGTGGAGATGTTGTCACGGTCAGAGCGTGAAAGCGCATGGCGCGAAATGGCCAAACAAATCGCCCACGAGATCAAGAATCCGCTCACGCCCATGAAACTGAGCGTGCAGCATTTACTCCGTTCGTGGAAAGACAACAAGGAGAATTTCGATGAGAATCTTGAAAAGGTTACGCGTACGCTGATCGAACAGATCGATAACCTTTCCTTTATCGCTTCGGAGTTCAGCAATTTTGCGAAAATGCCCAAGGCTTTCAATGAAGAAATCAATATCGTGGAAAAGATCAGGAACTCCCTGAATCTTTTTGTCAACACCGAAAATGTTGACTTTGTTTTTGAGCATGAGAGTGAAGAAATAGTAGTATTTGCTGATAAGGAGCAGTTGTCAAGGGTGTTTATCAATTTACTGAAGAATGCCATCCAATCTATCCCCGAAAACCGGCATGGCAAGGTGGGAATCAGCTTGGTTCTGAACGGTAAAATGGTGCGTATAAGCATTACCGACAATGGAAAGGGTATACCTGAAGATCTTCAGGGTAAGCTGTTTACACCAAGTTTTACGACCAAGTCCAGCGGAATGGGATTGGGTTTGTCGATCGTAAAGAATATTATTGAATCTTTTGGAGGGAATATTACGTTTAACACAAAAGTCAACCACGGCACGACATTCGTTTTTGAACTGCCGGTTCATCAATTGTAAAGCGCTGTGAATGGTTGTTGATATCTGATGAAATATATTGCAGGATAATTTTATATATTTGAAACACAACAATCAAACCAACTAACCCAACTTTGGCTTTGAAGAGGATTATAGGCATAATATCGGGCTTATGGATTTATTCCTTCTTAAGCTTTTCGCAAAACATCCAGATTTCCGGAGTCCCCAATTATTACCTGCGTGTTGATGAAGTGCAGACTAACCGTGTCAGGGTAACCGATGTTTTGGGAGGACAGATCAGCCACTTTCAATCGGAAAGTAAAGTTTTGCTGATCCAGATGACCGGGGCCGTCCCCTATTCAGGTGCGGATTTCAAAACAAGGGAAGCACGTACAAAAGAAGATATGGGTGATGTGGGAAGCTACGAGATATTTCAGGTTGATGAAGTAGTTGCCATAAATGCCACGGAAGCCTGGGTTATTTTTACCGATGATGTCTCCCGGACCTACGATGCAGGTGAAAAAATACAACTTGTAAAATTTGTGGAAGGTGAAACGGTCTCTACCACGGGTGCAGTAAATGCCCTGGATTGGAACGGAACCATAGGCGGCATTGTTGCCATCATCGGTACCGATTCGGTAAAACTCAACCACAACATTGATGTCAGTGCCCAGGGTTTTCGCGGAGGTGCCATTCCTGCCGAAAACTACACAGGAGGTTGCCGGTATGGCTTGAGTTCAGTCATCAAAGACACTTTATTTTTCCTCCCGGCACAAATGAACCGGTCGGGAAACAAGGGCGAGGGAATTGTTACCACTGCATTTCCCTATACCAAGGGTACGGGATTCGCTATTAACGGCGGCGGGGCCGGAAACGGGCTATACTCGGGCGGCGGTGGCGGCAGCAATTACGCCGTTGGCGGTGACGGAGGCCGGCAATCTCCCGTATGTTCGGGTTTATATCCGGCATTGGGCGGCTGGGGTGGTTATGGATGTTTTGAGCTTTACACGGCCGGAAACCGGAAGATTATCATGGGCGGAGGCGGCGGAAGCGGTACCAAACTTTCAACCTCAACTCCTTCCAAGGGAGGTGACGGTGGGGGTATCGCCATCATCATCACCGGGGTGCTTGCGGGCAATGGCAAATCAATTTTGGCGAACGGGGAGAATGCCACAGCTACGACCGGAAGCGGGGGTGGCGGCGGTGCGGGCGGAACGGTGATCATTGATGCAACCAGTCTTTATGGAGCATTGACGGTTAATGCCAAAGGAGGAAGAGGCGGAAATACGACAGATGACGGCAATTGCACGGGATCAGGCGGCGGTGGCGGCGGTGGGGTCATCTGGCACAACGGCGCTTCCCTGGCTGCAATCGTTGACTTCTCATATGGCATTGCCGGCGCTGTTGGCAGTTCCTGCTCGCTCGTACTGGGTATTCCCGGCACGCCGGGTTCAACGGGTGCAAAAATCACAAACCTGATATCACCGCTTACCGGATTCCTGTTCAATTCGGTACATGGAAAGGATACCATTTGCGCCGGGCAGACTCCCAATCTTCTTACCGCCAGCCAACCCAAGGGCGGTGATGGCACTTATATCTTTTTATGGGAAAAAAGCACAGATAACGCCAACTGGACGGATGCATCCGGAACACAGCTGAGAACCTTCCAGCCACCGGCATTGAATCAGACAACCTGGTACAGGCGAATTGTCACCTCAAACGGTGTCTTTGACACTAGCCGGGTAATTCAGGTTTTTGTATATCCTGTCATCAGCAACAATACGATTTATGGCATTGATACCATTTGTTACAACAATCATGCGAAATTGATTACAGCAGCCCAACCCACCGGCGGAAACAATGCATCCTACATTTACCAGTGGCAGTCACGCGACAGTGAAAGCATATGGAGCAACATGGGCGCCACCCGGACCTCAAATACACCGCTCGATCCGGGAGTACTCACGAAAACGATGTATTACCGTCGCCTGGTGAGCTCAACCGCATATTGCGCGGATACCAGCAATACCGATAAGATTACGGTATTGCCTTCAATCTTAAACAACGGCTTTGCCACCAGTGATACATCCATATGTTTGAATCAGAGCCCGGGACAGCTCAATGCTTTAACTCCCGGCGGTGGCGATGGCACCTATTCTTTTTCCTGGCAATATAAGCCGGCATCCGGTAACTGGACCAGCCTGGCTTCAAGCAATGTGCTCCGTTACACCGCAGGTGTGCTGACCAATGAAACTCTGTTCCGCAGGATTGTATATTCAGGGAATGACAAGGCTTGCATTGACACCGGAACCGTCAAAACGGTGCATACCATGCCCCTGATAACCAACAACAGCATACTGGGCAGCACCGTTCAGTATACATGCTACAATACACCTATTTCATTGCCGGGTTCTTCGCCTCTGAACGGATTCAACACCTACGCATACCAGTGGGAACAAAGCAATGACAACAGCACATGGAATTCGGTCACGGGTGCGGACCGCGATTATGTGTCAGCAAACCTCACCAGCAGGAAGTATTTCAGAAGGATTGTATATTCCTCACCCGCTTACCACGAATGCACCGACATCAGTGACGCGGTTGAAGTGAGGATCAATCCGCTGCCTACGGGGGATGTAAGTGTGGATCGGGATACAATATGCGCAGGTGAAACCTTGTATGTAAAATTCAACCTGGCAGGCAGCGGACCTTTCAATGTTGCTGTCGCCGGTGAAAGTATTCCCGGTTCATCCAAAACAGGCATTACCGCACTTACTGATTCTGTAGCCTTTACTCCCGCTACCTCACAGCAGTTCACGATGTATTCGGTGGAGGACGACAGCGGTTGCTTTGCCGATATTACAGGTTTTGCCAACGTTTCGCACGGCATAGTATATGCAGTTCCTGTCGCCAATGCAGGGACCAGCCAGGAGACATGCGGCCTGAACTATACGTTGCAGGCTGTTAAAAATATAAGCGGTTCTTCGGGTTTGTGGACAGGAACCGGTGTGACATTCAGCGATCCATCCAATGCCACCACCCAGGTTACTTCCGGAAGTTATGACACCAAAATGTTGAAATGGACTGAAACCAACTGGCATTGTTCTGATGAGGATGAAATTGAAATTACATTCCAGGAACAACCACCAGCGCCCGATGCAGGTCCCGACCAGAGTCTTGATTTCAGTTACATGGCCCAGCTTCAAGCGGTTGAACCGATCGTGGGTACTGGAAAATGGACCATTGAAACCGGTTCAGGAGAATTTGACAATGACATACTGCCCAACGCCGTCATCAGCGAGCTGGCCAGTTCCACAACTCTCAGATGGACCGTTACCAACGGAAGCTGTCCTGAGGTTTCCGACATCATGGAAATTCTGGTCAATCCGCTGGTCATTCAGAAAGGATTTACACCCAACGGTGACAGCAAAAACGATGTATTTGACATTGGTGCCACCAATGCTGAGCTTATCAGGATTAAAGTATTTAATAGCGCAGGCGTACTGGTTTTTGAATCGGATAATTACCAGGAAGGGGATCTCTGGGATGGATACAATATGGATGGAGTTGAATTGCCCGAAGGCACGTACTTTTATCTGGTCGACATGAAAATTGCGGGCAGGCAGGAGGAAGTGCAATTCAGGTCATTTGTTGAAATACTAAGATAAATGCGAAGATCAATTATCATATTGTTTTGCCTTTTGCTGTCAGTCATCCTTGAAGCCCAGGAGAAAGCGCTCCTTTACAGCCATTACAGCTTTAACGGACTGGCTATTAACCCGGCCTATGCCGGTAGCAGGGAAATGCTCAGCATCAGCGTTTCACACCGAAGCCAGTGGATGGGCTTTGAAGGTGCGCCTTCGTATAATATCGCCGGCCTTCACACTCCCTTTAAAAACACAAAGATGGGACTGGGATTGCTAGTAATGAATGAAAGCATCGGGCTGCGCAAGTATACGGGCATTTATGTAAATTATGCACACCGGTTGACACTGGGGAACGGAAAGCTCGCCCTGGGCCTGAAAGGCGGCATTTCCACCGGTAAATTCGAGCTGATCGATCTGGGTGGAGATGATGTCGTTTTCAGTGAGAAGTCGAGCAGTTACCTGCTGCCGAATTTTGGCATGGGGATGTATTATTACACCCGAAAGTTCTACGCAGGCCTGTCAGTGCCGCTTATTCTGGGTTATGAAACCAATGAGACAGGCGAAGTTACAGCCTATCACGATTTCAATAAATATGCTTATTACCTTTCGGCAGGAATTACTTTTGACATTGCTGATAACTGGCAGTTGCAGCCTTCAGGCCTGGTGGAATATGATAAGGCAGGCGGAGTCATTGCCGACGGCGGTTTAAGCTTGTTATACAAGGACGCCCTTCGTGTTGGCGCATCCTACCGCAGCAAACAGGCAATAGTAATGTTGCTTGACTACAAAATAAACTATCAGCTGCGGGTGGGCATTGCCTATGATTACGGATTGAACGACTTGAATGCTTACAACAGGAACTCCTTTGAGATTGCCCTGGAGTATAATTTCGGATATCAGATCAGAGCAGCAAACCCGACGATATTTTAATCAACAATGTTTTCCTATAAAAAAATATTTTTTTCCGTATTCCTGATTCTTTGTGCCTGCCCCGGGCTTTTTTCCCAGGATCACTTTGAGGTAAAACGCCTTCTATTAAACACATCGGCCAGGGAGATGGCCCCGGCGTTCTATCAGAACGGAATCGTGTTTTGCTCCGACCGCAAAAATGAAGTGCTTACCAGTTATGTCGACCTGAACTATAATATGTTCACCAACCTATATGTGGCGGAACAGAAGAAACCCGGCAAATTTGAGCATCCCAGGCTGATGTCCAGGGAGCTCACCACTTTTTTATATGAAGGTCCGTGTACATTCAGCAAAGACGGAAAAACCATTTATTTCACCCGTTCAATCAATGTATCGACGAGTTCCAGGAACAAGAACCGGGCAGATACAACCTTCGGGATCTTTAGTGCCACCTGGTCGGGTGGGGAATGGGCAAATCTTACCCAGTTCAGGTTCAACCGACCCGAATACAATACGGGTTACCCCTGCCTTTCTGATGACGGCACCCAGCTGTTCTTTTGTTCTGATGCTCCGGGCGGGTTTGGAGGGATGGACATTTATGTTTCGAGGCTGGAAAACGGGCGGTGGGCAGCACCCGAAAACCTGGGACCGGCTATCAATACCTCTAAAAACGAGGTCTTCCCTTTTTTGCATTCCAGCGGAAGACTGTATTTCTCATCCCGGGGTTTGACTCAGAAGGGTGACCTGGACATATTCTATACCGTTAAAATTGACGATGTATGGCAAAAACCCGTGCCTATGTCGGAACCTTTCAATTCAAACCATGATGATTACGGGCTGATTCTTAATGCAGCCGCAGATACCGGCTATTTTGTTTCGGACCGCTCAGGTTCAGCGGATATTCTTTCTGCCTATTCAACAATTCCCACTTTCACACATTGCCCCGATCAGCAGGAGAATGATTATTGTTTCGTATTTTATGAACCCAACAACAACGAGGTTGATACAACAACTTTTGCCTATGAATGGGACCTCGGCGACGGAACCATAATCAGAGCGCTTGAAGCAGAACACTGTTTCGCCAGGCCCGACACCTATCAGGTTCAGCTAAATATCATTGATAAGCTTACCAGGGAATTAATGGCCAACCAGGCAGATTATACCTTTGTAGTATCAAAAATCGAGCAGGCTTATATTCATGGTCCTGAGACGGTAGCGCAGGGACAGGAGATAACCGTGAACGGACACGAAACCTATCTGAAAGATTTTACCGTTGATCAATACTACTGGGATTTTGGTGACGGATTCCGGGCCTCCGGATCCGATGTGAAACACCTTTTTGTTTTCCCCGGTACTTATAGTCTCACGCTGGGAGTAACCGATAAAACGGATGACAAAAATGAATCTGATCGCACAAGCTGCGTAACCCGCAAAATTATTGTGATAAGCCCGCAAAAGTAATTGCCCTTTGAGGATTCATGTATAAAATGAATCTATTCCCGTTTTTTATCGTATAGCAAGTAAACAACAACCGAACATCTGAATTATATCCTATGAAGTACTTTTCATTTCTAATATCGGCCCTGTTAATTACTGCCGGTTTACAGGCTCAGCCTGTGCCTGCAGGAGATGAAAATATTCCTTATCTCATGACTTTTGGCCCGAAAGCCGGAACATCGTGGGGCGATGATGATTTCTCGCAGACATTCTTTTTTCTTGTTCCCAAAGGTTTTTCACAATCGGTTTATATCAGGGTTTATGATCCTGATATCAGCGGCTCAACGGATGAGGTGAATGGGGTCTTTGATACCAGGATGACGTATTCGGTATATGGGGGAAAGGAAAGTTATTCGCACAAAGACGCTATGGAAACTTCACCCAGGGGCAATTACAAGAGCGGGAACCTGCTGGCCTCGAAAACATTCGGTAACCAGGTCGATTATGATAACAAGTGGTATACTTTCGGACCTTTCAATCCATCAGAAGGTGAATTTGTGCAAAGATTTGACGGCTATGTTTTTAAAGTCATCTGCGACGGCATGGCCGGTGATGATGGCAATCTTTACCGGTATTTCCTTTCGACCAGGATGGATGAGAACAAAGCCATCGAGGGAGCCAATGCCTTTGCATATGAATATTCGTTTCGTATGCATGACAATGCCACAGAAGTATCCCATATTTACCCGCTGGTTGACGACAGGACAATCTCGGTGAAACTCTCCAATTTTGACTGGGACTCGGACGGATTGATTCGCTGTGTATCCGTTGCCCGTAAAGGCCAGCTCTGCCCGGTATCCGGGGAAGATGTATGGGCCGAGAAAGAATTCACCATTTTTGATGAAGAAAAAAACACTTCACTCGATATTCAGTTTATCAAACGAAAAACACCACCTGTCAAAAATAACAACGTGGTTGTTAATGTCCGCAACCAGTATGGAGAGTTGCTGCCCTTCTACGTTATTCCAATCGGAGGTGTGCCCAAGTATAAGGCTGGCATTGATGTCAGACCCATGACGAAGAAATAAATTTTACCTATGCGCAAGGTTTTTTATTCAGTTCTAGCGGCTTTAGCCCTATTTTTTTCCCTGCCAGGCACATCCCAGGATTACAGGATAAGCCATTTCGGGTTAACCGAAGGTATCTCGCATCAATACGTGTATACAGTCAGCCAGGATAATCACGGGTATATCTGGATAGGAACCGGGCAGGGACTATGCCGTTTCAACGGAATCGCTTTTGACACGGATATCTTACAGGACTCGCTGGGTACCGAGGTGGCCCAGTCAAGCATCAGAGACAGCCGTGGAGTCCTCTGGTTTGGCTACCAGAACGGAGATATCGCTAAATATGACGGAACTTCTTTCTCCACCATAAAGCCTGGAGTTGAAATTTCCAGCGCTGTCACCGGTTTTGCAACATTGGAGGATGGAAACCTGATTGTATCCACGCAGAACAACGGCCTATTCAGTATGAATGCGCAAACAGGCGCAGCGAACCCTGTTTCCGGCATTGACAAGGGTTTGTTTACAGCTTTGTCCGTGAAAGGCAAAATTCTTTTGCTGGGTTCCATGGAAGGATTAACCATATACTCGATTGATGGGACAGGCAACAACGCTGAGGTTCTTATGAAGATCTCAGAGTTTGATTTTATCAAAATACAGGATATACAGCCTTCTTATGCTGAGAATATATTCTGGATAGCTACCGAGGAAGACGGGGTCTTCCGGTTAACATTGCAAGGAGGTACCTACGATCTCACCAAAATAGCCACCGAATCCAGGTTAGCTTCGGCAAAAGTGCAGTCAGTGCTTGAGGATTCTGATAAGCATTTATGGGTAAGTACATTATTGGGTGGATTATACCGGTTAAGCTTGCCTGACAAGAACGGGAATTTTGCTTCGGCTACTTTATACAATAAGCAGAACGGACTTTCTGAAGATGCAGTAAAAAAGGTGTTTGAAGATATCGAAGGCAATATATGGATTGCAACCTATGGAGGCGGTTTGAATTTATTTACCGGACAGGCATTTTCGTTTTTGCAGCAGGATGTGAATGGGTTGGACAATGACATCCAGTCCGTTGTTATCACCGATGAAGACATTATGTACCTGGGGGGACCCGGTGGGTTATTCCGCGGTAAAAAGGGCGCCGACAGGTCCGCAACCAGAATTGCCGGTGTTCCGGCAGACCGGATAATGGTTTTGCATACCGAAGGGAACAAGCTCTACATAGGCACTGAAAAAAACGGTCTGTTTCTGTTGGATATCAGGAGTGGTGCTGTGCGAAAAATTGCCTATGAAGCCGGATCTCTCGGCAGTCAGGTAAGCGCCATAGCCACCAGCGACCAATATGTATACCTGGGCACCCGGGATGGGATCTATAAATTTAGTAAGGATCTGCGTGAAGCTGTACATTTTACAACTACCAGCGGATTGCCGCATAACAGCATCGAACAGATCTATTTCGACAGTAAAGGCAGACTTTTAATAGCAACACGCGCCAATGGCATTTTCCAGCTAACCGAGGATGACAGCATCAAAAATCTTTTCCCGGCGGGAAATACCGAAATTGAGTTTAAATCTGTAATTGAGGATGATCAGGGAGGAATATGGGCCGCAACCTATGGTGACGGAATTGTCTATTTCAAAGATGATTCTGTTTACCAGTTCACCGTTTCTTCGGGTTTGAAATCAAATTATTGTTACAGCCTGGCAAAAGGACCTGATCAGAGCATCTGGATCGGACACAGGCTCGGATTGAGCAGGATCAAAACATCGACCATGAAAATCAGTGTTTTTGACAAGAACATGGATATTACCGGGGACTGCAATCCGAATGCTTCTTTTGTCGATAAAACAGGGGTGCTGTATTTTGGTACCACCGAGGGTCTTGTTACCTATGATCCTTCCCTGGAAAATGAGAAAAAGCAGCCACCATTCACCAACATTGTGAGTCTTCTGATTTCTGACAAGCCTTATGATTTTGGGAAGGAAATAGTACTTCCTTACCGTCCCTATAAACTGAGAATTGACTTCATCGGTCTGAATTACAGTGATCCGCAATCGGTTCGCTACCAGTACAAGCTCGAAGGGAACGATCTGGAATGGTCCGATGTCACATCCCAAACTTATGTTACCTATCCGAGGATCGAGGATGGGGAATATATTTTCTACCTGAGGTCGTTTAATAATGAAGGTCTCAGTCAGGAAACACCGGTAACCGTTAAAATCAGGATAAAGCCTCCATTCTGGAAAACCTGGTGGTTCATGGCTTTATCATTGCTCACCCTTGTTTCAGCCGTATACCTGATCATCAAAATACGGGAGCGCAAGCAAAAACAATTGCAGGAATACCTGGAACGGGAACTCACCCTGCGCACCAAAGAGGTCGTGGAGCAGAAGGAAGTAATTGAAATAAAGAACCGGGATATTACCGACAGTATCAATTATGCAAAACGCATACAAACCAGTATGCTGCCACCCATCAGGAGGCTCCAGCAGCACTTTTCAGGATGTTTTGTTTTCTACAGCCCCAGGGACATTGTAAGTGGTGACTTTTACTGGTTCGACCAGGTAAACAACAACAAGTTCACCATAGTTTGCGCGGATTCAACCGGACACGGGGTACCGGGAGCCTTTATGTCAATGATCGGTTCAACACTGATCAAGGATATTTGCACACGTGAAGCCGGTAATTCTCCTTCACAGGTTTTGCAGGTTCTGGATAATGAACTGAGAAATACACTCAATCAGAATCTCGAAGATGGCACAAAGCCGGGTGACGGAATGGATATCATTGTATGTGAGATTGATCTCAAAACGCATTATGTCAGATATGCCTCAGCCATGCGACCCATGATTATTTACCGCAACGGCGAGGAATACTTTGTGAAGGGAAGCCGGAATTCAGTGGGCGGACATTATGACCGGGAAGATAACCTGTTTGAAGATGAAGGTCTTCAATTGAGCAAAGGCGACATCATCTACATGTTCTCCGACGGTTATTCTGATCAGTTCGGAGGTCCCATGGGTAAAAAATTTAAAATGGTGAGACTGAAGAACCTCCTCCAGGATATTCACCAGAAACCCATGGAAGAGCAGTATACGCACGTGAAAAATACTTTCAACCTCTGGAAGGAGAACTATGACCAGGTGGATGACGTGCTGTTCATGGGAATTAAGATCTGATTATTTAAAGGCATTCATTTTCAGCATGGCAATTTCTTTCTCCGAGAGAAACCGCCATTCTCCCCGGCGAAGGTTTTTCTTGGTTAATCCTGCAAAATAAACCCTGTCGAGTTTGGCTATTTCATACCCCAGGCTTTCAAAGATCCTGCGTACAATATGGTTCCGTCCTGAATGGATCTCAATGCCAACCTGTTTTTTATCTACCGGGTCAGCATAGCTGATGGAATCAGCTTTGATAAAACCATCCTCCAGGGTAATGCCGGATGCTACCTTATCCATGTCTGCCTGTTTCAGATTTCTATTCAGGTATACATGATAGATTTTTAACTTTTCAAATCTCGGATGCGTCAGTCTTTTGGTAATTTCACCGTCATTTGTAAGCAGCAAAACACCCGTGGTATTGCGGTCAAGTCGTCCCACCGGATAGACCCTTTCTTTGCAGGAGCCTCTCACAAGCTCAAGAACGGTTTTTTTTGCATGCGGATCTTCAACGGTAGTAACATAATCTTTGGGCTTGTTCATCAGAATGTAAACCTTTTTTTCTTCGCGCAATGTTTCCCCGTTGTATTTCACAATGTCTGTTGAACTGACCTTAACACCCAGCTCAGTGACCAGTTTTCCGTTCACGGTGATAAGCCCGGCCTGGATAAATTCATCGGCTTCACGCCTGGAGCAGATACCTGTACTGGCAATGTATTTGTTCAAACGAATGAACTCGCTTTCATGACCCGTTTTGGGCATTTCTTTGAACTGTCTTTTCGTTCGGGGCACTTTCCGTTCTGTTTTTACCGGTGCTTTTCCTTTCGAAGGAGCGCTTCTTTTTTGGGATGCAGCTCCCGCTTTTCTGGAACCTCTGGCTATGACCATAGTTGAAGTACAATTTAAATACGTAATTTTGCAGTTCTAAAAGTACTAAAATCGAACAGCTTTATATAGTTAAAATTCCTAAAAAACCACCTATGACATTAATAAAATCGATATCCGGGATTCGCGGAACCATTGGAGGCCTGCCCGGAGAATCACTTACTCCGCTTGACATTGTGCGGTTTACTTCTGCCTACGGCACCCAGATCAAACAGAAGCAGGAAAAGACAGCTTACAGCGTTGTTATTGGCCGGGACGCAAGGATATCAGGAGAGATGGTTTCCATGCTTGTTGCCGGAACTTTAATGGGAATGGGTATCCACGTAATTGACCTGGGATTCGCCACAACGCCTACCGTTGAAATAGGTGTTACCTACCACAAGGCAGATGGAGGTATAATTCTTACAGCAAGTCATAATCCGGGCCAATGGAACGCGCTGAAACTACTGGGTGAAAGTGGTGAATTTATTTCTGCGGCAGAAGGAGCCGAGTTGCTGGCCATTGCTGCCAGGGACAATACAGAATACGCCCAGGCGACTGAACTCGGAAAACTGAGCCGTTTTGAAAGGATGGA
The DNA here is from genome assembly GCA_016926375.1 of Bacteroidales bacterium. Lineage (GTDB taxonomy): Bacteria > Bacteroidota > Bacteroidia > Bacteroidales > UBA10428 > UBA5072. The sequence continues at coordinate 37,458 of JAFGOR010000150.1, forward strand.
TGCCCTGCACGTTGAACAGGTTGCTGAAATGAAATATGTGGATGTCTCAGCTATCGAAAAGGCCGGATTTAAAGTGGCCATTGATTGCGTCAACTCCGTTGGGGGAATTATTCTGCCGACCTTGCTCAAAAAGCTCGGCGTGCATGAGATTGTCGAGTTGTATTGTACTCCTTCCGGAATTTTTCCCCATAATCCCGAGCCTCTTCCCCAACATCTCGGCGATATTTCGGGTGAAATTGTTAAACATAAGGCAGATATCGGCTTTGTTGTCGATCCCGACGTGGATCGGCTGGTGATTGTGAATGAGGACGGTTCCATGTTTGGTGAGGAATACACCTTGGTGGCTGTAGCGGATTATATTCTCAGTCAGCATGCCGGTAATACGGTATCCAATCTGTCATCCACCATGGCGCTCCGTGACATTACCCAAAAATACGGCGGTTCATATACGGCAGCGCCCGTAGGTGAAGTAAATGTCGTTGCTGAAATGAAAAAAACCAATGCTGTTATTGGCGGAGAAGGTAACGGAGGCATTATTTATCCGGGTTTGCATTATGGACGGGACGCCCTGGTAGGCATTGCTCTTTTCCTGACCCACCTGGCCAAATCGGGGAAGAAATGTTCCGAATTGAGGAAGACTTATCCGGATTATTACAACTCCAAAAATAAGATCGAGCTCCGGCCAGACGTTGATGTTGATCGGCTGATTCTCACTGTGCGTGAGAATTACAGGAATTACCCGGTGAACGATCGCGACGGTATCAGGATTGATTTTGACAGGGAATGGGTGCATTTGCGCAAATCCAATACCGAACCTATCATCCGAATAATCAGTGAAAGCACATCACCTGAAAAGGCAGAAGCTCTCGCATCCAAAATGATCCGCGAGATTCATGAAATTATTGGATAAATTTATGATCCGGCGACTACTTCTGCTGATTGTGATTCTTATGCCATGCGGGTGGCTCTGGTCGCAGGATGACTATGTTACAGGCAGGGTGACCGATAGTATAAGTAACGAACCGCTGGCTTTCGTCAGCATTGTATATAATGCATCGGGACAGGGAGTGGTGACCAATTTAGAAGGGATATTCCGTATTCCGCGGTCAAAAAATGTTCAGTTTCTGAAACTGAGATACCTGGGTTACCGGCAGATCACCATCTCAAACCTGGCGGTCAGATCCCGAAATAACCTGGTTATTCGTATGGTTCCTGAGCCTTACGATATTGCCGAGGTCGTTGTATATCCTGGTGAGAACCCTGCACATCGGATTATTAAACTGGCATCCGAAAACCGGAATAAAAATAATCCTGAGAAAGCCGGTCCCTTTTCCTACATAGCTTATGAAAAAATGGTATTTGACATTGATCCCGATACTTCCCGGTTATCGGCGCCAAATGATTCAGCAGTCCGGGAAAAGTTCACCCTGCCTGACAGCATTCCTTTTGGCATGGACCAGAAGGGCAGGATCGACCTGCAAAGGTTCCTGGACAAACAGCATCTCTTAATCATTGAATCGGTAAGCAGCCGTAAGTATTTTTCACCGGAAAGGAACAAGGAAGAAGTCATCGCGTCCAGGGTATCCGGAATCTCACAGCCTTCCTTCATGGTGTTGGCCAGGCAGTTTCAGTCATTTTCGTTTTATAATGATTTCGTGAACATTGCCAACAGGAAGTTCATTAATCCTATCAGTCCGGGCAGCACCGACAAGTATTTCTTTATTATTCAGGATACTGCATATACAGAGCGCCAGGATACGGTTTTCATTATTTCTTTCAGACCCTGGAAAGGACGGAATTTCGAGGGTTTGAAAGGAGTGCTATACATCAATTCAAACGGATATGCCGTGCAAAATGTGCTGGCCGAAGCCAGTGAGGAGGATGCCATGTTCAGGGCTTCCATTCAGCAGCAATATGATTTTATGGAATCCTCCCGGTGGTTTCCGACTATGCTGAACACCAGCGTAACTTTTAATACGGCACAGTTCGGCGGAGGTAAAATGCCAGTGAATATAGTTGGCAGCGGAAAGTCCTATATTGTGAATGTCAAATTCAACCCGGCTTATGATAAGGATGAGTTCGACAAAGTTGAACTTGAGGTCAACCCTGCAGCACACAAACAGCCCGAGGAGGTCTGGAACGCTTACCGTGTTGATTCACTCAGCATAAGGGAACTTGAAACTTACCGGGTAATTGACAGCCTTGGTAAAGCTGAACATCTCGACCGGACCATCAACTCTTTTGAAACCCTGTTCACAGGTTATTTGCCGGGACGATACTGGAGTTTTAATCTGCGGAGGTTTGTGGACTATAATCCTTATGAGGGTTTCAGATTCGGGGCCGGAGGAAAAACAACCAGCCAGCTCTCCAGGAAATTCACACTGGGGGGATATCTTGCCTACGGCCTGCATGACAAGGCTTTTAAATACAGCGGCAGCTTAACCTTTCATCTCTGGCCGGCTCATGAACTAGGATTTACTTTACTTTACCGCAATGATGTGAATGAATCGGGAGGTGTCAGGTTCAACGAATCCTGGAATATATCGGGTTCCGCATTCATCAGGGATTATATGATTGAGGTAATGGACCAGGCCAGGGAGGTTGAAACGTCTGTTGCATTCCGGGCCCTAAAATATCTGACAGCGCAGACATATCTGATCCACAGTACGATTATCCCAACAAACGGATATGGTTACAGCCTCAACGAAGGCAATCCCCAGGTTCTTCTGACACGCTTTTACCTTACTGAAACGGGTATCCGGTTGAAGTATGCCTTCAAGGAAACCTTCATGAAAACACCCAGGGGGAATGAATTCTCTATGGGAACAGTTTATCCGGTGATTTATTTTAACCTGGCGCTCGGGGTGACCGGACTAAAAGGGGATTTTAATTACCGGCGCAGTGAATTGAAAATCACGAAAGTTTTTACAACAAGAACTTTCGGAGATACCCGTCTTGCTTTGGTTGCAGGTATGGTTACCGGGGATGTGCCTTACAGTAAACTTTACGTGGGAATGGGCAGTTACAAGTCTTTTACCTTGGAAGCAGAACATTCCTTCGGCACCATGCGTTTCAATGAATTCCTGTCCGACAGGTTCCTGGCTCTTTTTATGAAGCAGGATTTCGGAAAACTTCTGTTCAAACCACGCGGAAAATTTCAGCCGGAAATCGCCCTTGTTCAGAACATGGGCATCGGTGAGCTCAGAAATGCCGGGCACCACGAGAACATATCTTTTAAAACCATGGGCAAAGGATACTTTGAAAGCGGTTTGCTGATTAATAATATCTTCCGGATTCAGATATTGCGCTATGGTTTTGGTGTCATGTACCGCTATGGTTCCTATGCATTTCCTGAAACCAGGGATAACTTTGCATTTAAATTGACCTTGCAGCTGAATATGTGATGACAGACTGAGGTAATGTAACAGGAGAATGCCATCAATAGCCCCAGGCTTCAGCCTGGGGGGCATTGTAGATGTGCAACAAGCAGGGCTTTAGCCCTTTATTTATAAAAATATGTTTAAATCAGGCTTTGTAAATATTATCGGCAACCCCAACGTTGGGAAATCCACCCTCATGAATGAGATGGTTGGCGAGCGTCTTTCAATAATAACAGCAAAGGCGCAGACTACCCGTCACAGGATCCTGGGTATTGTTAACGGGGAAAATTTCCAGATTGTTTTCTCAGATACGCCCGGAATCGTAAAACCTGTTTATAAACTGCACGAAAACATGTTGCGGTTTGTAAGGACAGCCCTTTCAGATGCCGATGTTATACTCTATGTCACAGATGTGGTGGAGACACCCGACAAAAATTTAAATTTTGTAGAAAAAATCAGAAAATCTTCCGCACCGGTGATTGTGGCTATTAACAAAACAGATCTGGCAACTCCTGAGTCACTCGGGATTCTGTCTTCGCAATGGAAGGAAATGCTTCCCGACGCTACGGTTATTCAGATATCAGCGCTGCGTAAACACAATCTGAACGATTTGTTTGCGTTGATCCTGGAAAGACTTCCCGAGGGTCCTGTTTATTATCCCGAAGAATCGCTTACCGACAGACCAGAACGCTTCTTTGTATCGGAAATCATCCGTGAAAAAATATTCCTGAATTATAAAAAGGAGATCCCTTATTCCTGTGAAGTGGTGATCGATTCATTCCGGGAATCCGAAGATATGGTTCGTATCAATGCAATCATTCACGTGATGCGTGATACACAAAAGGGCATCATTATCGGGCATAAGGGTGGCGCGCTGAAGAAAACGGGCACGGATGCCCGCCTCGATATTGAAAAATTCCTGGGGACCAAAGTCTATTTGGGATTGCAGGTCAAGGTAGCACAGGATTGGCGCAATAAGGACAAATACCTGAAAAAGTTCGGATATTGACTACCTTTGCACAAATTGGGTAAAATGATAAAGCATATCGTAATGTGGACGATTCGGGAGGGTGAAACCCCCCGTGCCAAATTTGAAAGAATGGCAGAAGTCAAGGCCCGTATCCTTGAACTTAAAGACAGAATTGGTGTAATTGTCAACCTGGAGGTGTATTTTAATTCACCATCAGGCCCCGATGGCAATTATGATGTTGTATTGATCAGTGAATTCAATTCCTGGGCTGACCTGGCAAGCTATCAGCAGCATCCGGATCATCTCCTGGTTTCTGATTATCTGCAAAATGTAAAGCAGAACAGGGCTGCCATTGATTATGAATTTTAAAAAATCCCCTTCACGGAATGAGTAATATTGTTGCCATAGTGGGTCGGCCAAATGTTGGGAAATCCACGTTGTTTAACCGGCTTACCGAAAGTCGCGAAGCCATTGTACATGAGACAAGCGGCGTAACCCGCGACCGGCATTATGGCAAATCGGTATGGAACGGAGTAGATTTTTCTGTAATTGATACCGGCGGATATGTGGAAGGTTCGGATGATATCTTCGAGGAAGAAATACGAAAGCAGGTCTTGCTGGCCATTGAGGAAGCCGATGTACTGTTATTCCTGGTGGATGTCCGGGAAGGTATTACGGATATGGACAAAACCATTGCCGGGCTTTTACGCAAAGGCACCAAAAAAACCTTTGTGGTTGTGAATAAGGTTGATCATACCATGCAGCAATATGAAGGGGACATCTTCTATAAACTGGGACTGGGAGAGCTGTATAAGATTTCTTCCATAAGCGGAAGCGGCACTGGTGATCTGCTGGATGACGTGGTGAAAGCATTTGCCGGAGCTGTTGAGGAGGAACTTCCTGAATTGCCTCGCATTGCAGTGGTCGGACGACCCAATGTGGGTAAATCTACGCTGATCAATGCGCTTCTCGGTGAAGACCGGCATATCGTCACACCGATTGCCGGGACCACGCGCGATTCGATTTTTACCAGGTACAACAAATACAATCACGACTTTTTTCTGGTTGACACAGCTGGAATCAGAAAGAAGGGTAAGGTTACGGAAAACATAGAATTCTATTCCGTTATGCGTTCAATCCGCACCATTGAGTATTCGGATGTTTGCCTGCTCATGATTGATGCCGCCCAGGGACTTGAATCCCAGGATTTATCCATACTTAGCATCATCCATAAGAACAACAAGGGATTGGTGATCCTGGTAAATAAATGGGACCTGCTTGAAAAATCAACCAATACGGCCAGGGATTATGAAAAGGAAATTCTCGAAAAAGTTGCGCCTTTCCGGGATGTTCCGGTACTGTTTATCTCTGCCCTGAACAAGGTACGTATACACAAGGTGATCGAAAAGGCCATGGAGGTATGCAACAACAGGAAGCGCAAGATACCGACTTCGGTGCTGAACGAGATTATGCTCAAGGCCATAGAGCAATACCAGCCTCCGGCCCTCAAAGGCAAGTACGTGAAGATTAAATTTGTTACCCAGTTGCCCACCTATGCTCCTGCTTTTGCTTTTTTCTGCAATTTCCCGCAATATGTGAAGGATTCTTACAAGCGTTACCTGGAGAATCAGATCCGACAAAATTTTGATTTTAAAGGGGTCCCTATACAAATATTCATGCGAAAGAAATAATTTTGGCTTATAATTTGAGGCATTTTGTTCAAAACCAGGCAATATAGTTATGAAAACAATGCGCATTATTATCCCGGCACTGCTGTTTCCGGTAATCCTATTTGTATCCTGTGAACCTTTTGAAAAAGTCAGCGATGTGCCGGAGATCCACTTTAAAAGTTATTCACGGTATCTGGTGGATACCCTCGATTTAACCATTGAATCAGGCGAGCTTGTTTTTTCATTCCAGGATGGCGATGCTGATTTTGGTGTGGATACGATTGAATATCCCGAGGATACTATTAACCTGTACATAATCCCTTTTCAAAAGGTCGATCAGACCTACGATTCTATTGATATGGATATTTACGGGCGTAAATATGCCATATATTCCAATGAACGGCTTGACCGCACAGGACAGAACAAAACCATCCAGGGTGAAATCAAAGTTCGGATCTATTATTTCCTGATCCCGCCTTACGACACCATCCGGTATGATTTTTATATCATGGATAGGGCAGGGAATAAGAGTAATGTAGAGTCTACTTCTGATATAGGATTTTAGCAAATGGTAAACGGTGAACAGCCGGTAAACAGCCTGTAAACAGTGAACGGTAAATAGTCATCACAATAACCAAATACTGAATACCCTTTACTTTTTACCCTTTACTTTTTACTTTTTACCGTTTACTTTTTACTTTTTACTGTTTACTTGCCGCTATAGTCTGTACGTAACACTTTAAACTCCGTCCGCCTGTTGAGGAAATGTGCCATTTCCTGCCGGTCTTCATCACTCAGGCCATTGATGAAATTCTCGGAAAGAACCGTACCCAATGGGAGGAAAGAATAGGCCGCGTTGTCCTGTTTGTCTACCGTTTTGGGCTGTGATTCACCATATCCCTTGGGAACCAGACGATCCCGCGATATGCCTTTTTCAATCAGGTAATTTACAACCGACTGGGCTCTGCGGCGTGACAGGTCCACATTGTAAGCATCAGATGCCCGGGAATCGGTATGTGAGCCCAGCTCAATGACAATATTCGGGTTATCGTTCAGGGTTTCTACGAGTTTATCCAGGGAAACCATTGATTCAGGCCTCAGGTCGGCCTTATCGAGATCGAAAAAGATGTTCTCCACCTCGATGGGGGTTTCGATGGAAGCCAGGAAAATCTCTGTTTTGAATTCTGTGCTTTGTGAAATCCCTTTGGTGGATTCCCGTTCCTTACCCTTTAAAAAGCCGGGTTTTTCGGCAATAAATACATAATCCGTACCGGGTTTCAGGGTAAACCTAAAAATACCGTCCCGTCCCGTTTTAGTGTCAAGGGTTATACCGTCGCTGCCAATGGATTTGATGATGGCTTCGGGGATGATCTCTTCGGTCTTTTCATTTTTCACAACGCCAACAATGCTGAATTTGAGAGGGGGCAACAGGAAGGAGTAAATATCATCGCCGGTCTTGCCCTTCCGGGAGGATGAAAAATAGCCGCTTTCACGCTCTTTTTCAAAAATGATCCCGAAGTCATCAGCCGCGGAATTGATCGGATATTTCATGTTGTCAACCTGCCATTGTCCGCTTTCACTTTTCACTGCTTTATAGATGTCAAGTCCGCCCATGCCGATATGTCCGTTGGATGAAAAATACAAGGTTCCGTCGGCATGCACATAGGGGAATAATTCATCTCCCGGCGAATTGACGGGACTCCCCAGGTTGACCGGGCTGCCCCATTTAGCATTTGCACTGGCGCGGGTTGCCATCCAGATGTCTTTGCTGTTTATACCTTCGGAAGATTTTATACTCCCCGGCATGTCAGAAACAAAATAGAGGGTCAGTTCGTCGGGTGAAAGAGCCGGGTGGGCGATTACCGTACTGTCATCGGCCAGACCCAGTGACTGAACATCTACCCATTTATCACCGTCACGGGTGGCGCTGAAAATCTCACACCCCAGGGCTTTACGCTTGCTTACGTTGCACCGTGTAAAGTACATGGTATTATAATCCGGGGAAAATACAGGTGTGCCTTCCTCCGCTTCGGTGTTAACCGTTTCAGGCAGGGGCAGGGGGGTACTCCATTTTCCTTTTTTGTCCATGGAAGAAAAGAAAACATCTGCGAACTGCTGACCGGTGCCGCCATGTTCGGCGTTTCCTGTTGTTTCATCCCTTGAAGAGGTGAAATACAATTCCTGGTAGTCAGATCGGGAATAAAAGGGACTGTAATCGTTGTTCTTTGAATTGATGAACTTCATTTCTTCTACCTGGTAACCTGTGGGCTGGTCAATCCATTGCAGGGCGAAATCACAGGAAAGAATGCCATCGGAACCGCGGGGATCATCAGGAACCAGTTCTTTATACCGTTGGTACTGGGCTTTGGCTTCTTCATAATTCTGGTTCTTTCGGAGCGCATCGGCATAATACAATACAGAAAGCGGATTTTCATAATCTTTGGCAATCACCTTGCCATACCAAAGAGCGGCCTGGGGAGCGTTATCCATTTTGCGGTAACATTCGGCGATGTAAAAAGCCATGTGCAACTTTTCCTTTTTGTCAGTAGTCCTCTGATAGGCTTCCTTAAACTGATCAACAGCGATATAATACTCTCCTGCATCGAAAGTAGTATAAGCTTTTGATGCTCTTTTATTTTGGGCGTCCACCGGCAGGAGCAGAAAGACGGGCAGGAAAGCGAACAGGAGATATTTCACTTGTTTCATATTCTTTCAGTGTTTTTACAGTGATAAACGGATGATCATCAGACTTCGTATACAAAAATAGTATAATGAACAAATATAGTAAAAAGAAGATATACACAGGATGGAAAGCTTTTGTCGGCGGGGAACAAAAAAGCCCCCGCCCCGCCGGGGCGGGAAGAGGGCTACCCCGCCCCGGCGAAGCGGGGCGGAATTAACCTAACAGGAGTATCTTAGCGGATGAACAGCAGTTCCCGGTATTTGGGCAATGGCCAGTATTCGTCATCCACGATCAGCTCCAGCTTGTCAACATGATACCGGATATCGTCGAGGTAACAGAATATTTTTGTCGCATAAGCCATCGCTTTTTCCCTTTCATCTTCAATCTTATTGGCTACTTTCCGGGCTTCGATCATATCATTGGTTTTGGCCTTGATATAACTGATATGCTGTGAAATTGTGCGGATCAGTTCAAGCCGGGCGCTGGCCAGTTCCTTGTACTCCTTATCATTGAACAGTTCCTTCAGGCCTTTCACATTCTCAACGAGTTCCGACTGATACCGGATGGCCACAGGAACAATATGATTCATAACCAGGTCGCCCATCACACGGGCTTCGATCTGGACCCGTTTGGTATAGTTGTCCCAGCGTATGTGAGCCCGGGCTTCGTTTTCACGTTCACTCATCACATCCAGTGAAGCAAAGAGTTTCTTGGAATTCGGTGTAAGGTAAGCATCCAGCGCTTCAACGGGATTGGTAATGTTGGTCAATCCCCTTTTTTGCGCTTCTTTTTTCCAGGCATCCCCATAATTGTTGCCTTCAAACCGGATAGGCTTTGAATCAGTGATATACTGTCGCAAAACCTGGAATATGGCTTCATCTTTTTTTACATCCCTCTCAATCAGCTTGTCGACATCTTTCTTGAATTCACTAAGCTGCTCGGCGACGGCTGCATTTAGGGCAATCATGGGAACTGCCGGATTTGCCGAGGAACCAACAGCGCGAAATTCAAATTTATTGCCGGTAAAGGCGAATGGCGATGTACGATTACGGTCGGTGTTGTCAAGCAGGATCGAAGGAACCTTGATTACGCTCAGCTTTAACTCGATTTTTTCATCCGGCGTCATCTTTTCATTGGATACTTTTTTCTCAATTTTATTGAGCATATCGGTAAGCTGCTTACCAATAAATGCGGAAATAATGGCTGGAGGAGCTTCGTTTGCGCCCAGACGGTGAGCATTACCGGGTGAAGCAACACTGGCTCTCAGCAGGTCCGCATGCTTGTGAACCGCTTTCAGGGTATTCACCAGGAAAGTAAGGAACTGCAGGTTGGTCTTTGGATTCTTGCCGGGAGAGAATAGGTTGACACCGGTATTGGTGGCCAATGCCCAGTTGCAATGCTTTCCCGATCCGTTGACATGGTTAAAGGGCTTTTCGTGAGTCAGGACCGAAAACTTGTGGTGACGGGCAATACGCCGCATCATGTCCATCAGCAGAACATTGTGGTCAACCGCCAGATTGCACTCCTCGAAAATGGGGGCGCATTCAAACTGGTTGGGCGCGACCTCATCATGCCTTGTTTTTATGGGTATGCCCAGTTTATAGGCTTCCGTTTCAAATTCTTCAATAAAGGCAGTAACCCGTTCGGGAATGGATCCGAAATAATGATCTTCAAGCTGCTGATCCTTGGCAGAGGCATGTCCCATCAGGGAGCGTCCCGTAAGCACAATGTCGGGGCGGGCATTGTACAACGCCTCATCAATGAGAAAATATTCCTGCTCAACGCCTAAGGTGGCAATTACTTTAGTGACATCCTTGTCGAAATACTGGCAGACATCCACTGCAGCTTTATCAACAGCATGCAGGGCTTTTAAAAGCGGGGTTTTGTTGTCAAGTGCCTCCCCCGTATAGGAAACAAATATTGTAGGTATGCTCAGAGTTCTTCCGATAATAAAAGCGGGAGAAGAAGGATCCCAGGCTGTGTAACCGCGGGCTTCGAAGGTGTTCCGTATGCCGCCGCTTGGAAAGCTTGAAGCATCGGGTTCCTGTTGTGCCAGGAGTTTACCCGAGAAGGCTTCAATCATATCCCCGTTATCTCCATAATCAAGAAAAGCATCATGTTTTTCTGCAGTGCCTTCTGTCAGGGGCTGAAACCAATGCGTATAATGCGTGGCTCCCATTTCAACCGCCCAGGCTTTCATGCCTGATGCGATCTGATCAGCAATTTTACGGTCGATTCTGGTTCCCTTCTCAATGGCTTCCTGTATGTGTTCGTATGCTTCACGTGACAGGTACTTCTTCATCTTCTTTTTATCAAAAACATTGCTTCCAAAATACTCAGAAACAGGTGATTTGGGAGAAGAATAGGGATTAGCTTCCCTGTTGTAGGCGCTTGAGAGCGCTGTAAAACGAATTGCTGCCATATTGTTTTTATTAATTATTTGCGACAAATGTAGTAAAAAATAAAATATACCCCAAAAAAAATGCATATAAAATTAAAAATAAATGAAAAAATAATGAAAATTAAATAAAATATAGGGGTATGTTAAGAAAAATAGATAAAAACAGAAATTAATATGTTTTGCATTTTACAGGTTCTTCAGGGCAGGTTTTAAAATTTCACAGTAATCCTTGAAGAATCTGATTAATTGTCTAATTTCATATCCGGAAAACCTAAAATTCACCGGTATGAAAGCAATAAGTCTTATTATCGTATGGGTAACCTTGTCATTGCAGTTGTCATTGCAGGGTTGCACTCCCGTTTCTTCTCCTGAGATCCTGGTTTTTGCCAAAACACAGGGATTTTATCACACAAGTATTCCCAAAGGCATGGCAACCATCATGCAAATTTGCGGGGAGAATGGCATCGCGGTCGATACCTCCCGCAATGCAGAAGTCTTCACTTTTGAAAAACTGAAACGGTATAAAGTCGTCGTCTTTTTGAACACGAGCGGCGATATCCTCAATGAAGCACAACAGGCTGCCTTTGAAAAGTACATTCAATCAGGCGGAGGATTTGTAGGCATTCATGCCGCTACGGACACTGAATATGACTGGCCCTGGTACAACAGGCTTGTAGGGGCCTATTTCCTTTCCCATCCCGCCCAGCAGCAAGCCACGATCAGGGTTACCGACAGGTTGCATCCTTCCGTCGGTTTCCTGCCGGAACAATGGACACGGACTGACGAGTGGTACAATTTTAAAAACATAAGCCCCGACATTCAGGTCTTGGCCTACCTCGATGAAACAACTTACCAGGGTGGAGAAAACGGTGAAAGGCATCCCTTCATCTGGTGCCACGAGTTTGACGGAGGACGGGCCTTGTACACAGGTGTGGGTCATCGGGATGACAATTATGATGAGCCGTTGCTGCAAAAGCACCTGCTGGAAGCCATCCGGTGGACCGGGAAACTTAAGTAGATGGATTTCTTCAGTTAAAGGGCGTCAGAGTCCCTGGTGATCTCAAGGTTTTTGGCTGCCGTTTCCAGCAGACTGAACCAAGCAGAGCCGTAATATTGGGACAGTGCGTTTTTGCAAAAAAGGTAAACCGGCATTTGTTGTTCTTCTCCCAACCGGATTGCAGGCTGGCAGATTTCCCAACGGTCATAGTTTACAGCATCATACTGCCTGTATTTCTTGATCCTTATGGGGTAAAGGTAACAGGAAACCGGTTTCCGGAAATCAATCACACCTGCCATAAAGGCTTTTTCAATGGCGCAACGTGCAATTCCGTTTTCAAACAGGGTATATGCGCATTCTTTTCCTTCAATTAGAGGGGTTACGGTGTCACTTTCAATATCAATGACCGATGTTCCCTGCTCCTCGATGCTTCTAACAGCTTCCTCACGGAGAAATGGTTTCAGGGCAGGATAGATTTCTTCCAGTTTCCTTACTTCATCCGCTTCCAGCGGGGCGCCTGAATCCCCTGTGACACAACAGGCGCCTTTGCAGGCACTCAGGTCACAGGTGAAACAGGATGTGATCACGTCAAGACTGACCAGGGTTTTGTCGATTTCCAGCATGAATGAATATTTGGGGCGAAAATAAGGAATAAGTTGTAAAAGTTGTAAAGGTTGTAAAATCCGTTTCGTCATGCCGAAAATTTTATATATTTGCGCCACTGTAAAAAATCAGATTTATAAACTAATATCAATATAGCAATGCGTAACAAAGGAGCCATCTGGACATTGGCTATCGCGCTCGTGCTGGTCTGCCTCTATCAGCTTTCATTCACCGTGGTTACAAATAAGGTAAGGAAAGACTCAAAGAAATATGCACGGGATGCACAGAACGTGGTTGACCTGAAAAAGGCAGATTACTACCTTGATTCCATAGCCGGTGAGCCGGTATATAATTTCCTGTGGCTGAAAAAATATACCTACCGGGAATGCCAGGAAAGGGAAATCAACCTCGGTCTGGACCTGCAGGGTGGTATGAACGTAATCCTCGAGGTTTCCGTGGTGGATGTCATCCGGTCCATGGCCAATTATTCAAAGGATTCGACCTTTAACCGGGCCCTTGCGCTTGCCAAAAGGAACCAGGTGGGTTCCAATGAGAATTTTGTAACCCTGTTCGGACGCGCGTTTGAAGCAACCGACCCAAGTGCAAGGCTGTCCGCCATTTTTACTGCACCGGAACTTCGGGACCTCATCTCTTACAACACCTCCAACGCAGACGTGCTGAAAGTGATCCAGGATGAAGCAGATAAAGCCATTTCCAATTCCTTCAACATCATCACCACCCGTATTGACCACTTCGGTGTTACTTCACCCACTGTGCAGCGACTGCAAAATGGTGACCGCATCCTGGTTGAATTGCCCGGTGTGGAAGAAAAGGACAGGGTAAGGAAACTTTTGCAGGGAGCAGCCCGTCTTGAATTCTGGGAAACCTACAGCAATACCGATGCTGAGATCCGCAACGGCTTACTGGCATTAAATAGCCTGGTTAAAGAAATCAATAAGGCACAAAAGCCTTCAACACCTGCTGTTCAACAATCCGCAGCTCAGAATGTCATTGACAACCAGGCTCAAAATGCACAGCAGACTGCCGATGAGGAAACTCCTGCTTTGTTGCAGCAGTTATCTCAGGATAGCACAAGGGTTTCCCAGGATACCGCGGCATCCTCCACAGATGCTTTGTTGCAGGAGAATCCGTTGTTCAGCGTGCTGGTTCCTTATGTTAATCAGAATGGCGAACTGCTCCCCGGATCGGTTTTCGGCCAGGTTCATTATAAAGATACGGCCCGCGTAAACCAGTATCTCAGACTGGCCATACAACGCAACCTTTTCCCGCGCAATTTCAAATATTTCTGGTCAGCCGAGCCTATCATGAATCAGACTACCCAAAAACCGACTGATTATTATGAAGTGCATGCCATTAAGGTTACCAGCCGTGATGGTCTGCCTCCGCTTACAGGGGACGCGATTACCCGGGCTACAAACCAGTATAATGAAAACAGCGGGGAGGCCTATGTATCCATGGACATGAATGCACAGGGCACTCAGATCTGGGCGCGACTTACCCGTGAAAATGTCGGGAATATAATTGCCGTGGTAATGGACAATTATGTGTATTCCTATCCCCGCGTCAATGAGGAAATACCCACCGGCAGTTCCCAAATCACTGGCTCATTCGATGCCAAAGAAGCTGAAGACCTTGCCAATCTCCTGAAGTCCGGTACTATGCCTGCCCCCTGTAAAATCATTCAGGAAGAAGTAATCGGCCCCTCCCTGGGTAAGGAATCCATCCGGACAGGTATGAATTCTCTTCTGATCTCCTTCGTGTTGATATTTTCTTTCATGGTCTTCTATTATACCCGAAGGGCTGGTCTGGTCGCTGACGTTGTCCTCTTCTTGAACATGTTCTTCCTGATCGGGGTACTGGCTTCACTGGGCCTTGCCCTTACGCTGCCGGGTATTGCCGGTATCGTGCTTAACATCGGTATGTCAGTTGATGCGAACGTCCTTATCAATGAACGTATCCGGGAGGAACTGATGGCCGGCAAAGGCGTTAAGATGGCCGTTGCCGACGGATACAAGAATGCCTTATCCGCCATCATCGACGGAAACATCACAACGCTGATCACCGGGATCATTTTATACATCCAGGGTGTCGGTCCGGTGAAAGGTTTTGCCACAACCCTGGTTATCGGGATCATCACCACCTTGTTCTCCACGCTGTTTATCAGCAGGCTGATCTTTGAAATCTGGCTCGAAAAGAATCCGAATGCGCTCACATTCAGTACAAGATTATCTGCCGGTGCCTTTAAAAACATTAATCTCGATTACATCGGGAACCGGAAAAAGTTCTATGTACTGTCCGGCGTAATTATGCTTGTTGGAATTGGCTCACTCCTAATTCGGGGCCTTGACCAAGGTGTTGACTTTACCGGAGGACGCAATTATATTGTGCAGTTTGAGAAGCCGGTCAGCACTGTCGAAATTGCCGGGTTGCTCGAGACCGAACTTGGCATGCGCCCGACCGTAATTACCTATGGTACTGAAGACAAAGTGCGTATCACGACCAAATTCGGCGTTGATTCTGAAGATCCCGAAGTGGATAATCAGATAGAAGCGTTAATCTACAAGGGTGTCAAGCCAATTGTCGGTGAAAATGTAACCTATGACCAGTTTAAAGACGATTATGTTCAGGGATTGCAGCGGGTAGGCCCAACCATTGCAGCTGACATCAAACGAAAATCTTTCATTGCCATTGTCCTGTCCCTGATTTTCATGTTTCTTTATGTTGGGTTCAGGTTCCGAAACTGGAGCTTCGGACTGGGTGCCATTGCCTCGCTGGCCCACGACGCCTTTCTTGTAATAGCCGGGTTCTCATTGCTATACGGATTAATGCCTTTCTCCCTGGAGGTGGACCAGACTTTCATTGCGGCTGTCCTCACCATTGTAGGGTATTCGGTGAATGATACCGTGGTAATCTTCGACAGGGTGAGGGAGTACCGGGCCCTGCATCCCAAAATGGATTTTAAGACATTAATCAATAAGGCGGTCAATGATACATTCAGCCGTACGATCATCACCTCGCTGACTGTGCTGATCACCGTAGCCATTATCTTTTTCGTCACCGGTCAGAGTGTCAGGGGCTTTGCTTTTGCCCTGCTGATTGGCTTGGTGTCCGGTATTTATTCCACCGTGTTTATTGCATCCGCCCTGGTTTATGATACCAGCATCAGGAGAGACAAGAAGAAACTTGCGCAACAAAGCGCTCGTTGATTCTTAAAACCCGGATCCCTGATCCGGGTTTTTTTTAGCATCTTTTACTATATTTGTAGGCTCAAATTAAATCTATGCAGCATATTTTTGTTTTTCTCAGCGGGGGAGAGTTGGTGGTTGTTTTTCTGGTTTTCCTGCTGCTTTTCGGATCGAGTAAAATTCCCGAGCTGGCAAAGGGCCTTGGAAAGGGTTTGCGTGAATTCAAAAAGGCGACTGACGATATTAAAAAGGAAATCAACAACAGTACCGGAGATATTACACGGGATATTAATGACAGTATCGGGGGGCTCCAGAAAAATATCACGGATATTACCTCAGATATATCCAAAGACTTGAACGAGAATGCCGGTTATGTGAGCCAAAGCTTAAACGAAACTTCAACAACCGTAAACCAGAATATTGCGGAAACTGCTTCAGAAGCGACAAAGGATCTGAACAAGGGTGCAGAAGACATCCAGGACCAGATCAACGAGATCACGGATAATATCAGCTCCTGAATTGCCATGGCAATAATCGAGGCAACAAACATCAGCAAGTCTTTTGGTTCATTGCAGGTTTTAAAAGGAATCAGCGTAAATATACAGCCGGGCGAAATAGTCACCATTGTTGGTGCAAGCGGTGCAGGTAAAACAACCTTTCTTCAGATCGCAGGCACGCTCCTCAAACCATCGAAAGGCCAAATCAGGATCAACGGAACAGAGGTCAGCCAGCTAAAGGACAAAGAACTGGCCAGGTTCAGGAATAAGCACATCGGGTTTGTTTTTCAGTTCCATCACCTGCTGCCCGAATTCACAGCCCTGGAAAATGTATGCATACCCGCCTTTATTGCCGGAGTGAGCCGAAATGAAGCCATGCGCCGTGCCGACGACATCCTTGAATTTCTCATGCTCAGTCACCGGCTGAACCATAAACCGGGTGAATTGTCCGGTGGCGAGCAACAGCGCGTAGCTGTTGCCAGGGCGCTGATCAATAATCCAGATGTTGTGCTGGCCGATGAACCTTCCGGCAACCTCGATTCACATAATAAAAAGGAACTTCACGAGCTGTTTTTTTCCCTGCGGAACAAGTATAACCAGACCTTTGTAATCGTCACCCATGATACGGAACTGGCCGGCATGAGCGACAGGACGATCACGATGCATGACGGGTTACTGGTGAGTTAATTAAGTAATATGCCAATGTGCTTCGCCCACAGAAGCCTTGGCGAAGGAGGGCAAATGTGCAAACTGCAAGCATGTACCTGACATCAACAAAGGTTCCGCGGCCAAGCGCATCAATATGTACTGATATCTTCACCAGAACGTGCACTACTTGAGTGTTTGTATCTTACTCCAAATCATTTTGACATGGTCGAATGCTATCAGGTCCTCGAAGGTCTTTCAAATCTTCGGCCAAAAGTACTGCATCGATTGATTACAATCATATATTCAGGAGTTGGGTTGACTGAAATGTGTTAATTATGTAAATCTTATAAATAATTGTGTAACAACTTTCTTCTCAAATTGACATAACTTTTCCAAATATGGTGGTAAGCGATGAACGCAGAATTGAAATAAGAATATTTACAAAATAAAGCCTTTAAATTTATTTGGCGGAATCCGAAAAGCCATATGAGTAGGAAAATAATAAAAATAATATTATGAGAACAATTAAGAGTCTAGTAATCATTGGAGTTGTTGCACTTTTAGCATCATGTGCATCAACAGCCAAATTTCCTGTTTCA
>JAFGOR010000151.1 GCA_016926375.1 Bacteroidales bacterium
CTTGTCACTTGTCCCTGCTCCTAAAGCTCTCTCACGTATTTCTTAAATTGCCTTCCCCGGTCCTCGTAATTCTCGAACAGGTCGAAACTGGCACAGCAAGGCGACAGAAGTACTACATCGCCGGTTTTTCCAAGCTTGTATGCAGCCTGAACGGCGTCTTTCATGGAATCAGCATCCGCAATTTCCGGAATGATTCCATCGAATGCTTTGTGCAGTTTGGAGTTATCCACTCCCAGGCATACCAATGCCTTAACCTTTTGTTTCACCAGGTCGGTCAGCTCCGAATAGTCATTACCCTTGTCGGTTCCGCCGGCAATCCATATAACAGGCGTGGCCATGCTTTCCAGGGCGTACCATGTGGAATTGACATTCGTGGCTTTTGAATCATTGATGAATTCAATGCCATGCACTTTAATAAAACGTTCAAGCCGGTGCTCCACGCCGGCGAAATCCATGAGGCTTTCGCGGATGATTGGTTTTCTTATTTTAAGTACGCTTCCGGCTATGCCTGCTGCCATTGAATTGTAGGTATTGTGTTTCCCCTTGAGGGCAAGTTCGGCCAGCGACATTTCAAAAACATCATCATCCACCTCAATTTTCATGGAGTCTCCTTCAATATAGGCTCCCTGCTGTTTGTTTTCCTTGATGGTGAATCCCAGTTGCTTGGCTTTGGTTACAATCCGTTCC
Source organism: Bacteroidales bacterium (assembly GCA_016926375.1). GTDB lineage: Bacteria > Bacteroidota > Bacteroidia > Bacteroidales > UBA10428 > UBA5072. Next base: position 688 of record JAFGOR010000151.1, read on the forward strand.
AGTTCCCTGATGGTAATTTCATCATCGGAACAATAAACAAAGAAATCGTCTTCAGACAGGTTGCGGCTTATCCTGAGCTTGGAATCGATGTAATTCTGCAGGTTATAGTCGTACCGGTCGAGGTGATCCGATGTAATGTTCAGCAGTATTGCTATGTCGGCCTTGAATTCGTACATGCCGTCGAGCTGAAAACTACTCAGTTCAATTACGTAGTATTCATAATTTTCGGTGGCCACCTGCATGGCAAAACTCTTGCCTACGTTACCTGCCAAACCGGCGTTCAAACCGGCTTTACGCAGCATGTGGTGAATCAGGGTTGTGGTGGTGGTTTTACCATTACTGCCTGTGATGCATATCTTCTTAGCCTGGGTGTAACGCCCGGCGAATTCAATTTCCGATATAACGTGTATTCCCTTTTTCCTGACGGCAATCACAATATCTGATTTCTCAGAAATTCCCGGGCTTTTAATCACCTCCTGGGCATTCAGAATATGTCTTTCGGTATGTTTGCCTTCTTCCCAGTCAATTTCGTAATTGTACAGGATTTCCTTGTATACATCCTTAATTTTTCCGAAATCGGAAACAAAAACATCAAAGCCCTGTTTTTTAGCCAGGACGGCTGCTCCTGTTCCACTTTCTCCGGCACCAAGCACTACAATTCTTCGATCCATTTTTATCGGATTTTAAGGGTTACAATGGTAATAATGGCAAGTAGTATTCCTATGATCCAGAACCGGGTAACGATCTTAGGTTCAGGATAATTCAGTTTTTGAAAATGATGGTGAAGTGGTGACATTCGAAGAATCCTGCGTCCCTCACCAAACCGCAGTCGCGTATATTTAAACCAGCTTACCTGTAAAACCACAGAGAGGCTTTCGGCCACAAACACGCCGCACAGAATGGGTATCAGCAGTTCCTTACGTATCAGTATGGCGAAAACGGCAATGATACCTCCGATGGCCAGGCTTCCGGTATCGCCCATGAATACCTGAGCAGGGTAGGAGTTATACCACAGGAAACCTACCAGGGCGCCAATAAATGCGGCAATATAAACAACCAATTCGCCTGTGCTCGGGAGGTACATGATGTTGAGGTAGTCGGCCATTATGGCATTACCCGAAACATAAGCCAGCAACCCCAGGGTGCCTCCAATGATTGCAGAACTTCCGGCCGCCAGACCATCGAGACCGTCTGTAAGGTTTGCCCCGTTTGAAACAAAGGTGATGATGAAAATAACGGCCAGGATAACGACCACCCAGGCCCATTGTTTTGCTTTATCGCCCATAAACCAAACCAGCATGGCATAGTCGAATTCATTGTTCTTGAAAAACGGCACATTTACTTTAGTGGATTTTACCTCGCGGGTGACATAGGCGATAACTGATTTTTCACCTTCAACACCTTTCTCGATTCGTGTAATGGGCTTGCCCGATTCATCCAGTACTTTTTCACGGGCCACAATATCATCATTGAAATGCAGTGTCAGGCCAACCACAATTCCGGCAATGATCTGGGCAAATACCTTGAATTTTCCGCGTAGTCCTTCCTTGTTTTTCCTGAAAACCTTGATGTAATCATCCACAAACCCCACAAATCCCAGCCAAACGGTAATGAACAGCATCAGCAGGATGTATATGTTACCCAGGTTGGCAAATAACAGAACCGGGATAATTATGGATATCAGGATGACCAGCCCGCCCATAGTAGGTGTGCCTTTCTTCTGCATTTGTCCTTCGAGACCCAGGTCGCGTATGCTTTCACCGATCTGTGCCTGCTGCAGCTTGCGAATAATTTTCTTTCCATAAATGGTGGAAATGATCAGCGATGTAATGATGGCCATGGCCGATCGGAACGAAATGAAGTTGAACAAACCTGCTCCTGGTATGTCAAGACTTTCAAGATATTTAAACAGGTAGTAAAGCATAGCTTGGTTAGGATTTTTCGTTACTTAATCCGAATAGCGCTTTCACTTCTTCCATGTCGCTGAAATGATGCCTGACGCCTTTTATTTCCTGATAGGTTTCATGTCCTTTACCCGCAATGAGAATGATATCGCCCTTGCCGGCCATCAGGCAGGCAGTTTTAATGGCTTCGCGGCGATCAGGTTGTATCATGGTTTTATCAAGCAGTTTCTTGTCAAGGCCGGCCTTCATATCGTTCAGTATGTCCATCGGGTCTTCATTGCGCGGGTTGTCGGCTGTTAGAATTACGCGGTCGCTCATTTCGGCAGCCACCTTAGCCATTACCGGCCGCTTTGTTTTATCACGGTTTCCTCCGGCTCCCACTACTGTAATAACCTGCTCGTTGCCTTTGCGTATCTGCGTTATTGTTTTCAATACATTCACAATGGCATCGGGTGTGTGTGCGTAATCAACCACTGCTGTGACGCCCTGTGCCGACTGTACATACTGAAATCGTCCTTCTACCGTGTCCATCAGACTGATTAGCCTGAGCACCTCGCCTTTGTCCTGGCCAAGCAAACGCGCACAGGAATACACGGCCAGCAGGTTGTAAGCGTTGAATTCACCAATAAACCGGGTCCATATTTCTGTGTTATCCATGTTGAGCAGCATGCCGTTCAAATGGCTTTCAATTATTTTTGCCTTGAAATCTGCCATCGACCGGATTCCGTAATAGCTTGCGGCTGACCGGGTGTTTTGCACCATGATCTTGCCATTCCGGTCGTCGGCGTTGATAAGCGAAAAACTGCCCTCCGGCATGTTGTCGAAAAATAGTTTTTTAGCCTTGATATATTCTTCAAAGGTTTTATGATAGTCGAGGTGGTCGTGTGTGATGTTCGAAAAAATACCGCCGGCAAAAGTAAGGCCTGCAACTCTTTTTTGAACCAGTGCATGCGAGCTTACTTCCATAAAAGCATATTCACATCCTGCCTCAATCATATCGTTCATAATCCGGTTGAGTTGCACGGGATCGGGTGTTGTGTGGGTTGCTTCAACAACCTGTTCTCCGATATAATTGCGGATGGTGGTAAAACAGCCCGATTTATAACCAAGTGAATTGAACAGCCTGTAAAGCAGTGTCACTGTAGTTGTTTTTCCGTTTGTGCCGGTTATTCCCACAAGCCTGAGTTTCCGGGATGGATGTCCATAGAATGCAGATGCCAGAATGGCCAGTGCAAAAGCAGCATCTTTTACCACTACATATGTAACGCCGGGTGAAACTGCAGCGGGCAAATGTTCGCATACAATTGCGGGCGCCCCTGCCCCTATGGCAGATTGAATGAATTCATGACCGTCTGATTGTGTCCCTTTCACCGCAATGAAGAGGGTGCCTGCAACAACCTTCCGGGAATCAAATTCAATGCCTGAAAGCCGGATGTCAGCAGATCCCTGAATCTGCAGAACGTCGATGTCTTTTACTATGTCGGACAGGTTAACTTTCATCGTGTTAAATTCTTGTCATTTCAAGCGTTATCTGGTCTCCTTTCCGCACCCTGATTCCCGGAGCAATGGATTGACGGCGTACACTGCCTCTTCCCAGGAGTCTCACCCGGAGACCTGCGTTTTCAAGCAGGTAAATGGCATCTTTAGCACCCATGGAAACCACGTTGGGAACAAGTCCCTCTCTCACATTCCTGTTGTTGAAGGCAATGCTTTCGGTTTTCTTTTCAGTTGATACCCAGTCGGCACGTATGTGGCTGTTTTCCACCGGCATGTCGAGTTCATTCAGAACAAACCGGAGTTCTTCGCGATTGCCTGTTTTGGTGTAGGGCAGGTTGGGTTGTGTATCTTTGTTTTTTGCCATTACAGGATGCATGTCGATTGAGGTGGCGTATACCTTCCTTGCAATTTCAAGGAAAACAGGGCCTGCTACCATGTTGCCGTAATACACGTTTTTTGAGGGGGAATTCACCACCACAATGCATGAATACATGGGCTTTTCAGCAGGAAAGTATCCGGCAAACGACGCCTGGTAACTTACTTCGGAAGATGATTTATAGCCGTATTTTTTGTTGTATATCTGGTTGGTTCCGGTTTTTCCGGCAATCTTAATCTGCGAATTCTGCAGGTTTTTTGCCGTGCCTGATTCCACAACACCTTCCAGCATTCTTTTTACTTTATGCAGGGTGGATCGGGAACAAACCGACGACTGCAGTACTTCCGTATCAAACTTTCGGATCAGCTTTCCGTGGTAACGGATTTCTTTCACAAACTGAGGTTTTACCATCTTACCGTTGTTGGCAATGGCATTGTAGAAAGTAAGTGTTTGCAGGGGAGTGATTCTGATCTCGTATCCGTGCGCAATCATGGCCAGCGATATCCCCGACCAGTATTTGTCGCCGGGATAACGGATAAGCGGGTTGCCTTCACCCTTGATTTCAATTCCCAGCTTTTCATTCAGCCTCATGGCATACAACCTGTCGATAAACTCTTTGGGTTCTTCCTTATAGGCTCCGGTAATAATCTTAGCCATTCCCACGTTGGAAGATTTCTCAAATACTTCTTCAACGGTTATTTTACCATAGCCACCATGCTCATGATAGTCATCGCGGATGGTTTTGTCGTAATATTTAAAGATACCGTCACCGGTGTCAATCGTATCTTCCAGGTCAACCACGCCATCCTCAAGTGCGGCAATCATTACGGGAAGCTTAAAGGTGGAACCCGGTTCGGTTGATTCGCCGATGGCGTAGTTCTGAATTTCATGATAGAAGCCCTGTTCATCGCGGCCCAGGTTAACCATAGCCTTCACATTGCCGGTTTTAACTTCCATCAGAATGGCGGTGCCGTATTGAGCACCCTGGGTAACCAATTGGTGCAGCAAAGCTTTGTGCGCCACATCCTGCAGGTTAACATCAAGGGTGGTGATCAGATCATGACCGTCTTTGGGCTCTATTTCGTTCCACTCATTCATGGGCATCCATACATCGCCTGAAAGGCGCTGCATCAGTCGAACTCCCTGAACACCCCCAAGCTGGTCGTTATAGGCTCCTTCAATCCCTACCACATTCCCGTTAATATCTTTGGATGTGTATCCGATCAGGCGGCCGGCCAGTCCCTGATGCGGCCTGACCCGCCGGCTCTCCTGCATGTATACCAGCCCGCCCTTATATTTGCCCAGGCGAAATATCGGGAAGGTTTTTAGTTTTTTAAGTTGGATATAGTTCACACCGCTTTTCACCAGGTGGTATCTTTTACCCTGCCGGCGGGCATCAATCAGGCTGCTTTTATAGGCTTCCTTTGATTTGTCGCCGAAAAGCCTCGAAAGGCCAAGAGCCAGAGAATCAACACCCCGGTAAAATGTCCGGTCGGAAAGGTTTTCGCATTTGGCGTCAAAGCGCACTTCGTAGTAGGGAACCGAACTTGCAAGCAGCCTTCCGTCAGCTGCATAAATGCTTCCCCGGTCAGCAGGAATGTTCATGGTTTTTAGTACGAAGTCGCCCGCCTTCGACATCCATTTTTCCTTTTCAAAAACCTGCAGGTAGATGATCCGTCCTGTGATGAGCAGGCCAATCAGCAAAAAAGCCATGTAAACCACTGCCACCCTCCACAATATGTCTCTTTTAACCGACATGCTCATTTATCTTTTGATTTTTTTTGGCGGATCCATTGATTCTTTGAGCCCGAGACCTTTTGATTCTACCAGGGCTGCAACTTCCGAGGGCCGGCTGATATTCATCAGCTCGGATGTAATGGTGATTTGTTCTGAACGCAGGTTGCCTACCTCAATTTTCAAATCGTTGATTTGCCTTACCATACGTTCGGCATGAAAGCGGTTGCCGATATAGATGACGCCCAGGAATGTCAGAAATAGAAGATAGGGCAACTGTTTGAGCACGTTTTCGCGAATCAGGAAAGTTCCGTCGATGAGCTCTTTTACACGAACTCTATTTCCGTTTTTAGCGGGTTCATCGGCTGCCTTCCTGCCTTTACCCGGTTCACTTTTTGCAGTTACCAACCCCGGGGATTCCGTTTCGTTGTCTGTGATGCCGGATCCACCCGGATGACTTCCGGTAGTTTTCCCCATCTCTTCAAAATCAATATGTCGGTTTTCCTGGTACATCTTATTGTTTCTCTGCAATCCTTAACCGGGCACTGCGTGCCCTGGGATTATTCCTAATCTCTTCTTCATCTGCTGAAATGGGTTTGCGTGTGATGATGCGGAAAGGCTCAAAGCTGTTTCCGTAAAGGTCTTTTGCCGGCTGCTCCCGCGTATTTCCCCATCTCATGTAGTTTTTCACCAACCTGTCTTCGAGCGAATGATAACTGATGATTACCAGCCTGCCGCCTGTTTTCAGCATTCCCGACGCAGCTTCCAGCAGCTCTTCCAGACTTTCAAGTTCCTGGTTTACTTCTATGCGGATGGCCTGGAAAACCTTTGATAAATACTGATTTTCAGCTTGCCTGGGTATATGCGGCTCAATGCACGAGATCAACTGCTCGGTTGTGGTTATTTTCTGTTTCCGGCGTTCCTGGATGATTGCCGAAGTGAGTCGATGCGCATGCTGCAGTTCTCCATAGTTGCGGAAGATACCGGTAAGTTTATCGGAGTCATATTCATTGATGACGATTTCGGCTGTCCTGCTTGCTTTTCTGTTCATTCTCATATCCAGTGCCGCATTGGTCCGGTAAGTAAACCCCCTTTCGGGTGTATCGAAGTGGTGTGATGAAACCCCCAGGTCAGCCAGTAACCCGTCAATGGCATCGATTCCGTAATACTTCAGGTAATTCTTCAGATACCTGAAATTACCCTGTATGAAAAAGAACCTGCTGTCATCGGGCAGGTTGGCGGCAGCAGCCTCGTCCTGATCAAAGGCAAACAGTTGGCCGGTGCTCATTTTTTCAAGAATTTCAACAGAATGCCCTCCGCCTCCGAAGGTTGCGTCAACGTAAACTCCTCCTGCGTTTATGCTGAGCCCTTCAACACTCTCCCTGAGGAGAACCGGTATGTGGTAGGTACTCATTCACCACTGGTGTTTTTTGGAGCACCACCATCATTGTTCAGGTTCCCCATGATCTTCTCAGCGAGGAATGCAATATTCTCACCGCCACCTTCAATGTTATCATAGTCGGCTTTGTTCCAGATTTCAATAACTCCCAGATTGCCAGCCAAAACAATTTCCCGATCTGCTCCTATTTCATCAAGCAATCTTTTGGGCAAAAGCAACCTGTTGTTGGCATCAAGTATTACCTCCGCAGTGCCTTTAAAAAAACCCCTGAGGAACTGCTTGTGTTCCCTGTTATATGAGCTGGTATTCTGCCTGAGGAATTGGTTTTGCTGCTCCCATTCCACCATGGGGTATAAAACCAGGCATGAGTCAAAAATGTCCTTTTTCAGCACAAATTTCTCCTGCATACACGAGGCCATCTGCTTGATAAAAGCGGCCGGCAAAAGCACGCGACCTTTTTCATCAAGCTTGCAGGTAAAATCACCCGTGAATGTTATCTGAACTGGTTTTTCCATTTGGAAGGTAAAAATAATACTTTTATTCCCACTTTGTTCCACAAATACCCATTTTTTCCCACTATTGTTAATAACTTTTTCTACAACAGGTTTATTGCATGCCAAAACACAGTATTTTCAAGGAGATCACAAGGTGGAACCGAATCACGGCGAATAAAAGAAAATTAGCCGGTTATGATTAATTTTACAGCCTGTTTTGATTTTTTACCTGAACACTATTTCTTGTATTATGGAAGATAATGACAAACTTATAAAACCCAAGCTGGTAAACGTCAGAAAGGTGTTTCGCGACAAAAGCCCCCGGCTTGCTTCAATATTGCCAGGTTTTGTTTACAAATACCTGGAACGCGTTTTGCATCAGAACGATCTTAATGACATTCTGACCCGTCATGGCGACAAATACGGACTTGAATTTGCCCGTGCCACAGTTGATGATTTCAAAGTTACAATAGCGGTTCATGGTGCAGAGCATCTGGCTCCCGGGCAGCGTTATATTTTTGCCTCGAACCATCCGCTGGGCGGATTGGAAGGCTTTGTGCTCATAGATGTGATCGGCAGGTATTACAGCAATATGAAGGTGCTGGCCAATGACATCCTCATGAACATTGTCAATCTGGCACCTGTTTTCCTGCCCGTCAACAAACACGGTAAGCAGGCAGCAGAATCGGCCAAAAATCTGCATGAGGCGTATTTGTCGGATATGCAGATACTTACTTTCCCGGCAGGACTGGTTTCAAGGTACATCAACAAACAGGTAATGGACCTGGAATGGAAGAAAAACTTCATAACCAAGGCCATCACCTACAAGCGTGATGTGGTTCCGGTTCATGTCAGCGGCAGAAATTCAAAATTTTTCTACCGGCTCTATCAACTGCGGAAATTGCTGGGCATCAAAGCCAATATCGAAATGTTTTATTTGGTGGATGAGACTTTCAGACACCGTGGTGAACATATTACCATAACTTTTGGTACTCCTGTACCCTATACAGCTTTTGACAATTCTAAAACACCTTTACAGTGGGCAAAATGGGTAAAGGAACAATCCTACTCACTTGCGGGAGTTACCAACGTGCCATTATAAGGACTGTTTCGATGGGACAATAATTGCAAGGTGTGATTCTGGTTTTTATGTTGTAACTTTAGTAATTATAACAACTAACCTAAATCTAGAATCATGAGAACAAGAAATGCTTTATTTGCAATTGTGGTAATTGCTTCATTGTTACTGGCTGGCTGTGCTTCCATGACAAAAACACAAAAGGGAGCCGCCGTGGGTACTGCAACCGGAGCTGCTGCCGGTGCAATTGTTGGCAGGGCAGCAGGGAACACAGCCCTTGGTGCCATAATCGGTGCAACTGTTGGTGGCGTCACAGGGGCAGTGATTGGTAAACAAATGGACAAACAGGCTGAAGAACTCAAAAACGAGGTGCCTGATGCCAACGTGGAACGCGTAGGTGAAGGTATCATTGTGGAACTCAGTGATAAGGTATTGTTTGAATTCGGCAAATCCGACCTTACTGCTGCTTCAAAACAAAGTCTCGATAAAATCGTCGTGGTATTCAACAAGTATCCCGATACCAATGTGGAAATTCAGGGCCATACTGACAGCAAGGGAAGCAATGATTACAACATGACGCTTTCGGTGAAGCGTGCCACCACGGTTGTCGACTACCTCAAATCCAAAGGTATTGCCGCGGAAAGGCTTACCGTTAAAGGTTTTGGTGAGGAAGTGCCCAAGTACGACAATGAAACTGAAGAAGGCCGCGCCCAAAACCGCCGCGTGGAGTTCCTGATTACCGCCAACGAAAAAATGAAAGCCGAGGCTGAACAACAGGCCGGCAATTGATGTTATCAGTTCAATAACCATAAAATCGAATAACTATGAAAAAAAGATTATTTTTATTGTTTGCTGCAGTATTGATGAGTGCTGCTGCTTTTTCACAGGGATTTGGCCTGAGGGCCGGGGTTAATATGCAGACCATTAATGGAAAAGATGAAGCCGGTGACAAACTTGAGAATGACATGACCATTGGGTTGAATATTGGGGTAAATTACGAAATAAGTATTGCTGAAGGCTTTTACCTGCAACCCGGTTTGAGTTTTGCTCTAAAAGGGGCAAAGGACTCCGAGGAATATTTGGGAGTGAATGTCGACAATACCATTAATATTTCCTATATCGAATTACCCATTCATTTGGTTTATAAACCAGAGCTGGGAAGCGGAAAAATTATTGTAGGTTTTGGTCCCTATGTTGGCTATGGCATTGGAGGCAAATGGAAAATGGAAGCCTTAGGTGAATCCGAAGAAACGGATATCAAGTTCAAAAATAAGGTTACCGAAGAGGATTGGGAAGAAGATGCCATTTTTGTAAGACCTCTGGATGCCGGAGCAGATGTATTCTTCGGTTATGAATTCCCTTTCAAATTGTCGGTTCAGTTCAACGCCCAGTTGGGTTTGTTGAATCTCTGGCCCGAGTATGAGGGTGATGATGATGATGAATCAGTATTCAAACACACCGGTTTTGGTGTTTCTCTGGGATACAGGTTTTAATCAGTATTCTCAAATTGAGAAAAACAAAAAAACCCCGCCTGTGGCGGGGTTTTTTTTTATGGTAAGCGCTGGTAAATTTTATTTAAACGACAACAGGTGGATGTCAAAAATCATCACGCTGTTGGGCTCAATGCTGGCGGGACTGTTTTCTCCATAGGCCAGGTTGGCAGGAATATACACCATCCAGTTGGCACCGGCATTCATCAGTTTCAGCGCTTCTGTCCATCCCGGAATCACATCGCCTACACCGAATTCGGCAGGTTCTCCGCGGTCAACAGAACTGTCGAAAACCTTTCCGTCAATAAAAGTGCCTGTGTAGTGAACCGTAACCATGCTGGTATCAACCGGAGAGGGTCCTTCACCTGCTTTAATCACCTTGTATTGCAATCCGCTGGGTAAGGTAATCACCCCTTCTTTTTGAGCATTTTCTGCAAGAAATTGCTGGCCTTTCAACAGGTTATCCGATGCTTTTTTTGCCACCAGTTTCATCAGGTAGGTGTTCATGATCATGTTGGCCTGGTCGGGCGATATAATCTGAGGGGTTCCGTAAACCATATCCTTGATTCCCTGCAGGAAGACCTGGTCGTTAATTTCCGTGATTCCGGCTTTCTGAATGCTGGTACCCATCAGCAGCCCCATGCTGTAAGATACAGAGTCGCGATCATTTTTCAGCGAACCGGTTTGGCTGAATGCAGGCATACACATAACGCCTATAAAAATAATACCGAGTAGTTGTTTCATTTTTTTTTGTTTAAATATTGAATATGACTGTGTTTTTCACAAAACCAGGCCAAAAGTACTATTTAATAGTGGATTGTATGCATCTGAAACAAGAATTATTGATGTTGCCGATAAAGAGTTCCGGGAGCTTCGCCCCGAATCCCCATTTTGTCACTTTTCCCTACAGCTGAACTAAGCGAAGCGATCTCACGAACGAAGTGAGTAAAAAGTGACCAACCTGCCTACCGGCAGGCAGGCGCCTTTTCTCAGAGGCGGATCGCGCTACTTC
>JAFGOR010000152.1 GCA_016926375.1 Bacteroidales bacterium
TTCTCTTCGGTTTCAAGCCTTTCGAATTCGGCGCCACACCGTGAGGCAAAGAGGGACAGTATATGGCGTGAATTGGGTATTTCTTCCATTGTCTTGTCATCCATCAGGATCAGCAGTCCGCAGACCTCTCCGGATGCATTGAATACGGGTGTTCCCATGAAGCTTTCTGCGTCCAGCCTTCTAATCAGCAAGTCCTCCGGGAACATTTCCCTCAATTTGGAAGGATAAAACGTTGTATATCCCTTCAGGACATTTTGAGAAGGACTGGCATCCAGATCAAAACTTATCTTATCCAGTCTGCCTGTCTTATGCCAGCAGCACATACCAACCGCATTATTTTGTTCGGAGTTTATTTTTGCCACCAGAGCCGTACTTATTCCAAAATTCTTGCACAGCAACTCGGTCAGAACACAAAAGAAATCCACACCGGTGGCCTTGGAGGTAACTTTAACCATGGATGACAACATTTCTGCAGTCTTCATATAATCAACCACCCTTCGTACCCTGAAGATAATCAATGAGCCGTTTTTGGCGTCAACTTTCCTGAGTGAAGCTCTGCCCCAGAATATATTTCCCTTGAGGGATTTGAAAGCCAATTCCTGACTGTGTTCCTGGCCTCTTTTGATGGTTTCTATCAGGTTGATTTTGCTGAATTCCACGGGTTCCGAATCGTAAAGAGAAAAAGACTCCCGGCCATTCAGTTCAGTTTTGTCGTCGGCCTGAAACAATTGCAGGGCTTTTGAATTACAATCGATAATTCCAAAACTGTCGGTATCCAAAAGGAAAATGGCATCGGGGGATTCATCGAATACAGCCCTGAATAAGGCATCGTGCCCATTGATAATGCCCTGTTGAATGGATTCTGTGAATAACTTGTAATTGCGCATGATTGGAATCGGGTTGATTTAAGTGTTTCACTTATTTACAGTTAAGGTTACGACAAATTCTGTAAAATGTTTAGTTATAATTGACGAAACGTTTTAATTTGTGACGAAAGGCAATGAACGGCTTGAAATAAACAATGAACGGATGAACAGTGAATAGTGAATAGTGAACAGTGAATAGTGAATAGTGAACAGTAAACAGTAAAAAGTAAAAGGTAAAAGGTAAAATATACTCAATAAACGTTACCGGTCGGGCTTTATTTCAGGCGAAACATGTTAAGTTATTCTTATTATCTTTGATTGAAATTGTCGCACAAATGTCAATTGAAATCGGACAACAGAATCTTAATAAATTTATCCTTGTGGGCGACAGGGTATTAATCAAGCCCAAAACCCCTCATGAAAAAACCAAGACTGGTTTGTACCTGCCACCTGGCGTTCAGGAAAGGGAAGTCATTCAAACAGGTTATGTAGTCAAAGTCGGTCCCGGTTACCCTATACCGGCCATCAATGATGTGGATGAGCCCTGGAAAGACAAGAGCGATGAAGTTAAATATGTTCCCCTTCAACCCAAGGTGGGTGATGAAGCGGTCTATCTGCAAAAAAGCGGCTGGGAAATTGAGTTCAGCAATGAAAAGTACGTCATTGTGCCACACAGTGCTATTCTTATGCTGATAAGGGATGACGGACTATTTACATGAATGTGAAAATTGCAACAAAATGTTGTCATTTACGTAAATCAGTAAAAAACAAACCATGGCAAACAGGATAATCATGAAGCGCGGGCAAAAAAAATACAATGTGCCCGTGATTGGTCATTTCGGTGATAAAAGTGTTCGCTTTAAATCCATCCTGGAGGCAGAAAAGCTTATTGGCATAAACTACAACCTGATCTTCGAGGCTTGCATTGGCAAGATTTACCGGGCCGGGAATGTATACTGGGAATTTGAGAAAGGGAATCACTATATTAGGTATAAGGCCTATTACCTGCGTGCCAAGGAGAAAATACGGGAATTGGAGAACAAGCATAGTTAGGAAGAAAAGAGGGACGAGGGACAAGGGACTAGTAAGACAGATGACAATCTGTCTTTTTTTATTAATTTTATTCAAGTAAATGAATGGCATGGATGACATGAATGAAGATCAGGCGGAGATTCAGGAGACTGAAACTATTTCCGCTCACGGGAATATCAGAAAGTATCTGAGAAAATCCTGGTTTATAGTCAAATGGGCCATGATTGCATTCTTTGGCTCAACCCTGTTTTTTGTCATTCTTTTTTCCTTTATAAATCCTCCTGTCACACCCTTGATGATCAAACGGGCATTTGTTAAGAAATCCAATGGTGAAAGGGTCGGAATTCATAAAGACTGGGTATCCTACAGAAATATTTCTCCAAGCATGATAAGAGCGGTAGTTGCCTCTGAGGACAACCGGTTCCTGGAGCACTGGGGCATTGATGTTCAAGCTGTTCAGAAGGCAGTCGAATACAATAAAAAACATCGGAGAAAGCACGGGGCGAGCACAATTACCCAACAGGTGGCAAAAAACGTATATCTGTGGCCTGCCCGGACCTGGGTTCGCAAAGGATTGGAACTTTATTTCACCGTTCTCATCGATGCGATATGGAGTAAGAAAAGGATCATGGTAGTATACCTGAACGTGGCGGAAACCGGCAACGGTATCTATGGCGTGGAAGCAGCCGCCAGGAAATATTTCCACAAACCGGCCGCCAAACTCACCCGGGGAGAGGCTGCGCTGATTGCCGCTGCCCTGCCCAACCCGCGCGTGCGTAATCCGGCCAAACCTACGGCGTATTTACTGCGCAGGCAGGCCAGGATTATGAATCTGATGAATAAGATCGGAGAAATAAAGTTTTAGCCTTTACCCCTATAAAAGCAATATACATTTAGCATAATTCACACAAGTCCTGACCTCCTTCACTGCATTCGACCAAGGTTTTACATCATATTCCAGCTCAATATCGCAATGTATAGGCCATTGCTGCTTCTTGATCAATAGCAGAACGTCAGCAAGCGGCATTTCACCCTGACCCCACACCTGGTTTGTATTGGCCGGATCAGCTTTTGGTCCGGTTTTATCCTTAATATGAACACTGAATATCCGATCGTGGTATTTCTCAAGGATTGTATTCGGATGCAATCCGGTAGATCCAAAAAAATGTCCGGCATCAAAGTTGAACATGACTGCTGGTGAAACTTTCATAAAGTCATCGAGGTTAAAACCGGGTGTGGCAAATTGCATGTGATTATGGAAAATGGCATACATGCCATGTTTCTCGGCGATCGGGCCCAGTTTTTTAACAGCTGCCTCGCCGATCTCCTCAGTAACGCCCTTTGCTCCCATGGCTTTGGCTGCTTTAAAGGCATAATCGATCTCCTCCTCTGACCATCTGGCCGGGGAGAACTTCACAATATGAATGTTTATCCCTGCATCATTGAACTTACTGCGCACCTCTTCAAATTTTGAGACTGACAATGCCAAACGCCATGCCTTGATCTCGGCATTGTATTTGGCAATTTCTGCTTCCTGCTCCGGGGTCAGTCTGGGACGTTGGCGCTGAGCGGCGGGAGCAGTGGCAGCAGCAGGAGCAGCGGCAGGAGGTGGAGGCGGAGGTGGTGGTGGAGGTGGAGGTGGAGCAGCAGCTCCGGGTGCAGCGGCAGGCCTGGGACTGAACATACCCATCATGGGATTTTTAGGTGCTCCCAAATATTCTTCCACATCGTTGCTCATCAGTTCAATGGAACTGATGCCTGCTTCCGTACAATACTTGATAATGTTATCAACGCCTCCCGGCATACTTCGCCAGCTGTAAGTAATAGCACCGATCTGCACTCCGCCGAATTTCGAATTCGGTTTCTCTCCCAAGGCAATTCCGGATGCATTGCCCAAGGCGAAATTCACAGGCAGCATCGAAAAAGTAGCAGTTGCAGCGGCAGCTCCCAGGAACTTTCTTCTGGAGACCCCGACTTTTTTATTTTCCATAGTTCATGTTTTATAAGTTTAGTGAAATAATTCTTTAGTAGGCTGTAGGCTGTAGGCCATAGGTCTTAGGCCTATAAACTCCATCCACTCCTGTATTCATAATGGAACAAGCTGTTGGCTTCCGGATGATTTGTGATTTTCATATTTACGGCATCATATTCCAGTGTTTTGTTTGCTCTCTGGTGAAGAACAGCGATATTCGTCAGCAGCATGATCTCAGTCAGTTTTGAGGCAATGGAGAAATCATTGCATGATTTCTTGCCGTTTTTAATGGCATCGATCCAGTCCTCAAAAATATTGCCGGTGCGCGGCAACCAGGGATCTGGTCCGTTGAAACCCTTATCTGCAGGTATAAGTTCAGGCATAGCGCCATGACTGCCGTGGGTAATTATTCCGTTGAATCCAATATAGGTGGCATCCCGCATGGCTCGACCGTCTTCAAGTCCCTCGGGCCGAGCAGGCCGAAGTCCGCCATCGCACCAGGTCACCTTCACAGCCGGCATATTGCCACGGGCCGGGAATTCGTATACTACGGTTTCGGCCAGAGGCATGTAATCCGTATTGTAAGGAGTGGAAGTTGCCTGAATTTTTGCCGGCATGCCGAGATTCAATGCCCAGATCGGAGCGTCAAAGATATGAGCGCCCATATCGCCCATGGCGCCTGTGCCATAATCCCAAAGGCCTCTCCAGTTAAAATGCAGGGTTTCCGGATTGAAAGGCCTCACCGGGGCTGGACCCTGCCATACATCGTAATTCAATTGAGCCGGTACTTTAACGCCTGCAGGACGTTTGATGTCTCCCTGCGGCCAGAATCCCATGGGACGGTTGGTTGACAGGTGTACTTCCCTGACAAGGCCAATTACCCCTGATTGTATCCACTCAACAGTTCTCCTTGTGCCTTCGGTTGCATGGCCCTGGTTTCCCATCTGGGTAACCACGTCGTATTCCTTGGCCAGTTCAGCCAGCTTGCGGCATTCATAAATGGTTTTGGCCATTGGTTTTTCCAGATAAATATGCTTTTTGGCACGCATGAAGGCTGCTGCTATTGATGCATGGGTATGATCGGGCGTACCAATGACCACGGCATCGATTGATTTTTCCTTGTCGAGCATTTCCCGCCAGTCGGAATAAACCTTCGCCCTGGGATAACCCTTGATAATATGTCCGGCATAATTGGGATCCACATCGCATAAGGCATAAATATTGGCAAGCTTGATCACCTTATTCCCTTCAGCCGCTCCCATCTGCACCACGGCATTCGTATTGGCCGGAGCGCCGGGCGCACCCGCAGCCTGGGCATTTCTGCGCCTCATTTCAGCCATCCTGGCCTCCCGCTCGGCTATTTGCTGCTTGGTAAGAGGGGTGCCGTTAAAATTTCTTTGCGGCCTTTCAATGGGCACATCGGGTGAACTGATCTGCTGGATATCACCACCACCCTGACTTCCGATCCCAATGCCCGCAACGTTGATCAGATCGCTGGGTGCGGTGTAACCCTTGCCACCCATAACATGACGGGGAATGATAGTAAATGCCGCAGCAGCAGCTGTTGCCGTGCCCAAAAAGTTTCTTCTTGATAGCCGGTTGCTTTTCAGGTTCTTTTTCTGTGGATTTTTATTCATGGTTAATTACATATGAGGTTAAAAGAAGATTCAGAATGGTACTTCCGCTATTAAAAGTAAGTTTAAATGAAGCCCTTAACAAATTTAATATACAAACCAGCAATATTTATAGATAAAAGGGGAAAGTTGAAAAGGACGGATCACTTTGCTTTAAAACCGGAAACGCAGGATTTTGCGTCTCTATACATCGGACATCCTGCACAACCTGCACAATGGGCATTTGATTTATTCCTTGCAGGAAAAACCATCCTGTAAACGTTGAACAGGACATAGATTGCCGATGCGCTTATTAAAAGATAGGTGATGATATCCTGTATCATATGCATTATTTACATCAACAACAAACCGGTTTGGTACAAAAGAAACGATGCTATCCAGGCCAGACCGGTGCTAAACAGCACGGAAAAAACCGCCCATCTCCATGACCCGGATTCACTGTGAATGGCTGTAATTGTAGCTATACAAGGAAAATACAGCAGGGTGAACATCAGGAATGAAAGCGTGGCCAGTGGTGTAAATTGCTGTGCATTTTGGATCATTTTCACCAGGTCTGCATTCCCATTTTCCGAATGATATATAACACCCATTGTACTTACTACAATTTCTTTTGCAGCCACGCCGGTAAGCAGGCATACTCCCATACTCCAGTCAAAACCGAGCGGCCGGATAGCGGGTTCAATGAATTTGCCGACACGCCCGATGTAGGAGTTTTCATTGACACCGGTGGTTGGGATTGCCGTACCATCTGCTGCTTTTGACACCGGAAAATGTCCGAGAGCCCATATCAGTATGGAAGCAATCATGATGATGCCTCCCATTTTTTTAAGGTACTGCGAAGCTTTAAACCACATATGTTTCAGCGTGGATCTAATTGTTGGGAACCTGTAGGGCGGAAGTTCCATAACGAAAGGTGCGTCTGTGGACCGAAACAGAGTATTTTTAAATAAAAGAGCCGCCAGAATGGCAACCAGAATACCGGTGAGGTAGATGCCAAACAACATAGTCCCTTGAAAACCGGGGAATATTGCTCCGATCAACAGAATATAAACCGGGAGTCTTGCGCTGCAGCTCATAAACGGATTGATTAACATAGTCAACAGTCGATTATTGCGGTTCTCGATGGTGCGTGTGGCCATCACCGCCGGAACATTGCATCCGAATCCCATGATCATTGGGATAAATGATTTTCCGTGCAGCCCGATCTTATGCATTAATTTGTCGGTAATAAATGCAGCCCGGGCCATATAACCAGTATCCTCCATCAGGGAAATGAAAAAGAAAAGGATGAGGATATTGGGCAGGAAAATGATAACTCCGCCAACTCCGCCGATAATGCCGTCAATTAGCAAATGCTTCAGAGAACCGTCCGACATGATCCGGTTTAAAAATCCTCCCAGGAGCCCTACCCCATTGTCAATCCAATTCTGAGGATAGGCGCCCAGATTAAAAGTGGCTGAAAACATGATCCACATAAAAAACAGGAAGACCGGAAATCCTAAATAACGGTTCGTCAACAGGGTGTCAATACTTTCGGACATCTTTCTTCTGTCCTGTTTACCGGTCTTCCAGGTTTCTTTCAGAGCACCGGCGATGAATCCATATCGTGCATCCGTAAAGACAGTCTCGATCGAGTCTCCCATAATTTGTTCAATTCTGCCGACTTCTTCGCGCACTGTTTTCAGAACTTCCTTTGATCGTTCAGCGGGCATGATCAGATTTTCAATGGTATTGTCCCTGTTCAGCAATGCCAGCGCGACATAGCGTTCAGACAACCCCGGCGTCTCGACCCGGGAGCCCGTGGAACTGATCTTCTCCGATATTTTTGCCACGGAATGCTCCACCTCAAAACCATAATTGATCTTTATGCTGCGCTGGTAAATGTCCTTTCCTGCATACACATCGGCTACCTTCTGAAACAACCTGTGTATTCCCTTCCCTCTTGCACCGATTGTGGGAATTAACGGAATACCCAGCATCCTGCCAAGGCTGGTGTAATCGAACCTATCCTTATTTCTGACCAGTTCATCAAACATGTTCAGTGCTACCACCACCCTGACATTCATGTCTATTAACTGGGTTGTGAGAAAAAGATTCCGTTCAATATTTGTGACATCCACTATATTGATAACCACATCCGGCTTTTGCCTGATCATAAAATCCCTTACAAATAATTCTTCGGGGGAGTAAGCTGATAAAGAGTAAGTGCCCGGCAAATCCGTTAATTCAAAAACAGTATCTCCCAGTCTGAAAGAAGCTGTTTTGGAGCCCACCGTAACACCGGTATAATTACCGACATGCTCACGTGAACGGGAAGCATAATTGAAGATTGTAGTCTTGCCTGAATTGGGATTCCCCACCAAAGCCACCCGTATGGTTCGTCCATTATAAGCTCTATTCGAAGAAACAGTATTTTCCCCGGCATGTGCCTGCTCGTTCAGAACCAGAACCGATTGAAGATCTGAAACCACAATTTGTGCAGCTTCTTTCCTTCGCAATGAAACGTTGTAGCCTAGAATACTGAACTCAATCGGATCGTTCAGGGGAGCGTTTTTTACAACCGTTATTTTCCTGCCCCTGACAAAGCCCATTTCTCCGATTCGCTGCCGGAATGCACCTTTCCCCTGGATACCGGATATATAAACACTCTCGCCTGTATCTACTTCTGATAATCTGGTCCCTTCCATCATTTTGCGAAATCAATCGCGCAATTTTACCCTTTATATAGTTGACAGGCAATACCTAGATATGGGGAATTTGATGCCTGACCTGACAAAGGATGATGAGAATTTTGGTTTTTTATATGGAGAATCTCAGAACATTTTCTATCTTTAGAAGAGAACCTTTGCATTTTTCAGCAAACATGGCTCAGCCTGATAATATATATGACAAAATACAGGAGTTGCTAGGCGATATTCCGGGAAACCTTACAATTCTCGAACAACAGATTGATGCTGATGTTCAGATGGAATACTTTAGTTATGCCAAAAGTCATACCGCGGATTTTGATGCGGAAGAGGTTCTCAAAAACAGGGAATTTATTTTCCGGCATGATCTCACCCTGGATGATAAGAAACACATGTTGGTTCAGCTGGCTAATATTGACAGCATAGAAGCATACCGGACGCTGGAAAAATACATTCAAGGGTCACCTGACCAGTTGCGGGACTGGGCAACCCTTGCTTTGCAGGAATGCAGGCTTTTAATTGAAAGCAAACTGCTTGATAAAAGTCAGGTACTTATCTCAACCGGGTTGGGTGGAAAAGGACTCAAACTTCGCTATTTTGCCGTCTTGTTAAATAACCAGGGTTGCTCCTATTCAACCTTTGAGCAAAGGATTATTTCGGAAGAAGTTCGCTTTTCCGTAAAAAAATCGAAAGGGGAGCTGGAATACATCCGATTCCATAAGGAATTGTGTACAGTCCTCATTATGATACCCTTGCAGGTACCTGTACAGGGATTGTTCGACAATCTGATTCTTGAATGTAACCAGTATGGTAATTTTTTAAATCCCGATTATTTCATTACCAATGTCAGGGAACTAACAATTTCTCAGATCCGCAAAATGATACAACAAACCTGTATAAAAAACAAAACCCGGAAAGAATAGACTTTCCGGGTTTTTTTATGGCTTTCAGTTCAGTTTTTACTTTCCTTTTCATCGAATTCAACACTTTCAAGATCATCAAATTCAACGTTGGTATAATCATCAGCACTTCCGGCATCATCTGTAATAGCCTGATCCATAACCTGATCGGAAGCTTTTACGGTTTTAATAAAATCAATCACTTCACTAAAACCATCCGAAAACTTGTCAAAATCCTCCTTGTAAAGAAAGATTTTATGCTTTTCAAAAAAGAAGCGTCCGTCCTTATGAAAACGTTTCTTACTTTCCGTTATCGTCAGGAAATAGTCATTTCTTCTTGTTGCCTTAACATCAAAAAAATAGGTTCTTTTTCCTGCTCTCACCGCCCTGGAAAAGATTTCCCGGTGTTCGGAATCTTCGGCGGTCTCGTTTTTTTCATTCCTTTGTTCAATCATACGTCAGGGGTTTTTTAGTAGAGATTAATAGCCATTTCAAAAATATAAATTTTTCTTCATGAACCTTCATATAGTGATATTTATTATCGTTTTTTTGACGAAAAATGACTATATTATGAAATTTCCAAATCCCGTGAAAAGTCTAAAAATTTCACTTTCTTTGCATTTCAATAAAACGGCTAAATTGTTTCAGATACCAGGTTCTTTCAATCATGATCAGCAGAAGGATATTAAGAATTAAGATTTTGCAACTCCTGTACGCCTATTTCCAAAGTGCGGAAAATTCAATCAATAGATTTGAAAAAGAACTGTTCTTTAGTATCCAGAAAACCTATGATCTATACCATTACCTGTTGTTGCTGGTTGTGGATATTGCCGATTATGCCAACTCGCGCATAGAAATCGCACGACAAAAGAAAATTCCTACCCGGGAAGATTTGAATCCCAATACAAAATTTGTCGATAATCTTGTAATCCAGCAAATACGGATTAATAAGCAGCTGAATCAATACCTCAATACGACCAAGTTATCCTGGGTTAATTCTCCCGATCTCATCAAGAAAATGCATAACCGCATCCGGATGGCGACTTTTTTTAAAGAGTATATGGAGGATGCCGGGAGAAATTATGATCTGGATAAAAAACTGATCATGGAAGTCTATACGTCAGAAATCATAAACTCTGAAAGTCTGTATCAGACTCTCGAGGAACAAAGTATTTACTGGAATGATGAAGTGGAATTCGTAATCAGTATGATTGCCAAAACGCTTAAGGGATTCCATGAAAACGAAGGCGAAAAGGCCACGCTAATGCCGCTCTTTAAAAATGATGACGATAAGGACTTCGCCCGGGAATTGTTCCGAAAAGTAATCCTGCATAAAGAGGAATTCGGCAAACTGGTTGAATCATTTACTGAAAACTGGGATGTCGAACGTATAGCCTTTATGGATTTGCTTATCATTGAAATGGCGATTACCGAAGCCGTTGTTTTCCCTTCAATACCCACCCGGGTCACCATTAACGAATACCTTGAAATAGCCAAGTTTTACAGCACCGAGAAAAGCAGTGTCTTTATCAACGGACTGCTCGATAAGATTTTTAAACACCTCAAGGAAGAAAAGAAAATCGTCAAGGTGGGTCGTGGTTTGATTGGGGAGTAGCGCCTGCCACCCTTCAACTGGTCTTTTGACCCTTCAAGCGGTCTTTTGACCCTTGAAGGGTAGTAATTTGCAGGGAACATAAAATTGTTGTTACTTTGCCTCTGCAGTAGTAAGTATGTAATTTCTTAATTATTAATATAATAAATTAAATGATGAATAGCTTTTTAGGAACTGTTTTAATGGCCTCTCCCCAACAGCAGGGACAAAGCCCCTGGTCATCCCTTATTCCGCTTTTATTGATTATGGTAGTGTTCTATTTCTTCCTGATTCGTCCCCAGATGAAAAGGCAGAAGGAACTGAAAAATTTCAGGGATTCTCTGAAAAAGGGTGACCGTATCATAACAGCCGGTGGTATTTACGGAAAAATAAACAACATCAGCGACAACGTAATCACTGTTGATGTCGGGAATAACATCCTGCTGAAGGTTGACAAAAGCTCGGTCATGCGCGATAATACTGATGTTGAAAATCAGCAGAAATAATAATTTGAATATGCAGCGTTTAAGGTATATTTGTCCTGTACTTTAAACGCTGTTGGTTTGAATACCGAAAATGATCATACAACAGGTTTCCCTCCCTTCCTGCAGAGAATCCTGAAACAATTTAAGGATTTGCAGTTGTTGCAGCAGCGCAAACTGCTGACTTTTCTTTTCTTTATAATTATTTCAACGGCTTTCTGGTTCGCACGTTCATTGGGTGAAGTTTATGAGGATGAGGTCACTTACCCTGTCCGATACGTGAATTTCCCCGACAACAAAGTCCTTTTTGGTCAGGTGCCTGACCGGCTTAAACTCAGAGTAAGAGCACCCGGATTCAGTATCCTGAAAAGCAAACTCAATCTCAATCTTGTTCCACTTAAATTTAACGTAAGTTCATTCTCCCTGAACAGCATCGGCGTGGATACCTTCTATGTAGTTACGGAAACCGTAAAGGATCTGCTTTCGGCTGAATTTGATCAGGTTACTATTTTGGATATTTCACCTGACACCTTGTTCTTCAGGTTCACGGATATGGTTGTAAAAAAGGTGGCCGTCCGGCCCATACTGGATATGCATGATAAGTTCTATCAGAAGCAGTTTATGAAAAACGGCAGTATTGTTGTAACTCCTGACAGCATCATCATTTCTGGTCCGGGCACTATAATTAGAAAACTGACTGGTATTGACACCAAACCGATACGGTTTACCAATCTGTCCGATACAGCACAGGCGCAATGCGCCCTGAAACCCATAAACATGGTTGCCTATTCGCAACAGGAAGTTCAGGTAACTTTACCGGTAGACCGGTTCACTGAGGTAGACGAAAACGTTACCATTGTTCCTGTAAATGTGCCCGATTCATTGAATCTGATAGCAATTCCCGGGCAGGTAACCTTAACCTACAATATCTGCCTGAGCAATTACAATAAATTAACAAAAAATCCGCCGGTACCCCATATTGATTATAATGCTCTTCGGAAAGGACAGATTAGCCGCCTGAGTGTTTTTCTCACCGATACTCCGGGAATCATCAGCAATGTTCGCTTTAATCCAAAAGAAACTGAGTTTTTAATTACCCGGAAATGATAAAGGTCGGTATAACAGGAGGGATTGGCAGCGGAAAATCACTGGTCTGTCAGGTCTTCTCAAAACTCGGAGCACCAATATATGATGCTGATTCAGCAGCCAGGCGCCTGAGTGAGTCGGATCCCGGGATCAGGTATAATCTTACCGCACTTTTAGGCAGCGATATTTACAGCGGCCGAGTGCTGAACCGGACCAAAATGTCGGCTCTGATTTTCAACGATAAATCTCTTCTCGAAAAAGTAAATCAGATCATCCACCCTAAGGTTGCCGGGGATTTCCTCCTATGGTGCAGCGATAAAACACATCATGCCTATGTGATCCAGGAGAGCGCCATACTATTTGAGAGTAAGGCTTACCTGATGTTCGACAAATATGTTACGGTTATCTCACCCGAAGATATACGCATTCAAAGGATCCTTTCGCGTAATCAAATGACATTGGAAAAAATAAGGGCAATTATAAATAACCAGTTAACCGACCCTGAAAAAACCGTACGCTCGCATTATGTGATCGACAATGATGGAATAAAACCCATTTTGCCACAAATATTACGGCTTCATCGGGAATTAAAAAATATTGATTAACAATCCCTTCTCATGAGAAAATTTGGCAAATGGATTGGCGCCG
Source organism: Bacteroidales bacterium (assembly GCA_016926375.1). GTDB lineage: Bacteria > Bacteroidota > Bacteroidia > Bacteroidales > UBA10428 > UBA5072. Next base: position 12,898 of record JAFGOR010000152.1, read on the forward strand.
GGCTTGGGTGGACGATAGGAGGACCCATCGGAGCAATTATAGGTTTTGCCCTGGGAACCTTTGTGGATGTATCCAACCTGGAGCGATTTGAACAAAATCAACCGGATACGACCACAGGCGACTTCGTGGTTAGTTTGCTGGTAATTATGGCAGCCGTAATGAAAGCCGATCAGCGGGTGATGAAATCCGAACTGACTTTTGTAAAAAGTTACCTCACCCGGACCTTTGGAAAAGAGGAAACTGTGGAAATGCTCAAGATATTGCAGAATATTCTCAAACAGGACATACCTCTCAAGGATGTAACCAGACAGATCCGCACCCGGATGGATTATCCTTCACGACTGCAGTTGATGCACCTGATTTATGGTATCGCTCTGTCTGATGGATCCATTACCGAATCTGAAATCAATCAGCTCGATCAGATAGCCATGGATTTGGGTATCAATTCCTCTGATAGCCAATCACTGAAGAACATGCTGGTAAAAACATCCGACTGGGCTTATAAAGTTCTGGAAGTCGATAAAAACGCCAGCAACGAAGAAATTAAGAAAGCTTACCGGCAGCAAGCCCTAAA
>JAFGOR010000153.1 GCA_016926375.1 Bacteroidales bacterium
CGAGAATATGCTGCTCCACATATTGCCTTTATCATCATCAATAGAAACAGGGTTCAGGTAATAAACTGAACCCGACTCATAACCTGCATTGATTTCTGCCAAGTGCACCTTGTTAAACTGCTCAATCAGGTGACGCAGGTTTTTGCGGCGATTTCTTTCGTTGGCTTCCAGCTCATCAAGAAAAGCTTCCAAACCATTGGAGCGCTGTTTGAGGAATTTTTTAAACCGGCCTTTTTTGCTTGAAAACTCGGGTAATGTATACATGAGGTGAAAACGCCTGCCTTCATTCATGGCACTGAATTCAAGAGCGATATTCACCTTAATTCCCATGATTTTACCGGCTTCCAGCACTTCTTTTACCGCATTGGGCTCATCGAGATTATTGTAAACAACGGTTAATTCCGATATCCCTTTGATGAAAGCATCAATGATCAGCTGTGACGGAAGTTTATATCCATAAGAGGTTTTATCGTGTACATGAAAATCCCACCCCATATTCAGATCGCAAAGCTCCTTTCCGGTTTCAGGGACTTCCACCAGGTTGAACTTCCTCAGGTAATATCTGATGGCCCGTGGGTGGCCGAATGACGAAACGGAAAAGTCGTGCATCAGCTCGAGCTGCTTCCTTTTGTCGCTGCGGTTTTGAACCACGGATTTCATAATGGCCAGCTGTACCCGTGCGGCATTCAGCGGCATCTTCAGCGACCGGGAATAGGTGATGTGCTCGGCAAGCAGTCGCAATGCCTGAACCCGCTGACTGTAGCGGGCCGAATCGAGGCTTTTGGTTATCCGCAGGTAGGTTTCGGCAATGGTAGTTCTTCTTTTTCTGAATTCCTTGATGAAACCCTTAGGATGCGAGTCGGGCAATTCCTCAATATATTCCGGCAAATCAATGCTGATATTGATTTTATGGCGGAGCGACCGGAGTTCACCGGTAAAGCTCAGGCCATTCACCAGGTTATTGTAAATCCGGGTTAGCATGCTCCGATTATCCTATGATGAAACCAAATATAATCTTAAAACAAATTAAATACGCCGTCAGGTGTTATACCCAAAAATCGGAACCAGGTTTCACCGGCAATGATATTCAGTATCCAACCGGCAATCATGAGGGTAAATCCGAATTTAAAAGTATCACCCATGCTGTACTGGTCGGTTTCATATAAAAGTGCCGCCGGCTTGCTGTTGAATGGCAATACGTACACATGTTCAATCATAAAGGCTACAGGCAGTGCCAGGCTGATAACGCTAAAACTAAAACGGTTGGCAACGCCAATGGCAATGGGAACAAATATCATGGCCCGCATGGTTTTCGACTGAAACAACAGGGCGCTCAAAACCATGACGCCGGTTAACAACAGGTGCAGTACCCAAAACGGTGTTTGACCGGTAATGCCAACATGATCAAAGAATGCATTTACGCCAATAGCCGGCAAATCGGTGACTTCCAAACCGGATCCCAATGTATAAGCGCCTGCTGAAAAAAGCATCAGGTGCCAGGGAACATCCACTTCATTCCATTTAACCACGCCAATGTTGGGAAGCAATGCAACAATTGCACCAACAAAGGCAACTGCAGTAGGACTTATTCCGTGGAGCTTGTCGGTTGCCCAGAAACCCAGAATGAGCAGGAAGATAACGACTGCTTTTTTCTCAGGCAGGCTTACTTTTCCGAGTTTGGCATACTCAGCCCTCAACCGCTCAATACCCCCTTCAATCTGCGGAAGACGTTCGTCAGGTGCCAATGGAAAAAATACCTTCATGGCCAGGATGTAGCCCAGCAACATCATGGCCAACATAACAGGAAACATGGCCATCATCCAGTCGCTGAAAAAAACGGCACTTCCTGTTGCCCCGGCAATAATTGCAGCAGCAAGCAGGTTAGCACCTGACCCGGTCAAAAAGCCGCTTGCGCCGATATTGATACAAAAAAGATTCTGCAGCACAATGCTTCTGCCAAAATTATTGCGGTTATTTCCGCCTCTGGCGCCGTAAATAGCCGCAATAACCATAAAAATCGGCAACAGAATTGCGGCCTTGGCAGTAGTTGCAGAAATAAAAGCCGACAAAACCACATTGATCACAATGAAGCTCAGAAATATCGAAGATGCATTTTTCCCGAATTTCAGAATAAACCACAGGGCAAAACGCTTGGCCACACCGGTTGCAACCAGCATGCTGGCCAGCACAAACGACATGATGTTCAACCACATTACAGGATGCCCCAGCTGGGCGTAAGCCTTCTTCTCAGGCAGTACCCCGGTAAGCACCAGTGCAATAATCACTATCAGCGAGGTCAGGTAATTGGGAATCGCTTCGGTAATCCACAAAATCAGCGCTGCCAGAAATATGCCCAGCATAAAAGCATTACTTCGTGAAAACGCAGCAGCACCAATTTTGTCGAACGTTTCTTTAGCTGCATCAGTCAACTGCTCGGGATTGATATGCTCAAGAAAGGAAAGCCTGAAAACAAACGCAAACAGGATAAAACATAGAACAGCCAGCGGAGGGCCAATGTAAGTCAACCATTTCTCGATTTTGCCTTTCGCTCTTTTGGGCAGCTTTTCGATCCGGTAATTGCGCATATCCAGCGGATCGTAGGATGTATTTTTAGGTGTTGGTGTAATGTCTGACATGGTGGAATTGATGATTTCGGTTGTCGGTTAAGACTATATTGAATTTATTCGTCATGTATTCCGGCGTAGTTGCAAACTACGCCGAGCAAAAGAATTATATTGTCAAGATAACCATTCATTTGAAAATGTTAATATTAATATTATATCAGCTAAGGCTGAACATAGCGATATCCCCTGCCTACCGGCAGGCAGGCCTGCTGGCGGGGGTTAGGGGGTGGACTTACGCGAATTCATTCTATTTTTCATGGTTATAGAATAACCGAATTGTTTACTCATTTTTGATAATAATGACTATCTCTAATCCACCCCCAGCCCCCGCCAGCGGGGGACAGTGCAATTTTCAGTCTTATATCAAACAAATGAAGCAAGCACTTTTTTCTAAAAAACAATATCTAAAATTGACCTGCTTTGTCACCATGCTGAGCGAAGCCTCCTGACTACGCTCAATTGTCCAAGCCCAGATGCTGAGCGCAGTCTCCTGACTACGCTCAACGCTCCAGACTCAACAATCAACTTACTAACCTGCTCAACAATAGCAATATGAGAATTTTACATTACCATTTTTTAAATGGATTTTTCATGAGCATGGAATTGTAATAGCGGGCATCACCGGTAACTTCCTGGCCAAGCCATGCAGGCTTTACAAATGACTCATCTTCGGCCTGCAGCTCAACTTCGGCAACCACCAGTCCCTGGTTCTCGCCATAAAACTCATCCACCTCAAAGGTATGACTGCCCGATTTCACCAGGTATCTGGTTTTATCAATCACACCCGGCTCACAAATCTGCAACAGCGATTCCACTTCGGCAACGGGTATTTCCTTTTCCCATTCAAAGCGGCTTGCACCGGATGCACTGCCAATTCCCTTTATGGTGATGAAACCCTTGTCGCCCTTAATCCTTACCCTTACAGTCCTTTCAGGTACCGAGGATAAATATCCCTGGGTAATCCGGGTTTCTTTACTGGCATCCTTTTTAAAATCGCCCTTTACCAGAAACTTACGTTCTATTTCCTGTGCCATATAATTTACTGTTATTATGTTAATTAGCCAAAGGTTTGCGAATCATCCCAATCACCCGCTTGATTGCCTGCAGGTAATTGATGTTTTCAACGCCTTCGAGACCAATATCCTTAATGGTTTTTTTGATGTCTTCAATTTCTGTTGATTCCGAATTGATTGTGATCACCCTTGCGCCGTTGATCAGCACTTCACCAAATTCGCAGATGGTGTTGTTTACCATATAGCCAAATCGTTGTTTGTGCACATTCACGGCTGCCAGATCGGGGTGCTTGTAAACCATTTCCATGAATTCCTCAAAGGTATATACATCTTTAACCAGGGCAGGCATTTGAACCTGGAAAGCCGGGAATACTTCATTCTTCAGCACCTCAGCCTTTATCGGGAATTCTCCTTTCATCAGCGGATTCCATTGCTCAAGCCCATCCACGGTTTGCACATAGGTTTTGATGTCCATTTTGCCGTCGCGGATTTTGGTATTGTTCATATCATTGGTGCGCGAGAGTATGTAAATCTCATCAGAATACCTTTCCCAAACTTTTTCAGGAACGGGAGCAGACAGCCTGGCCATGCGTTTGGCCGCGTCTTCAAAATGCTGTCCGAACGACCTGAATTCAAACCGTGGCTTGGATATCTCGCCAATCTTCATTTCTTCTTTTGCCATAAATTTTTTTTTATAATAATATCTGTATTTCCAACCAGGAAGCGCCACCCGGAACAGGTGATTATGTGCGGGTTACGCTTCCTGAAGGTAAGGTTTTTAATTATTGGTTAACCCCGGGGTGGCTGTGGCGCCTGTGATCCAAAGTTCAGCACCATCTTTTTTCCTGTAAACAAGTGGTGTTCCCGGCCAGTTTTCTTTATTCAACTGATCTATCACAACGTCTGAAGCATCAGTGAGTGTAATGTTTTCACCCGAGCCGGATATGCCGAATGTACCCTGGGGTGCACCGGATCCGGTTTCAATCAGGTAAAATCCTCCGGCAGCAATGGTGGTAGAAGCAGGGATGATGTATGCTTCTGCCAGTCCGCCTGAATCATGCACCTTATAGCCGCTGATATCAATTGCTGCACTGGTGGCATTGTACAACTCAATGTAATCATAGGGGTCTCCTGAAGCATTAATCTCATTGATTACCAGTTGGTTTAAAATCACCAGTGGAGCTACGCTGATCTGAGGCCATGTAGTGGCATCATCATGGTCGAAATCGCCAATCACATTGCCTTCGCCATCCAGTTCTTCAACCGGGTAATACGATTTCAATGAAGCGTTATCCGTGGCCCTCAGGTAATACCTGATCACGGAACCATCTGCCTGTCCCGGGATGGTATCGGTCCAAACCCCGTTTACATAGGTCAGGTCAATCTTTTCTTTATCGTCTGAATTCTCACTATTCACGGTGTAATAGATCCGGACTTCCTCTAATCCACTCTTATCATAAGCATCAACAGTTATGATAATGTCTTCGGCATCAGAAGGGTTGCTGTTTGATAGCACAATACTTTGGAAGATGGCAAGTCCGTCAATTACGGACAGTTCAAAAGCTTCTTCACCTTCGGGTCTGAACTTTGTTTTCAGGCCGGTTTCGTCTTCGGCCTCAATGTAATAGGCAATATTTCCTGTTGACAGCAACGGAAGCAGCAATCTGTATTCGCCACCGCCCATGGGAGCCATATCCAGGTAGTACACCTCATCTTCTGTTTCCAGCCACAGCTTCACACTGCTGACACCCGAAGCGTCCTTAACAACCACATCATAACGATAACGCTCATTGTCATTCAGCATCCCGGTAACCAGCGTATCGGCCTCAATAACAGGGGGCTCGTTGGTATTGCTGTTGGCAGCGCCTTTGGTAGGATTGGCTATTGAAAAGGTTTCACCTCCATCGGGAATCCGGGCGTAGGAAAGGCCTACGTCCAGACCCGGAACAGCTACCTCATCAACAAGCACTTCAGCAGCGTCCACAAGGAAAACGGATTCCCCGCCCGAAGAAATTCCAAAGTTGGCATAAATGTCAGGGTCGGCAGTAGCCAGATCCTTATCGCATGTAATGACGAGATACCCGTGAGCCGGTATGGTTGTGCCGTTGGGAAATGTATAAATGGCACTGGGTTTGTCGTAAACGCCAAATCCGCTCATATCAATTGCGCTTGCAGAGGGATTGTAAATTTCAATCCAGTCGGGTATCGGATCGCCCATGTTGGAGGCAACCTCATTAATCACCAGTTCAATCTCTGAAACAGGGCCTGTGTTGTCTTCAAACAGTTCGTCTTCCACACACGAAAGTGGCAGCAGAAGACCAATTGAAAGCAGGGTATATAACAATTTTGTTTTCATATTCAGAAAGTATTATTAAAAGTGATATTAAAAATCCAATTCAAACCGGGCCTGCAGGAATCCATAGTCATCTCCTGCTTTTCCGTCCTTTTCAGTTACCCGGGTATAGTCTTTGGTCAACTCTCCGGTTTCATCAGTACCCACAAAGAGTTTTCCTTTTCCGCTTGCATACCGGTCGTGATTGATGTAGGTGTAGTTGAGCATGAGCTTCGTATTGTAATTAATATGGTAGGTAATGCCTGCAGTGAATCCGCTGGCGCTGCCACCCATAATTTCTGCCTTGGTATCGTTCAGGTTAATGTAATCATAGCGCAGTGCCACTTCAACATCGCCCCAGTCATTACCCCGGGTAACCTGGGTAAACTCGCCTTCTTCGTTGTTATAGTTGTACTTACCACCAAAGAGCAAACAGGATAAGGAAGCGTAGCTACCGCTGGCTTCATAATCGGGATTATCAGCCTTGCGGTTGATTTTGCTGTACATGTACTCGCTAGAAAACTTGAAATTGTTCAGGCTGGCCGAAAGCTCACCTCCAAAAAGCACATGTGAATCCACGTTGGGGATGTCATCGGTGTCGAGGTATTTTTTGCGGCTGATGTTGGTCATATCCCGGGTAGAGATCCGGTACGTATCTTCGAATTCCCAGCTTGTTTTAGGGGTGCGGTAGGAACCTGAAACACCCACATGTATCAGTTTGCCTTCAGCATTAACAGGTCGAACCACGGCTTTACCGGTAACAGAAATACCTTCATCGGTGCCGTAATCCTTATTGGCATCCTTTGTATAGGTAGTTACTTCGAGGTTTTCCACATCGTTGAAATGAACACCTATGAAGCCCATGTAGGCTTTGTCCCACTTGCAAATATTGATACCCAGCTGACGTTGCGGCGCAAAGGTGGTAACATAAGGTTCCTCTACAAAAGTTTGATAACGTGAGGTAGTAGTAGTTTCCATGGAAATGGGCTCCTTAAAATAGCCGACCTTAAGATTCATTTTATGATCATCCCATTTATACCCTATAAAGGCGTCTTTAATGTCGAGTTCGCCTCCCGCAAAATTCAAATCCACTTCACCGGTCCACCGGTCATACAGAACCGTTTTCATGGCAAAGCGCAAACGGCGGATGGTTAATCCATTTCCCAACGGATTAAGTGCATTCTGGTCGAAATAATAAGCCCCGTCTAAATTGATACGAAGGTCAAACCAGGTGCGAAAAGCCTGATCGGGTGTTTCAAATACCAATATTCCGTCACGGTTTTCCATGGTCATTGGTTTACGGGTCACCTTTTGCCCATACTGGTTATACCGGACAGAATCCTGGTGTTGTCCGTATGCCTGGAAGCTTCCAAAGAAAGCTACAAGGAGTAAAACCATCAACATGTTGTTTTTAATTTTCATAAATGATATAGATTTAGTATTAAAGGTTACTAATGAAGTCATGTAATGCCTGGTCTTTGCTCAATTGTAATTTCTTCTTCAGCCTGTAACGCGCCACCTCAACACTTTTTGGCGAAATATTCAACAATGCCGCCATTTCCTTGGTAGATAAATTCAACCGCAACAAGCCGGCGAGTCGCTTTTCGAACTCGGTGAGATTGGGATAAGACGATTTGAGTTTCAGGTGAAAATCCTTGTGGATGTCTTCCACCCGCATGTAGAACTCTTTGGTTTCCCTTGAAAACGACATGCGCTGTTTGATATACAAAGCCATATCATTGAGCATTTCCGAACGTTTTGCCCCATCGGTGGTATTGTTAATATCGTTGACTGTGGCGGAGAGTTTTTCAAGGAACAAGCGTTGCTCGTTTATATTCAGGGCAATGTCCATAAACTCTTTCCGCTTGACATTCAATTTGGTATTCAAAGCCTCATTTTCAACACTGATGGTTCTCATCTCCATCTCATACATGGCTTTTTGTGAATGGTACAGTTGGTTCTGCTGAATCAGCAGGTCCTTTTCCATTTTGAGGCGCGCTTTCTGCTGTCTGAAGATGAGGTAAACAAATACGGTAAATACAAGAATGGTCAGCACTGCCAGTCCGGGTACAATCATGTTAAAAGTCCGGGGGCCATCTGCAAGTGGTGTTGCCAGGTAAGGCACTTCTCTCTGGAGTGGTAATCCGAATACCCGGTTCAGCAAAAACAGGAGCATGTACATAAGAACACCGGCGCTTAACGGGGCGGTAATCCATCCGATACCCATACCGGCCAGGGTGCGGTTGTCAATCTCACGGGCGCCTTTTACCAGGCCGATACCGAGTACAGCACCAATAACAATCTGGGTGCTCGACACAGGTACCAACTGAAACCAGGGGATGCCGCTGCCGGTTACGAGGTTTCTAAACCACGCAGATGAAAAGAGGAACAGAACAATAGCTTGTGAAAACAGCACCACAATGGCAGTTTCGGGCATCAGCGAAAGCACATCTCTTTTGCCTGGACTGCTATAAGCACGATAGCTGTAGGTAACCAGGCCAGCTGTGATGGCAACGGCACCAAGCAGGCTCAGGAACTGCAATCCGTTCACAGTGAACAGTCCAAAGCTGAGCTGTATGTCAGGTGAGAAATGGTAGAAAACCCCTGCTATATTACCAATATTATTGGCACCCAGTCCGAATGCAGAAAGTGCAATGCCGGCTATCAGGCCCACCCTCGACCAGGCGTCGAGCTGCAGCATGTGAATTTTCGACCGCCTGATGGTCCACCGGAATAAGATAAAGAGCAGGGCACTTATGATGATGCCGGCAACCGGCGCCATAATCCATGCCACCAGAAATTCAGAGACCCTGGAAAGGTTCAGACTGCCGGTTGAAAAAACCACCCATCCGAGGATGGCCCCAACAACAGTTTGACTGGTTGAAACAGCCAGTTTAATTTTAATCAGCAGCAAAACAACCATAGCAGCAACCAGGGCAATCAGGAATGCAATCATTGGGTCGGTAACGTTTCCCAGTTCATGCACGGTTTGCGTGGTGGCCGAGCCATGAAAGACTGCCCCAAGTACCACAAAGATTCCGGCAATCAGGGCCGCTTTCCGGATATCCAGCATTTGGGAGCTCACCGATGAACCAAATAAGTTAACGGTGTCTTTTGATCCCAGGAGCCAGCCCAGGAATAACCCGCTTGATAATATAATCAACAGCAACTGCATAACTATATCGATCGTTTTATGGCCATAATCGAAAGCACATCAGCAGCGTCCTGTGCCTTATCCGACAGCAATTCAATGTGGAGCGTAAAGTAGCGCAGGTGAATTTTCTCGCTCAACTTGATGTTGGGCATATCCTGAAATACCCTACGCTTAATGGAAAGCGCCAGTTTGTCGGTTTCCTTTTCATACAGGTATACCCGGTGCAGGTGTTCCTTTACCGATTCCGGATCACGGAAGAAAACGCGGGTTGCGGGTATTAAGGAATCGATAGACAAAACTGAAAGTTCGGTAAGCTTGGTCAGGTCCTGGTTGAGTTCACTGGGAATGAAAGGTACCTCAACATCAAACTCAAAGAGGTTTGCCTTGGCCAGTTCCAGAATGTTGTTCAACTCCTCGAGCAGCTTGAGGATGTCAGCCCTGAGCTCGGGCATGAGCGATTGGGTGTAGAGGATGTTCTCTATCTCCCTTTTTTTAATATCGGCTTCGGAAGCAATATTGGCCAGCGTTTTCAGGTTATCCTCAAAGCTGGAACGATTGCCGAAGAGGTAGTTTTTAACACCGTCTTTAAAGATCAGACAGCCCTCATCCATCAGGGTCAAAAACGCTTCGATCAGTTCAATCGATTTCTTTGCGTGTTTGAAATTAAACATAGTCATGTGTGTTTAAGTGTTACAAATGTAATTACTGTTCTGTTCGTATAGTGCTATACGAATTGCTGCACAAATTAATGTAGTGTTTTTTATATTTCCTATTTATTTATTATTTAATATTTTATAATATTCCTGTAGTGGTCTTACAAAATAAAAAATAGGAATTGTTGTGCATATGTAGTGCCTTACATCAGAGGAGATCTTCTTATGAAGGGTTTTTTATCTAAAGTCGTCATTGAAAATTTAGGAAGTCAGAAATGCATATAGTCGCCTATAACAGCTGTACATGCCGGAAATCGAAAAATCACAGGACTTCCTGTTGACCGGACGGTCATTACAAAATAAGTATGATTGTAAAGGGATTGTTTTGTTATGTTATGCTATGCTAATCAATAACAGCGTTTATCTTTCCCCAGAGTTCATTATCGAATCCTGAGACTGCAAAGTCGGGGTTATCCGGGTCGGAGGCTTCTCCCATTCTCACAACTACCATCTTTTTGCCCGGTATCACATAAATTCTCTGGTCCATTGCTCCCATGGCTGCGTACATATCTGCAGGTGCGTTTGGAACCAGCGGACCATCAAATACCGTCTGTTCACCTGGTATCATGTATTTCGTTTTGCCGTTTAACCACCAGAAATAGCCGTATGACAGGTTATAATCCTGTGATGTATTCATACTTTCGGTAAAGAAAGTTTCATCAATGATTTGTTCGTTATTCCATTTGCCCCTGTTTAACGCAAGCAGTCCAAACCGGGCCATACCTCTTGTGGTGCTGTGATAGATGGTAAAAATAGTTCCATAGTTCCAGTATCCATCCATGCCTATTCTGTTCTTCAGTTTCTCGTTGAAATACGGTTCAAACTCCAGGGTACCAGCTTGGGAAACCACGTCGATCAATTTCTGAAATACATTACCGTAGGCCCATCTTGTGCCTGCGTCGGCCACCCAGGTCAGGTTAGATTTTACCACCAATTGCTTGGAATCATCTATCCCTGAAGTCATGGTCAACAAATGCCTTACTGTGATCAGGTCTTCTTTTTCCATGGTCATATTTGTCCACCCGGTTCCCAAATAGTCCGATACCCGGTTATTGATGCTGAGCAATGACTCCTGTTGTGCAATTCCTGTTGTTGCACCTACCAGTGTTTTACCGGCACTGTTCCATTCCCATTCAGTTGAGGCAGTATGCCCATCGAAGTATTCTTCCATAACGATTCTTCCGTTTACCAGGATCATGAATGATTTGGTGTTTTTTTCAGCCAGGTAGTTCAGGAGTGGTTGAACAGCACTCTGGTTCCATTCCAATTGAGAAACGGATGTTGTTTCCCATGGAGAAGCCGGATTAGAAGGAAAATACATGGTAGTATCCGGTTTATCCGGAGCCGGGTTGTCATCATTGCCGCAAGCAACCAGTGACAACGAAATGATAATCAGGGAATATACTCTTCTCATGGCTCAATAGAAATAAGGACTGATACAATAAAAAATCATGGCTAATTATATCATTTGCGTATTAATAGTTAAATCAGCACTAATAAACAACTGTTAAAGCCATGAAATGGCTTAATATGAATAACCGTGGGTGAAACCCACGGAAATCAATAATCCTGACAACTCAGCACTGAAAGGGTTGAATCTGAAAATAGCGCAATTAATTGAAAATTCAACCCTTTCGGGGCTGTTGGAAGAACCCGTCTTTATCCGTGGGTTGCACCCACGGTTATTGATATTGAACCCCTTCGGGGTTTGGCACAAAGAATAATTAAACTGCAGGTTCTTTAAATCAAAAAATCAAAGAGCAACAATATTATATTTAATATCAATGATATACAAATACACTAAATAAGTTAAGCATCACTTGTATATAGAAGATACAAATTTACTTAAAAGATAACCATTTCATATCCACAAGCAGGCAGGTTGTTTACTAATTACCTGACTGGCTCATAAGAAGTGTTGTTGTTTCAGACAATGAGAAAACTGAATAGGAACCCTGTAAGAAGTATGAAAAGAATCGACAGGGAATACACCCCGGTTATCAGAAGAAACTTCATCGTGGTTTTCATCCACCCCTGTTGATGTACATTTTTAAGTGACCACATCAGGTAACTTAGTATGGCTGCCAGGAACAGTAAACCTATATGCAGGTTGACCAGGTTTAACAAAAGCCACAACGTGAAGATGATAAACAACAGTGTATGAAAATGAAGCGAAAAAACCAGGTGTTCACTGTAGAATATCTTTTTTCGCCAGTAAAACAACCAGAGGAAGAACGCAAATACAGGCATCAAAACAAACATAGATCCCGATATGGCTTTGTGCAGCTTATGCATCAACTCTTCTTTTCCAACATGCCCTGTATTGATTAACAATAGATTCCGGATCATTTTTTTCATGACCCAGCCTGATTCAGGATACTCCTTGTGGATGAATTCATTGATCAACTTATCAGGCTCTTGTGAATTCCGTATTTTGTTGTACCATGCAGTATCCGCTTCTATGCCGAAAACATTTACTGAAATAAGGGTGGAATCACTATCCCCTGACTCGCCTTCTTCCAGTTGCTTTTCCAGCTTAGAAGACAGACTCAGGATCAGAAAAAAAATAAAGGTGATGAAAATGTATAACCTGATGGGCGGTACATAGCGGCCCCGCTTGTTCTGGTTGTAATTAACCGTCATGCGGCCGGGGATAAACAAATCACGGAGTGTCACCAGCAATTTGTTGTCGAAATGGAATAAGGTTTCCAGAAATTCGCCCACAAAATGTTTGAAGGGCAATTTATGGGTATGATTTTCCTGTCCGCAGGAGGGACAGTAATTAAAAGCCTGTGACAATTTATACCCGCAGTTGGGGCATTCGGTTTTCTTCACCCTGGATTTGGCCATACGCTGCTTGTTTTGCTTCAGTGAAATAACACAAGATAACTGAATAAACAATCAAGTGGCGGGTGTTTTTTTGAATATTGGGAACCGTTATTATGATTCTCATAAGAATTGTTACAAGGCATACTTCAACAGGTTTCTAATAACAGGTAAATTATTTATTACCTGATTTTGTCACTTTTTGCAACAGCTCAAAAAGTGACCAAAAAAGCCGCCGCTGCTGATAAAAGGCTAAAAATCAATTCATGCGCTACACAAGAAAATAAACTCGGC
>JAFGOR010000154.1 GCA_016926375.1 Bacteroidales bacterium
AGTGTCTGTCCATAAAGTCCCATTTGCTGCGTTACGCTTGTCCGAAAATTGCTCATTTACGACTGGTAAACTCCGCATTTTCGGACTGCACAAGCCTTGCAAATGGAACTCTCTGAACAGACACTTGACCTATTAGATATCTTGGCAACTTTATTGACAGACTCTAAATAGATAATAGCTTATTACAAATACACTGTCCCTTTGGAGAGCTTGTCCCGATTCATCGGGAGGGCAGGGGGAGGACATTGGAAGTATTAACAAAATCATGGATCAACAATTTATATATTATGAATAGAAATAAACGCACTTTTATGAAGTTGAGACAAACAGCATTGTTGACTGTTTTGATTGCATTTGTAGCCTTTTTAAGTGTTCATGCTCAAAAAACAACCAAAGGAAAGCCCGCAAAAAATGCACCGGTGTTTTCCCATGTGGTATACCAGGGAGATGATCAGGTGTATAATAATTTTCCTTTGAAACCCGGTGAATTTTACAATCCCATTCTGCAGGGTTGTTATCCCGATCCGAGCATTACAAAGAGAGGAGATGATTACTATCTGGTATGCTCGTCGTTTGCCATGTTCCCGGGAGTACCCATCTTTCATTCCAACGACCTGGTAAACTGGAAACAGATTGGTCATGTACTCGACCGTACTTCGCAGCTAAAAGTAGAAGATTGCGGTATCAGCGCAGGTGTTTATGCACCTCAGATACTATACAACCCGAATAACGAAACCTTCTATATGATTACCACCCAGTTTTCAGGAGGTTTTGGCAATATTGTTGTAAAAACAAAAGACCCGATGCAGGGATGGAGCGATCCGTTCAAGCTGAATTTCAGCGGCATTGATCCGTCGTTATTCTTTGACGACAACGGGAAAGGTTATGTGATTCACAACGACGCACCCGACCGGGGCAAGGAATTGTATAACGGTCACCGGGTAATTAAAATCTGGGAATATGACATGGAAAAGGATCAGGTGGTTGCCGGAACCGATAAAATTATTGTAGATGGCGGCGTTGATCTTTCAAAGAAACCGATCTGGATTGAAGCACCACATATTTATAAGAAAAACGGCAAGTATTACCTGATGTGTGCTGAAGGGGGTACAGGCGATTGGCACAGTGAAGTGATTTTTGTAAGCGACAACCCGAAAGGACCCTATAAACCGGCACCCAATAATCCCATTCTGACCCAACGGTATTTCCCCAAAGACCGGGCCAATAAGATAGACTGGGCCGGTCATGCCGACCTGGTGCCAGGACCCGACGGAAAGTATTACGGTGTGTTTTTGGCCATCCGTCCGAACGAAAAGGACCGGGTGAATATCGGGCGCGAAACCTTTATTTTACCGGTTGACTGGACAGGTGAATTCCCGGTGTTTGAAAACGGACTGGTTCCGCTGGAGCCCAAGCTGAAAATGCCAGGGGGAGTGGCTGAAAACAAAACCGGAAAAGAGGGATTTTTGCCCAACGGTAATTTTACCTATACGGAGGATTTCACCTCTGATAAGCTCGATTACAGGTGGATAGGACTGCGAGGTCCCCGCGAGAATTTCATCTCGGTCAACAAGAATGGATTGCAGATCAATCCGTTTCAGACCAACATCAAGGAGGTTAAACCAACTTCTACTCTATTTTACAGGCAACAGCACAGCAATTTCACTTTCACCACCACACTGCAATACAAACCTGTTTCAGAAAAAGACCTGGCCGGACTGGTTTGTCTGCAGAGTGAAAGATTTAATTACGTGTTTGGCGTTACAAAAAAAGCAGATGCTTATTACCTGCTGCTGGAGCGGACCGAAAAAGGGCAGTCGAAAGTATTGGCAAGCACACCGATAGATATTAAAACTCCGGTTCAACTCCAGGTAAAGGGTGCCGGCGACAATTACACATTCAGTTACTCCCTCAATGGAACGGAATTTGTAAATTTGGGGGGTACTGTTTCGGGTGATATCCTTTCAACCAATGTGGCAGGCGGTTTTACAGGCTGTTTAATTGGTTTGTATGCAACAGCTGCCAATGATTCCCAACCTGGTACATCCAATCAGTAATCAGATAACCTAATTTTAGTATAAATGAGGCATACAAAATCACCATTGAAGCAAGTATCATGCAGCCGGCTGCATCAGGTGTGTTTACTCGCAATCGCTTTTTTGCTGGGTTCCACAGCTGTTTTTGCCCAAAAAAAGCCGGAAGGGAAAAAAATCAGTTCCGACCTCTTCGGGTTGTTTTTTGAGGATATCAATTATGCAGCCGATGGGGGGTTGTATGCCGAGTTGGTGCAAAACCGTTCGTTTGAGTATAGCCCTGAGGAACGACGCGGTTGGAACCCCTTCTCATACTGGGAATTTATTGTACCTGGCCATTCACTGGGCCAGATAAGTGTGGAAACAAAAGCACCCATCCATCCCAATAATCCGCATTATGTGGTGTTGAATGCCGAGTTCATTGGCAATTATCCACAAATTAAAGCTCATATTGAGCCAGGGGTTGGGTTAAAAAATTACGGATTTGATGGTATTGTTGTTCGACAGGGCGAAAAATATAATTTAACCCTGTTTGCTAAATTGCTTACCGGGAAATCAATGGATTTTCTGGTGAGCCTGCAAACACAAAAAGGGGAGGTATTGGCCCAAAGTAAAATGAATGTTTCCGAAGGTTCATGGCATAAATACGAAACGCAATTAACAGCAACAGCAAACGCCGACAGCGCTTCGCTGATTCTTCTTGCAAAAACCAGTGGCGAAGTGGCTCTGGATATGATTTCGCTTTTTCCTGAAGAAACATTTAAAAACCGCACCAATGGTTTGCGCGCCGACCTGGCTCAGAAACTGGCCGATTTACAGCCTCGTTTTATCCGGTTCCCGGGTGGATGCCTCGTTCACGGCAACAGCCTGAACAATATGTACCGTTGGCAAAACACCATTGGCCCTGTTGAGCAGCGCAAAGCACAGCGCAACATCTGGGGATACCACCAAACAACTGGTCTGGGTTATTTCGAATTCTTTCAATTCTGTGAAGATATTGGTGCAAAGCCTGTACCCGTATTGCCCGCTGCCGTAAGTTGTCAGAATTCAGGAGGTACACATGTTATTGGTGGTGCGGGCCAAAAAGCACTCCCCATGGATGAAATGGATGGTTATATTCAGGAGGTACTCGACCTGATTGAATGGGCAAACGGCCCGGCAACATCCACATGGGGCGCTAAACGCGCTGCAGCAGGCCACCCCGATCCTTTTAATCTTCAATACCTGGGCATTGGTAACGAAGACAAGATGACGCCTGAATTTGAGGAACGTTTCCGTATGATTTGCAATGCGGTTAAAGAGAAATATCCTGAGATTACACTAATTGGAACATCAGGTCCTTTCCATAGCGGAAAGGACTTTGAAAAAGGCTGGGAAATTGCCAACGATATGAATATTCCCATTGTTGACGAGCATTATTATGTGCAGCCCGATTGGCTCCTGGCCAACCAATACCGCTACGACAAGTACGACCGCTCCAAAGGCAAGGTTTACCTGGGTGAATATGCTTCATGGGGGAACAAATTAAGAAATGCAATTGCCGAAGCCGCCTACCTTACCGGATTGGAGCGCAACGGAGATGTTGTTCACATGGCTTCCTATGCCCCAATGCTTGCAAAGAAGGGCTTTACACAATGGACTACAGATATGATATTTTTCGACAATCTGACCATTTGTCTCACGCCGAATTATTATGTGCAGAAATTATTCTCAACAAACCGGGGCGACACGTATTTCGACAAGGTTATTATAAAAGATCCAAAGGATACATTGCTTGCTGCCTCATGTGTAACCGACAGCAAAACCGGCGATATCATCCTGAAACTGGTGAATCCTGGAAATGATGAAAAAGTTATGAAAGTCAACCTTTCGGGTTTTAAAAATCTGCAGTCACAGGCTGAACTGACTCTGCTTACCGGAGCGGCTGATGCAGAAAATACTTTTGAAAATCTGACTCAAGTGATTCCGCAGGTTTCTTCGCTGAAGATTTCGAAGAACTATGATTGCAAAGTACCTGCGATGTCATTAACGGTGATCAGAATAAAGTCAGGAGCACATTCGGATATTAAGAAAAATATTCACTAAAGCTTATATTTACAATAACTATAATTAACCAGAGAACAACGTGTGGTTTTCGATGAGTTGCTGCTGAGTTGTTTACATAAATAAAAATGAGACCATGATACAGGCATTCTTTCAAAAATTCGTAAAAATTTGTCCGAAAACCGGTAAAATAAGAAGTTTTATTGTACCCGGAGGATTCTACAGGTTCTTATTTCCGGTAGTTGGTTTACTTGCTTTACTGTGGATTGCTTTTCGTGTAATACCCAAGCCCAGCAGAATAACATATCCCTGTATGAAAGCTGCAACCCCGCTGGCATCCGGATTTTTGGTTTACTTTGCGATTCTTGCCGCATCAGCTTTAACCTTTCTGAAAACCAAAAAGAAACTATTCCTTTCCCCGTATTTTATGACCGGGGCAATTTTGGTCTTCGGTTTTACCGGTACTTACCTGGTTACAGACAATTCCAATAATGCCGATGTCGTTCTTCAGAATTCGGTTCATATTGCCAATGCACCTACCGGTGAGGGAAAGGGTATTTTCCCGGGAAGGGTGGTATGGATTCATGAACCAGATGCAACCAACGAAAACTGCAACCCGACTTCAGTTGGCCACGCCTGGTGGATGGATGAGAATAATGACCAGGAAGTCATTGACAGCATGGTGAGCCAGGCAATACAAATACTGACCGGCCAGACAAATGATGAAGAGGCCTGGGATGCAATTTTTAAATATCACAACAATACAAGAGGAAAAGGTAGTGTGGTGTATAGCCAGGGAGAAAAAATATTTATTAAAATCAATAACGTAAGTGGCTGGGGTGGTAATTACAGCACAACAGATCTTTCTGTTGTTGAAAACTATGCGTATGGTATTTCTGAAACTTCACCACATGTAATTGTTGCTTTATTGAGGCAACTGGTTAACGTGGTAGGGGTTGCCCAGAATGATATATATATCGGTGACCCGCTCAGAAATACGTATAAGCATTGTTATGATATGTGGCACAGCGAATTTCCCGATATTCATTATGTGAGTCACGATAATTTTTCATCGTTGGGTCGAGAGCAGGTGGTAGCTAGCACAACAGCCAGAATTTTTTACTCCGACAAAGGAACGGTTCTTCGCGAGGATGTTTGGGATGCTGCCAGACCAGGCGGTGACCCGGTTACCAGCGATTATTTATATACCCTGTTTGAAGATGCGGAATACATTCTGAATATACCCGTGCTAAAGGGTCATAAGCGTGCCGGAGTGACCATGTTTGCAAAGAATCACTTTGGTTCTCATACCCGTGCTGATGCGTCGCATCTGCATAACGGACTGGTTGATCCTGAAGAAACGCCCAATAAGCCGGGTGTTAGCAGAACCGATTACGGAATGTACCGGGTTCAGGTTGATATTATGGGACACCGTCTGCTTGGAGGAAAAACCCTTTTCTATTTAATGGATGCCCTATGGGCAGCTGATCAGGAAATCAGTTTTCCGAAAAAGTTTACCATGACACCGTTTAATACGGATTGGATGTCGTCGGTCTTTGCTTCATTTGATCCGGTTGCCATAGAATCGGTAGGTTATGATTTTCTGCGTTCGGAGTTCACTGCAACCCGCAATTTGGGAGATGGTGCCGGTACCTATCCGCAGAAACCTGCTACTGATGATTATTTGCACCAGGCTTCTGATACAACCTTGTGGCCGGTGGGTATTAAATACGATCCCGATGGAGATGGCATTCATCTGAAAAGTCTGGGAACACATGAACACTGGGACAATTCATCCGACAAACAATATTCCAGAAACCTCGGGTTAAATACCGGTATAGAGTTAGTCACTGAGGCAGTTATAACCGGAGTGGAAACCGGAAAAAATCATTATGACGGATACGGTCTGGATCAGAATTATCCAAATCCTTTCAAATACTCCACCCAGATTACCTATACCATTCCTGAAAATGCCAGGGTAATTGTTAAAGTATTTGACGCAGCCGGAAGGGAAATAGAGACCCTTGAGAACATGAACAGACAGGCAGGAAGCTACACAATAGCATTTGATGCGAAACAGCTTCCGAATGGTGAATATTACTACAGGCTTCAGGCCAACAAATATGTGGCTACCAGGAAATTTATTTTAATGAGATAGTGATGGGAAGAAGATGTTTTTCCGTTTTAGCTCAGCTGGTTGTATCGGCTTCCCATTTCCTGCTTTTGGGCCAGGCAGGGAAAGCGCAAAATCCAATCATTTATGCCGATGTGCCTGACATGTCCATGATTCGCGTGGATGACACGTATTACATGAGCAGCACCACCATGCACATGAGTCCGGGTGTTCCCATTATGAAATCATTGGATCTGGTGAACTGGCAAATGGTGAATTATGCCTATGATATCCTTGATGATGTGGATTCATTGAATCTTAACAACGGGAAAAGCAGCTATGGCAGAGGATCATGGGCTAGCTGCCTCCGATATCACAACAATACCTACTATGTCTCTACATTTACTGCCACTACCGGTAAAACTTATATCTATTCCACAAAGAACATCGAAAAAGGTCCCTGGACCAAGATTTCATTTGCTCCTTCATTTCATGACAACACGCTGTTCTTTGATGATGATGGCCGTACGTACCTGATTTATGGCGCCGGCCGACTCAACATAGTGGAGTTAAATGAAGATCTTTCAGGCGTCAAACCCGGAACAGACCGGGTTCTTATTGAAAATGCCAGCCTTCCTGCAGGAGATAACATCATGCTGGGTGCCGAAGGTTCCCAGCTATTTAAAGTTAATGGCAAATACTATATTTTCAATATCACCTGGCCCAGGGGCGGCATGCGTACTGTGGTTGTGCACAGGGCCGATAAGATAGCCGGCCCCTATGAAGGACGGCTTGTTTTGCAGGATTTGGGCGTGGCTCAGGGTGGAATGATTGACACACCCGAAGGTAACTGGTTTGCCTACCTGTTCCGCGATTTCGGTTCGGTTGGTCGCATTCCCTACCTGGTTCCTATGAAATGGGAGGATGGTTGGCCGGTGCTGGGTGTTGAAGGGAAGGTGCCTGAAAAACTGAATCTTCCGGTCAGCAAAGGATTGATTCCCGGCATTGTTGCCAATGACGAATTCAGTCGCAAAAAAAAGGATGCTCCGTTGCCACTGGTATGGCAATGGAATCACAACCCCAACAACAAGCTCTGGTCGGTTAAAGCGCGGAAAGGGTATCTGCGCCTTACCACCGCGAGAATTGATACATCTTTTGAGATGACAAGAAATACATTGACTCAACGTACATTTGGGCCTGTATGTTCAGGTTCGACATATCTTGACATGAGCGGGATGAAAGATGGTGATTTTGCTGGTCTTTGTTTACTACAAAAGAAATTCGGACAAGTGGGCGTAAAAATTGAAAACGGAATGCCTTTCATTGTAATGGTTAACGCCGATTCAGGAAGGCCGATCGAAGCACAAAGTGTTCCACTCGCTCAAAAAAACATATATCTGAAAGCCGAATGTGATTTCAGAAACAAAACGGACCGGGGATATTTTTTTTACAGCCTCGATGGCAAAAAATGGATCCCAATTGGTGACCAGCTCAAAATGGAATACAGCTTGATGCAACACTTCATGGGATACCGGTTCGGCTTGTTTAATTCTGCATCAAGTCAACCAGGTGGCTATGCCGATTTCGACTTTTTCCATATTAACAGTGAGATTTCTTTGAAGGATTAATCAGAAACCAGGCAAATACAACAATATGAATAGAACTACTTTATTGACATTTTTCCTGTGTCTAACCGTTAGCCTGATGAAGGCCGGCGAAAATCAAATTTCAAGTCCCGACGGAAAACTTGTAGTATCGGTTTCAGCAGAAAATGGCCTGCCGGTGTACCAGGTTACCTATAATGGCAAGCAATTTCTGAAAAATTCGCCACTTGGACTAAAAACGGATCTGGGTGATTTCACCGGTGAATTAACTATGCTGGAGAAACAAAGTCAGGAAAAAATTGAAACCAGCTATCAACTTCCCAACATAAAAAAAAGCAGCGTTCACTATGAAGCCCAGGAGGGCGTGTTTACTTTTCTGAAAGAAGGAAAGGCTTTATTTGATGTGATATTTCGGGTAAGCAACAACGATGTGGCTTTTAGGTATCAGGTTTACCCGCAGGGTGAACGGTTGGTATGCACTATTGAGCAAGAGGCAACAGGTTTTGTATTGCCCGATAGCACAACTACTTTTCTTTGTCCGCAAAGCAAACCCATGGTGGGTTTTGCCCGCACCATGCCCAGTTATGAGACTTCTTATACTGCCGATGCGCCTACAGGACAAAATGGCTTTGGCGAGGGGTATACCTTTCCTTGTTTGTTCCGGTTGCCGAATCAGGGATGGGTATTGATTTCGGAAACAGGAGTGAGAAGTACTTATTGCGGCAGCCGGTTGATGGGGCGTCCCGATGGATTATATACCATTGGTTTTCCCATGGAAGGGGAAAACAACGGCAATGGCACAGTGTCACCGGGAATATCACTTCCGGGTTATACACCCTGGCGCACCATCACCCTGGGTGAAACGCTGAAACCCATAGTTGAAACCACCATCCCCTTTGATGTGGTGGAACCGCTTTATCGTGCATCCAAAGAATACCAGTATGGACGTGGCTCCTGGAGCTGGATTATTGGTATGGATGAAAGCACCACTTTTGATGAGCAGAAGCGCTATATCGATTTCAGTGCTGCCATGGGCTATGAATCAGTTTTGGTAGATGCCCTGTGGGATACGCAAATAGGGCGCGACAAAATAGCTGAGCTGGCCCAATATGGCACAGGCAAAAATGTTGCACTGTTTCTTTGGTACAACTCCAACGGGTATTGGAACGATGCGCCTCAGAGTCCGAAAGGTGTAATGGACAACCCGGTTTCACGCCGGAAGGAAATGGCCTGGATGAAAAGCATTGGTATACGCGGCATCAAGGTGGATTTTTTTGGCGGTGACAAGCAAGTAACCATGAAGCTGTATGAGGATATTCTTTACGATGCCAATGATTATGGCCTTATGGTAATATTTCACGGATGCACTGTACCCCGGGGGTGGGAGCGGATGTTTCCCAATTTTGCGGCAAGTGAGGCAGTAAGGGCCAGTGAGAATCTTCATTTTGCCCAGGAAAATTGCGATGCCGAAGCTTTCAATGCCTGCCTGCACCCTTTTATACGTAACACCATTGGTAGTATGGATTTTGGCGGCAGTGCGCTGAATGCATATTACAACAGCAAAAACAGCGATGAAATGTGGGGTGGCCACCGAATCACATCTGATGTATTTGCGCTGGCTACAGCAATTCTGTTTCAGAGCGGCGTTCAGCACTTTGCCCTGGCTCCCAACAATCTCACCGATGCTCCCGATTGGGCCATCAACTTTATGAAGGATGTTCCGGTTTTATGGGATGAGGTTCGCTTTGTTGACGGATACCCGGGAAGGTATGTGGTACTTGCCCGCCGGCATGGCGAGAAATGGTATATTGCCGGGGTCAATGCCCAAAAGGGCATTTTGAAGCTGAAACTGAATTTGCCCATGATCCCTGCCGGTAAGGAAGTCAAATTATTCTGTGACAACGACAAATTGAATGGAAACGTTTCCATTACCAAGCTGGATAAAAAACAGCAAATTGACGTGACCATTCCTGAAAATGGCGGATTTGTAGTTGTGAATTAATTGGTTTGTATAGATGTTATTTTAAATAATATGAAAAGTTTACTAATAAACCAGCTATGAAAAAACTATTATGTATTAATTTACTGATTGCTATGTCAGTAAGTGAAATCTGTTTGGCCCAATCGGGTCAAAGTTCCAATGTTTTTAGTGCCGATACGGCACACCCCTCACCCTACAATCTTTCTGGGGCTCAGTTTCCGCGTATTGAGGCCGATTCGAGGGTTTCCTTCCGCTTTAGAGCGCCGGATGCACAGAAGGTTCAGGTGTCTATCAACAACGTTGCGTTTGATATGATCAAAGGCGATGATGGCGTATGGACGTACACCAGTGAACCGCAGGATGCAGGTTATCGCAATTACTGGATGATTGTTGATGGCGCTGTTGTACTTGATCCGGCTACCGATGCTTTCATCGGCTACGGACATATGTGCAATGGTTTTGAAATCCCTGATCCCGATGGAGGTTTTTATGCATTGAAAGACGTACCGCATGGAAACGTGCTGATAAAAAACTATTATTCCAAGGTAGCCAAATCCTGGCGTCATATTTTTATTTACACACCTCCCGATTATGACAAAAATACATCAACCCGTTATCCTGTTCTTTACCTTCAGCATGGAGGAGGCGAAGATCAACGGGTATGGATTGAGATGGGAAGAACCAATTTGATACTTGACAATCTGATTGCCGAAGGGAAAGCCAAACCGTTTATTGTGGTGATGGAAACCAGTGCCGTTGGCCCACAATTTCCTATGGGTCCTCGTCCCGGTGCTCTCGGAGCTGGTGCTCCGCGTCCCGGCGCTGCACCATCTGTTGCTCCGGCTGCAGGAACGCCTGCTACTCCTGCTACACCTGCTCCAGGTGCAGCCCCGCGTTTCCGTTTTTCATTTGACACTTATGCAGAACTGATGATGAATGATATGATCCCCTGGGTCGATAACAACTTCCGTACACTTGCCGATCAGGCGCATCGTGGCATGTCGGGACTTTCGATGGGCGCCATGTGCACCAAAGCAGTCACACTGGCTCATCTCGACATGTTTTCATATATTGGCCTTTTCAGTGGCGGTACTATCGCTCCCAATGAAATTACCGACAAGTCCAAGGTTAAACTCGTATTTATGAGCTACGGCAGTCGTGAAAGAGGGTCGGAAGGTGTTAAGAATGCCGCAGATTTGTTACAGCAAGCCGGCATAAACAGTGCCTCCTATGTTTCGCCACTTACTGCTCATGAATGGCAATCGTGGAGACGCAGTCTTCGTGAATTCGCTCCCCTTTTATTTGTCGATTGATAGAGAAAATTCATTACGCAATAATGTGGCTATAAAAAAGCATCCATAGAAAATACGGATGCTTTTTTTATAGAGAATATTGCAGTTATTGCATGTTAATTTATTCGAAAAATGGTACGCCTGGAACGGCATATTTTTTCATTGCTTCCTGGTTAATATCAACACCAATTCCTGGTTTTTCAGATACTTTAATAAAACTATCCTTTACCCAGTCGCCTTCATCAAAGGTGACAATTTCCTTAAACATGGGGTTGGTATGAAAGTAGGATTGCCACTCCATAATTAAAAAGTTGGGTACCGACACACAAACATGTGCACAAGCCATGGCGCCAAGAAATGAAGCAACCATGTGTGGGGCAAATGGAATGTAATACAAGTTAGCCAGGTTGGCTATACGTTGTCCTTCACCCAGACCGCCGCATTTCTGCATATCCGGCATTACAGCTTCTACACCGCCTATTTCCAATAATTTCCTGAAGCCATAAGCCAGATAAATATTTTCACCTGCTGCAATCGGGGTAGTTGTCTCCTGAGCTATCAATCTGTATGCCTCTACATTTTCTGCGGGGATCGGTTCTTCCAGCCACAGCAGGTTCAATGGCTCAACCTTTTTTGAAATTGCAAGGGCAGTATTCAAATCGTACCTGCCGTGCATATCAACAGCAATATCAATCTTTGGACCAACGGCCTCTCTTACGGCAGCCAACTGGTCATGCATCCTTTGCAGTTCACCCTGGCTGGCAGTCCAGTTGTACCGGTCAAACCGGTTGGGGTCGGCTGCCTGATCGATATCAAACTTAATGGCGTTGAATCCCATTTTTACGGCTTCAACAGCAGAATCAGCAAATTCTTTTGGCAGGGGATTATTTGACCTGTAGAGTGCGGTATCACTGTAAACCCTTACTTTATCGCGAAATTTTCCACCCAATAACTGATAGACCGGAACATTCAGCGCCTTTCCGGCAATATCCCACAGCGCGGTTTCAAATGCAGAAAGGACTGCAACATACATTCCGGCTTGTGCCCCGCCAAAAAAACCGGCTCTGCGTATTTCTTCAAAAATTCTGTGCACATTTAGCGGGTTTTGCCCGTTCAGCCTTCGCCCGATGCTATTTACCAAGTGATAAGTTCCCGAAATGGCATCAACTCCTTCACCGCATCCATAAATGTCCTGATTGGTGTACACTTTAACAAAAAGGCTTCCCCGGATGTAGCCGCACTTTACTTCTGTAATTTTCAGATCAGAAGGAACAGAGGACTTCTTTGTTTCTTCTATAGCTTTTTCGTATCCTCTTCCAAATCCAGCCAAAGGGGAAATAGTTGCTAAGGCAGCAACAGAGGCAGCCTTACCTAAAAATGCTCTTCTTGAATTTATGTTTTTCATTGTCTTAGTTCATTGGTTTATTGTATATTAAGTTATTTCTTTTAAATATTTCTGAATTTGCTGGCCATTGATCTGCATACCTTGCGAAAGTATATGAATGGTTACAAAATTAGGCACTGGACAATTTGCAAATAACTATGGAGTCAGAGATCCTCTGACTCCATAGTCAATAATATGTTCAGAACCAAACATCAACCACAAAATAATCTGCCGGTAATTTACGGAATATCCCAGAATACTCTGGCAATATTGTTATCAATTCCACCCATGGCAGTAACAGCTGCATCGTAATTTGGTTTATTCCGGGATAATTCAGCGTCAGGATACGAGAATCTATGAACGTATCCATCACCTCCGTTTTCTAAAAGCTGATCATCAAAGGTGTTGCGATTCAGAGCAGGGAAACCGGTTCTTCTGAAGTTAGCCCATGATTCGGATGCGTTTGTAAAATTCGCAACCCAGTATTGGGTATTGATCAGCTCCAGCGCATCAGTAGCATTATAGGCCACTCCGGGTTGTGCGAGATAATCAGTCATTTCCGTAAGGGTAACTTCAGGCAGACTGGATCCGGTTTCGCTTAAATATAAAGCATAATTTTCCATGTCAGCTTTTACTCCGTCTTCATAATATTGCTGGGCAGCTGTTTCACCACCGGCAATCCAGCCTCGGTGTGCTGCTTCGGCCAGAAGCAAAGAGGTTTGTGAATACGTTAACCAGAAAGAAGGAGCTGATACCGATGCCGCAACATTCACGTTCATTTGCGAATAATTATATCCACCACCCTTTATTCCTCTGTATGGAGTTGAAGCGAGAGATGATGCAAGAACGCCAACCGGAACACCATACTGATGTGCTATGGTATCATCGGGTGTCAGGTCACCTAAAGGATTGTTGGGCTCATCAAATGAGGCAATCATGTATTTCGACCGGGGATCAAGAGTAGATTTCAGATAATCTACAAAGGGTTCAGCGGCATAATAGAACCTGGGGTTGTTATTGATCAGGTTGTTGTTGTTGGTATTGGTATACAGAGTTCCGTCGTAAACCACAAAGGCGTTATCTTCGTTGGATGTCATTACTCCGCCGTTAAATGCTTCTGATACAATGGATGCAGCCTTGGTGGTATTCAATTTGGAATAGCGCATGCCCAATCTGAGCAATAAAGAATTGCCGAGCTTCTTCCATTTGGCTACCTGGTCGGCAGCATCGGTTGTAGGATAGTATGCCTTGGCACCGTAAAACAGGTCGGCAGAAACCCAGTCGCCATCAGGATTCAGGTTATCCAATGCCTCGGTTATCTCGGCATACAGGTCGTCATAAATAGCTGCATCATCGTCATAGGCAGGGTAGAAGTATTGTTCACCTTCAGTAGCCTTGCCGGCATTAAAGTAAGGTGCATCGCCGTAATGATCCACAATATCCATGAAAACAAAAGCTTTCCATATACGGGTAATGCTCTGTAAGTTTACTTTATCAGTAGTTCCCTCCAAACGGTTCAGAATATGCACAAATGTTCTGACGGCGCCTGTATATTGATTGAAACTATTATTCTGAAAGTTGTCAATATCCTCATTGAAATTGAAACCCAGCGTGGCGCCATCGTTAAAGGGATTGACAAAATACTGAACAATGGTATGTTCAGCTTCCCAATAACCCAAAGTAGTGCGTTGTGATCCGGCAAAAACCAGCCCAAGATCAAGATCATTTATTATAAACGGATCTGTATTGACTTCCTCGAAGTCCTTGTCGCATCCTGCTATAAAAATCAGGATTGCGCATAAATAAATAATTTGTTTTATCTTTTTCATAATCCTTAGAATTTGGCATTGATGCTAAACATGAAATTACGGGTTGTAGGCAATGAGGCATTTTCATAACCAGCTCTCATATCTCCTGACGACTGAATGGCCTCAGGATCCAGGTTAATAATATCCTTATAAAGAATGGCTACATTTCGGCAGGATGCTGTAAGTACCAATCCCTTAATGAAGCCGAGGAATTTCAACCTGTTTAATTCGTTGGAGATATCATAGGATATAGAAATGTTTCTCAGCTTAACAAAATCGGATTTGAATACAAAGGGATCCCCGATCTGAAGATTCCGGTAATCGCCGTAAAAAGTCTGCAAATCTGTAACCGCAGTGGTATTCGGTTGCCAGTTAGTAACGTTGGGATCAGGGTCTGCATCATAAACACCCGGGAATACGATACCGTTTTCACCATCCCTGCGACCTTCGAGCGAAAGTTTGGTAAATCCCTGTCGGGTTAAATTCAAATGGGTTGATGACAAAATCTTTCCTCCAAACTTATAGTCAATAAATATACCAAGGGTCAGATTTTTGTATCTGAAAGAGTTGTTCCATCCACCGGTGAATTTCGGTATTGAGCTTCCAACTGGCACATATTTGGGAGTGGCCTGCAATCTGCCATTGCTTTTAACGATGATATCGCCATTTTCATTCCGGTCATAGGTTCTGGTATATAACATATTCATTGCCTTTCCCACGGTGTAATGCAGTTCTCCGAGAAACTCGTTACCGGTACCATTAAAGTTAATTACCAGCAAATCCTCAATTTTTGAACCATCCGAGTTCACTCCTACTGAGAGTACCTCTGTTTTTAAATAGGTATTGTTCCAGGAAGATGTCCAACTGAATTTGCTGTTATCAAAAGGTGTATACTCAATGGTGGTTTCAATACCCTGGTTTTTCAAAGAACCAAGATTCTTCTTGGAACTGCTAAATCCGGAGGCATTGGAAAGCTGAACACTTAATATTTGGTCGGTAGTCAGCTTATCAAAAGCAGCTATATCCAAATGCAATTTGTTTCTGAAAAACCTGACATCCAAACCAATTTCTTTTTCAGTTACGGTAAATGGTTGCAGATTTGGATTCGGTGAAGACGTGTTGGCAATTCTGGCCAATGTTTGTCCGTTAAATGCATTGTTATCAATACTGTAGCTTAGGTTACCTTCATAAACATTCACACCATTTGCGCTACCCACCTGGGCCCATGAGCCTCTCAGTTTACCAAAAGTAAGCCATTCATAATTTTTCAAAAATTCCGAGAAAACAATACTTCCGGAAACAGATGAATAAAACTTGGAATTATTTTTTGGATTCAAAACCGAAAACCAGTCTTGTCTGCCCGTAAAATTCAAATAAAAAACTGAATTGTATCCAAATTCTGCCAGTCCGTACAGTGAATTAACCCTGCTTTCATCATAGTCATAACTCAGTGTTTGGTTGGTCCCATTTGCAATGGAGAAGAAATCCCTGACGACAAAATTGGTGACTGTTTGGTTAAAACTATGATTTTTTACCCTGAATGTATTTCCCCCAAAACTTGCATCCACAGACAGCTTATTAAATGTTTTTGTTGCCCCTACAAGGAAATCAGCATTGATGTCGGTTCCCCAGCCTTCACCTACATTGTAGGTTCCTTTATAGGTGCCGTCGGAGACATTGAGCGGCTGGCTTGTTCCTATTCCTCCCGGAACTTTAGACTCGGTGTGAGTGAGGGCATAATCATAATTAAACCTGCCTTGAGCATATAACCATTCTGTGATATCATAACGTAAGGTTGCTGTTCCCAGGTAACGATCGTTTGTTCTTTCATAGCGTTGCCCTGCATCCCCATAAGCATAAATCGGATTAAGGATGGTACCCTGGAAACCGGAAGTTTGTGCTTCAGTACCAGTAACCGGGTTTGTTGCGCTGTTTTCAAGGGCGCTGAATGGAATTGAAGAAGACAAACGGGTGAAAAAGTTTACTGCACCAGGCCCTTGTGCTCCAATTTCAGGCGGGTTGATGAATTTCTCATTGGTGTAGTTCACGTTTACCGAAAAGTTAAGCCTTTCAGTAATGCTGTAATTTACGCCCAAATTGGCGATATTCTTTTTGTATTCGTTGTATGGGTCAATACCGTCGGCATCTGTATTCGAAAATGAGGCCCTGAAACTTCCTTTGTCATTTCCTCCCGAAAATGCCAGGGAGTTCGACCAAACTTTTCCGGTTCTGTAATATTTGAACAGATTGTCCTTATTGGGTGAATAGGGTTGCATGGATCCGTCAAAAATGGGAACGAGCTCGCCATCCATTTTGGCACCCCAGCCAAACTGACCGGTACCAGCTGCATCAGCCGCGGAAACTGGTTTAGTTCCAAATCTTCCCTGACCGTATACATACTGGATATCATCCATATAATTCAAGGCCTTTTGTGTAGTAAGACTGCCTGAATATTCAACACCGATTCCCTGGTTTTTTTTACCGGATTTTGTGGTAATGATGATAGCACCATTTGCTGCCCGTGAACCATAAATAGCGGCAGCAGTTGCCCCCTTCAATACAGTCATTGTTTCAATATCGTCCGGGTTGATGCTGTTCATATTATCACCCAGGTCACGCATTGCTCCGGCACCATTAACGCCATTGGCACCCTGGTCAATGGGTAATCCGTTAATTACAATCAGAGGAGCATTATTGGCACCCTCAAAAGCAGACTGTCCGCGCAAGCGGATTTGCGTACTGGATCCGGCACCGGCAGCAGGAGGGGTAATATTCAAACCAGAAACACTTCCCTCAAGTGATTCCATCAGGTTAATGGTTTTGTTTTTCGACATTTCATCGGTTTTTACAACCGTTACGGCATAACCTAAACTTTTTTCATCCCGTTTGATACCAAGAGCGGTAACAACTATTTCCGATACCAGGGTCACGGCTTCTTCAAGAGAAATGTCAATAGTTGTTTGTCCGCCAACTGTTACTTCTTCAGTTTCATATCCAATAAAGGAAAAGACCAAAACAGCCTGATCATCAGGAACAGACAGGGAATACCTGCCATTTGCATCAGTAATAATTCCGGTAGTAGTACCTTTAACCTGAACAGAAACCCCTACCATAGGGGAATTATCTGCCGAGGCAAAAACTTTACCGGAAACCGTTATCTGAGCAAAAGCAACTTGTATACCGCCTATAATAAGCAATACAAGCAAAATAATCGGTTTTCTCATAGTTAAATGGTTAAGTTAGTAATTAGAGTTAAAAACAATTAGGTTAAGTATATAATAGTTAAGTAATTTCAGGCCTAAATCAACTCTTTCCTTGTATTAAAGTATACTTGTCAACTTTTCACCTCACTACCCTGGCACTTCCCCCTTTCATAACTTTCTCTGCTTCGGCTCTTGTTGCCCAATTCCAGTCGCCCATAAATCCATGGCAAAGTGCAGAATAGGCGGCAGAAAATTCGATTGTCTCCTGGGGATCCTTTCCTTCGAGCATACTGCATATAAGTGCAGAGGCAAAGCTGTCTCCGCCTCCTGTTCTGTCAAGAATCTCAAGATTCTCATATTTTCTTGAGGTATAAAAATTATCCTTGTACAGCATCACAGTTTGCCAGTCATTCAGAAGAGCTGTTTTCACATGTCTTAAAGTTGTTCCTACCATCTGCACATTGGGGTATAGCTTAACAACTTGTTTGGCTACTGTTTTATAATTTTCAGGATCAAGGTCAGCATAAGATTCTGTTCCGCCTTCTGCTTTGATCCCCAGCATTTTTTCAAAGTCTTCCTCATTGCCAATAATAACATCCACATAGGGCATGACTTGCTTCATCACTTCTTTGGCTTTTTCAGAGCTCCATAAAGTCGATCTGAAATTCAGGTCGAAACTGGTGGTGACACCTAGCTTCTTGGCGATTTTCAGGGAAGCAATGGCTTCATTTGCTGCATGATCAGAAATTGCAGTGGTGATTCCAGTGGTATGGAACCACTTAGTCTGCTGCAGGACATCTTCCCATTTTATATCGCCTGGATTGATAAGACTAATAGCCGAGTGAGCCCTGTCGTACATCTGTTTGCTTGCCCTGGGTCCGATGCCTACTTCAAGGTAACATAATCCATTTCTAACCGTACCTTTTCCATCGAATGGGACGAGAATTACGCCGGACATGTCAACTCCGTGTTCCCTGCCCTTGTTAATGATGTACTGTCCTGACCAGATATCTACAAGTTTTGATAACCACGCCGTTTTATGTCCAAGCTTAGAAACATTTACAGAAACATTTAATTCTGCTGCGGCAATTGCAACCAAAAGATGTGATGATTGTTCAAGTCTGCCATGATCAGGTGCAGTGAACCTGATCATTGCTTCTCCAAATCCGATCAGATCGTATTTTTTCTCCGTATTCATTTTCTGTTCAATTAATTATTATCGCTTAAAGATTCAGTCCTTTTCTGTTGAATATTGATTTAGGCATCCTTCCTTCAAGGAAATCAACAATACCTGTGGCCGCTTCGCATGCAACTCTTACTGTACATTCATTTGTTAGCGCAGCGCTGTGCGGACTTATTATTGTCTTTGGACTATTAAGAAATTCTTCGTTCTCAATCGGAGGCTCGTTTGCCAAAACATCAAAAGCGGCCCCGGCAAGTCGGTTTTCATTGAGCATTTTTACGACATAAGCTTCATCAATGATATTTCCTCTGGCCGTATTGATCAGGTAGGCCGATGGTTTCATCAGCGAAAGGAGTTTTTCACCAACATGATTACTGGTTTCCTTGTTATGGGGCACGTGAATTGAAACGACGTCTGCCTGTTTGTAAATGTCTTCTTCATTGCTGTACCTCAATATTCCGGAAGGAACTACATCATCATTAATATATGGGTCATAAATGATAACTTTCATATTGAAAGCAGCCATGCATTTTTTTGCAACCTGTTTTCCGATTCGGCCAAATCCAATGACGCCCAATGTTTTGCCATCAAGATCTATCGGGAGATAATACCTCCTTGCAGTCTTGAATTTTCCCTGCCGGGTCTCAGAATCCAGGAAAAGTAAATGTTTGGTAACCGCACCAATGAAAGCAACCGTATGTTCAGCCACTGTTACCGTATTGGCATCGGGAGTGTGCAAAACCATAATTCCTCTTTTTGTTGCTGCTTCAATGTCAACATTATCAACTCCTGTACCGGTACGGCTGATCACTTTCAAGCCAGGGGCCATGTCCATGAGCTCCGGTGTAAATTTTATTGTAGTATCAAGCATCACAGCAGTTACATCTTTGACCAGTTTCTTAAATTCCTCATGATCACCTGATGGCATATACACAACTTCACCAGCCTTCTTTAATATATCCAAGGC
This sequence comes from Bacteroidales bacterium, assembly GCA_016926375.1. Taxonomy (GTDB): domain Bacteria; phylum Bacteroidota; class Bacteroidia; order Bacteroidales; family UBA10428; genus UBA5072. The sequence continues at coordinate 19,612 of JAFGOR010000154.1, forward strand.
ATCAGAACTTACTTTTTCATTTACAAGTACTTTTTTCATATTAAATTTTCTTTTTTAAGGTAATCTGCTATTTTCTTTTTCACATCATCAGCTAAAGGGAGCAATGGTAACCTTGGATTTCCACCGAATAGGCCGGCCAGATCCATTGCATATTTTACAGCGGCAACACCTCCGGTACCTGACACAGTTTTGTTGAGCTGAATGACTCTTTCATTCAGCCTGAATGCTTCCTCGTACTGCTTGCTTACAGTAAGATCATATAATTGACAGGTTATTTCAGGAAAAACATTGGCCAGGGAGATAACTCCGCCAGGTGCGCCCATAATGAGCCCATTTACAAAGAAGTTTGCAGAGCCCGGCATCACATTGAAACTATCTCTAACCGCAAGTAAAAAGCTTTCTATGTTTCCGGTTGACGAATCTTTTACTCCAATTATATTGGGGTGTTTTGCTACTTCTTTAACCAGATTAACGGATAAAGCTGTTCCGCCACAAAATTGCGGCGCATTGTAAACAAGACATGGAGTTGTAAGACTGCTGGCTACATCAGTAAAATACTTCACAAGTACCGGGTCAGTCATTTCCTTTTTAAAATAGGACGGCGGAAGAAGTGTGATGAAATCAGCACCCAGATCCTGTGCAATCTTTGCGAATTCAATTGTCTCTTTGGTAGATTCAAAAATACAACCGGCCATCACAACCTGGTCCGTACCTTTGTTTTTAATAATCGTATCCAGCACTTTCTCTTTTTCATTGTTGGAAAGGCTTTTATTTTCACCGTTGGAGCCAAGAGCTAAGTAGCCTTTAAGCATGGACTTTCCATAGAATTTCATATTGTCTTTGAGTTTATCGTATGCCACCTCTCCATTTTCATCAAATGGGGTAGTAATAGGGGCGAAAACTCCCATTAGCTTTTTATCCATCATAAACATAATGTGTTTTTAATTATTATTTTTTCAAGTTATTTCTGTGCCAATGTAATAGGTCGAAGACTGTTATGTGACTGATTAAAAACTGATACGGGAACTTCCCCGCGAACCTTTTATTCTCCAAAAGAATAATAAGGAACGCAACAGGATACCCTGGTAGCTATTATTTACCTCCAGTACTCTGCCCCGGTAAAATAAGAGGTTCTTTCCATTCAAGCTGGCTGCTGATATTAGAACTCAATTTATAGGCAATGACACTCTTATCGGGATCTTTGCCACCAATAATCTCAATTTTATTTCTATCTAAGTTACCCATACCTGCAGAAGCACAGTAATTTAGGTACCCGACATTTTCAAGCGTAATACCCATCAGTCTTGCGCACATACTATCAACTGCCACTGCATCGAAACCGGCCAGTGCAATTCTATGATCAACCGGCGTACCGTTAATCGGGCCGTCACCTTCCATGCCCTCAACGCCGTCAATAATTGTAAAATCGGGTCGAACTCGCTGGGCCATCAGAAACAGATTATAATGTAACCACCTTGGACCGCCAGAATGCATTTTCCACTTGTGGCCTTTTGGCTGTCCACCGTCTATTGCTGCAGGAGCGTTAAGCGGCGCGGCCATAGCAATATTCTTAATACCCCCGGTCATAACAACTGAATTATGAGTCTTAAGCCTCGATAATGATATAATATAATTATCGGGGTTTGTCAACATATCAAAGATCTCAATCTGTTCAAGGTGCAGATTCTTGTCGATTATGTAAAAAGGTTTGCCTGTTTTTTGTGTGTTCAGATCAATAAATTTGATATTGAAATCTTTTGCCAGATCAGCATAGCCATAATTATTAAATCCTTCAGAAGAATTAAAAACTGCACTCGATTCCGCAATGACAATCTGACCCCTGTAAAATGACTTTACATATTCAAGTAGCGCCCGCAATGCATCTTTATGTGTTGCACAGAGTTCTTTATTTGTAACAACCATATTGGGCTTAATTACAAGTTGTTTCTTTTTCAAACCTGCTTTGATTTCTGCCTCGAAAGGTTTGATCACTTCGAACAACATTTGCATTCGATCAGTTCCGGCAGTAAAAGCTACCGGACTCTTTCCTGCTTCAGCAAATGGCTTTGCTACAGCTTTCAGTTCAGCAGGTTCCGCTGCCAGAATATCACTAAAACCTGCTGACAACATGGCCGCTGAACCAATACCCATCATTTTCAAGGCATTACGGCGACCAATATGTAATTGCTTTTCCCGTCGATTCATATGCAAATGATATTAATCCGATATAGAAATTACAAAGTCATTTTATCAACCTTCTTGCTGCAAAATAGGCTGCTTTTAGTTTCTAGGAGCTGCCATTGCCTGTCGTTCCTTTACATATGCCCTGATAAACTCGGGTGATGGGGCGGTTTTAGGATCATCGAAAAATTTTCCCATTGTTTCGGCATTGTCGAGCAGCCACTGATTGAATTCCTCGTTCATTTCTTTAGTAAAACCACCATCAGCTTGTTGTGCTGTAAATCTGCCCTGTCTTACTCCTTCATGGGCGAATACATCCTGCATACGCGTTTTTTCAGATATCTCAACAACCTGCTGCGCCAATTGAGGTGGAACAAATACCACTCCTTCACGAGTGCCAAGTACAATATCTCCGGGCATTACAGTGACATAACCAACCTGTATGGGACAATTAATACCGATTACAAGGTTAGAGCTATTTGCCTGTGGTCTGAAATCCCTTACCATTACATTCCATTGCGGATCTACCTCAAGATTCCCATACAGATCCCGTAGCGTTCCCCTGATAACGGCACCATTGCCGGTTTTTGTCCATATAGTAGTGCCCAGGTTATCGCCAACATGAGAGGCATCAAGTATGCCTTCACAAACATTGGCTACATAAACATCCCCTTTTTGCAATTGGTCCACTCCCCAAGTATATTGTCCCCTGCTTCTTCCGTCTTTAGCTCCCTGTGCCTGAATAAGTCCGTTCAGATCTGGCCGGTAAGGTAAAAAATGGATTGTGGAGGCCCTGCCACAGATAACGACTTCCTCCCGGATCATTTTAAACCCTCCGTAATACTGATTTGAATAGGTAGGTCTTCTGAATTCACCAAAACTTACAGGGCCTTGTCCTTCTGTATCCCTGAGTTCATTGAGAATTTGCCAGGCTTCAGTAACTGATACGTAACGCATGCGATTAATCAGATCGTCTGAGACTTTCGGTCTTCCATCCGAAAACCTTTCACCCTTCCAGATAGATGTGTAGTATAACATCTCATCCTTAGTTAGAGAAGTTGGTTGCGCTGTAGCAGAAGAAATAAAAGCTATTCCTGCAATTAAAGCAAGGCAAAGTGAGTTAGACATTCTTGTGATTTTCATGATTAATCCTCCGTATGCTTATTTGTTATTATTCATTTTAATGACTATTCCAATAATAAAAGTTAAGAATTTCTTCTCAATTCTGGTGCTTTGATCTTTGGTTCACGCTGACTCCAGAAACTGGCCAGTGATGATGCTGCTATATTCATCCAGGTGCCGAAAATCAGCGGAGCAAGAGCGGCGGCTGCACTTTTTAGCACATCGTATGCAAGTCCTACGGCAAGTCCTGAATTTTTAAGACCCACCTCAATGGTCAGTGCTCTTACATCTTCATCACTTAGGCGCAGTGCTTTTGACGTTCCATATCCTAAAGCAAATCCGATAATATTGTGCGCTATGACAGCAAGAAACAGAGTGGGGCCAATAGTGAGTAGTGCGCCCTTGTTATGTGCCGCCACAATAACAATATACATCATAATGGCAACCAGAGATAATTTGGGCAGCACAATATCCATCCAATCCCGGGGTCCATTAGTGCGTCGCATGATTAGCATGGTGACTGAAACGATGGCTACCGCCCAGACAACCAAAATAAGACCGGTCTGTAAAGATTTAACAACTTCGGGGAAAGGAATGAAAATGAGAACTAACCCTGTCACAAATGTGCTTATGGCAAGCAAAATGATATTAATATCCTTCTTAACCCATTCCAGTTTTCCATAGAGTATTTTATTTGCTACGATCCCTGCGAATATTGGAATAAGGATCATATTTGCAATACTTATCATCATGCCAACAGCATCAACTTCGACAAGCTCGCCTGCAAAAATCATCATAATAAAAGGAGTTACCACAGGTGACAGCAGTGTCGCAAACGTGGTTACCGTTACGGAAAGGGCAAGATTTCCTTTAGCAAGGTAGGTCATCACATTTGATGCCACACCACCGGGACAAGCTCCCACAAGAATGATACCCGCTGCTACTTCGGGCGGAAAATTCCAGATTTTAATAATTATAAGCGCTGCAAGGGGCATGAGAACATATACCATTACAGTACCGGCTATGACTACAACTGGTTTCTTAAATTCCTTGACAAAATCTTTGAGGTTCAGCTTGGTGCCCATGCCAAACATGATTACCTGAATTGATGGTACAATCAGTATATTGGTGTTAAAACCCCAGTCGGTGAATATTTGCGGTAAGTATAATGTTAATGAAACAAATGCAAAAATCTGGAGTGTAAAAGAAAGGCCTTTAAATTTCTCCGATTTCTGTGCACTGAAAGTGATGGCATAAAACATGGCGAAAAGTACCACTCCTGAAATTGGCAGGTTTCCGTTTCCGGTGACAAGTAACATAATTTCAGCAATGGCGAGCAATGCTGCTATGGAAAGATAGAGTTTTATTTCGCTGGAATTATTCATAGTTGATAGTGTACTATTTATTGGTTAAGAAATGAATTACAGTTTCTTTGATCTGATCAGGCTGAAGGCCGTATTTCCCTATTAATTGCTCGTATGGGCCATTGCTTGCGTAAAGGTCGTCAATACCAATCATCTTCATTTTTGCAGGATATTCCTGACTGCATAGTTCAGCAATGGCGCTACCCAAACCACCAGCCAGAAAATGCTCCTCTACAGTTACTATTTTCCCGATTTCCCTTGCGGCGGAGAGTATCAGATCGTGGTCCAGCGGTTTGATAGTATGCATATCGATGAGGCGAACGCTGACTCCTGCCTCCTCAAGGAGCCGAGCAGCAACTACGGCTTTTGACAACACAGTGCCCGTTGCGATAAGGGCTACGTCATGTCCATCCTGAATAACAATACCTTTTCCAAGCCTGAATTCTATATCATCAGGGTAAAGAACAGGCATCGGAGGATTTCCAATTTTCATATAGCATGGACCTAAATGATTCAGCATAGCATGCACAGCTTTTCCAATGGTCACCGGATCCCCGGGATTGATAACCGTAACTCCGGGAATGGTCCTGATAATTGCCACATCATCAAGTGAGTGATGAGTTGAACCCAGTTGATCATAAGTAAGCCCGGCACAGCGGCCCACAACTTTCACATTCTGATTCATGTATCCAAGATCATTCCTGAACATTTCATAAGGACGCGCAGTAACAAAGGGAGCAATGGCTGCAAAGACAGGTATTTTGCCGGTTGTGGCAAGCCCGCATGCAAAGCCAATAACGCCTTGTTCCATAATCCCAAATTCAAAATGTCTGTCAGGGAATTTTGCCGGGAAATTTCCCAATCCTGAACCCGAACTGCTGTCAGCTGAGAGAACCACAATGTTTTGATTCTCCAATGCTGCTTCCATAACAGCCTCTCCAAAAACCTTTCTTGGATCTTTTAATTCATTAATCATAGTTCTATTTCTTCCATTTTGGTTTTCAGCAGTTTCTCCATAACATCCAGATCTTTTTCTGCCTGTTCAAGTTCCTGGGGCTTTGCTTTCCAATAGTGGTAACTGACTTTGCCCTCTGCGAAACTGAGTCCTTTTGATTTCAGGGTGTCCGCTATAATTACTGATGGTTTGCCTTTTGTAAAAGGAGTTTGGTTTACTGTATCAATGATTGTTTCCAAATTATGTCCATCAATGGTTCTTACACCCCATCCGAACGACCTCCATCTTTCTTCGAGAGGTTCATAACTCATCACCTCAACAGTAGGTCCGCTTATTTGAAGTTTGTTTCTGTCCACGAAAACAATCAGTTTGTCAAGCTTGTGCATGGCAGCGGCAGAGGCAGCTTCCCAGTTAGAACCTTCAGCAAGTTCTCCGTCACCCATTACCACAAATACTTTTGAATCAGATTTGTCAAGTTTTAAACCCAGAGACATACCTCCGGCAATGGATAATCCATGGCCCAGAGCACCCGTATTGGTCTCCACTCCCGGTAGTTTATGCATATTCGGATGACCCGGAACCCTGGAATCCAGAGCCCCGTATGTATCGAGTACTGATTTATCAAAGAATCCCCTTTCTGCCAATGCGGCATATAGAACCAGACATTTATGACCGGCGGACAGAACGAAACGATCCCGCTGAGGCCAGTCCGGTTTCTTAGGATCTATTTTGAGCAAATTAAAATACAGTGCTGTCAGTATTTCCACAGATGAGAGTGCTCCCCCAACATGTCCTGATTCTCCTGCCCTGATAAGCCGTAGAATATTCCGCCTTAGATTAAGTGCCGTATATTCCAGGTTTAAAATTTCATTTTTACCCATTGAAATTATAGTATTATCTCCTCAATCTTTAACCTGATGTTTCCTGGCATACTCCATATAGCAGGCAACCTTGGGTTCTGAAGTAGTGCCCGGTTGCCATCTTGATTCCATCCAGATTCTGACGATCTGTTTGGCAACTTCGGTTCCGGTAGTAAAGGCACCAAGAGTCAATACATTGGAATTGTTGCTTTTAATTGCTCTTTCGGCTGAATAGGTATCTGTACAAAGAGCTGCAAAAACACCCGGTACTTTGTTGGCTGCAATACTCATGCCTATTCCCGTTCCACATAGCAGAATGCCCCTGTCAAAAGACTTAGCAGCAACTGCTTCTCCAACATCAAATGCTACCCGGGCATAAATGGGATCATCACTCCCGAAATCAGTAAACGAATATCCCATTTCTTTAAGCAGGTTTATAATAATCTCTTTCAGGGTTGATGCATTGGGATCGCATCCAATAGCAACAGTAATTTCTTTCTTTTCAGCTAATTGTGTCATATCTATCAATGATTTCCAAACATTTCTGCCTTAGCAATTCATACAGCTAATCCTTATTAAATTTAGTTATCTTTTATCAGTTTTAGAAGACAAAATAGTATCTTTTTATACATTATATTGTATACAAAAATTTAGTAACGAAATTAATAAATTTTTGTATACAGAATACAATAATGATCTTTTTTTAGCCAACAAAACCTAATTTTTGTCGCAAAACCTTTGTGGTGCACCTTTGGCTTAATCTGGAATCAAACCGATAATCGGGTGAAAGGATTTTGTAAGGCCAGCATGGCCATAGGATTACCTGGTAAACAAATCTTTTAATAGGGTCTTTTTTGGTGATATTCCTGTGAAGAAACGATCAGATTAATTATGAAATCGGAAGGGAATAATTATTGCAGGAAAACCGCTTTCAGGTTGGATAGAAATAATTACTATGTACAAGAAGTTAATGTTTATTCGCTCATTCTATTTGCGTTTATCAGAATAACTTTTTTTCAGAAGTTCCATAGTCTTACGAATATGATCGCGAACCAGTTTTTCAGCCAGTTCTCCATCACCTTTTTCCAGGGCAGCAATTATGGCCATATGCTCCGGTAAGCTTTCCTCGGGTGGACGAAGCATACCGCCACGAAATGTGCGAATTGTATTATGCCCGAGAAATTCCAGCCGGGTAATCACCTTGTTCCCACTGACTTTCATGATCATATCGTGAAACTCCTGATCCGACTCAAGGTAATCAGGAATACTGATATTATCGGTGTCGATGAACTTTTCAAAAAGTGATTTTAAATAGGTTAACTGGTTTTTAACAATGTTCCTGGCTGCTCTGCGTGCAGCCATCCCTTCAAGAGCTTCCCTACATTCAAAAGAATCAATCAACTGATCTATCCCGACCTTGGTCACAAAATACCCACGACGGGGAACACTCTCTATAAGCATTTCGTTTTCCAGCATTTGAAAAGCCCGGTGCAAAGGCATCCGGCTTACCCCAAACAAATTAGCAATATGCTCCTGTTTCAGCTTTGCCCCACCTAGTAATTCATTTGACAAAATCATACTTTTCAATCGCTTGTAAATCTCATAACTCAGGTCCTGATGTTGAATTTCCATTAGTGTGGGATTTTGATGAAGGCTAAAAAATTAGAGGCTCCAAAATTAATTGTTTTTGTTGTAGTACGTGAAAAAAAAATAAATATCAGATGTTTAACGATATATGCAACAGTTTTAACGATAGGCCTTCTTAGAACTGAAAAAAAATGAAAAATAAATTAGTAGCACGCTTTTACCTGTTTTTAATTATCTATAATAGCAAAAATACTAACTTGCTTTATAGTAAAGATATAGAAAGAACCTTTTGTGTTTTGTACATTTTTTCCTGTTTAATAGATTATTGACACAAAATATTATCTTTGGATTAATAAAAGCTACAATTAGTCCTTTTTTAAAGGGTCTTCGTTCTGCCTGATCAATTATTATGAATAAAGTTTATAACCTAAAATGAAATATCATCCCATGAAAAAGTCATTACTGTCTTTTTGTTTTATTACCCTATTTGCTGTTAATCAGCTGTTTGCCCAGAATCCGATTATCAGAGACCAATTCACGGCCGATCCATCGGCCCGGGTTTTTAACGGAAAAGTATACTTGTTTCCTTCCCATGATATCCGTGCCAAAGAGGGCATGGGACGTCCGGGCTGGTTTTGTATGGCGGATTATCATGTGTTTTCATCAGATAATCTAACCGACTGGACCGATCACGGTGTTATTGTAAGCCAGAATAAGGTGCCCTGGGTTGATTCCACATCATATAGTATGTGGGCACCTGACTGCATCTTCCGGAACGGAAAATACTATTTTTACTTTCCAGCCAACGGCACCAAAGAAGTCAACGGCAGAAGGAGGTTTGGCATTGGCGTGGCCATTGCCGACAAACCCGAAGGACCTTATGTTCCGGAACCCGAGCCAATAAAAAATCTTCCGGGGATCGACCCGAACATCTTTATCGACAAAGACGGACAGGCTTATATTTATTGGTCGATGGGAAATATTTTTGTGGCGAAACTAAAGGATAACATGGTGGAACTGGATTCGGAACCGCAGGTGATTAAAGAACTTCCTCAAAAAGGTCTGAAAGAAGGGCCGTGGCTGTTTGAGCGCAACGGGATTTATTACATGACTTATCCGCATGTGGAAAACACCATTGAAAGACTTGAATATGCCATTGGCGACAATCCTTTGGGTCCTTTCAAATTTGCAGGCGTCATTATGGACGAATCGCCCATGAACTGCTGGACCAACCACCATTCATTTATAGAGTATAATGGCCAGTGGTACTTGTTTTACCATCAGAATGCCTACTCACCCAAATTCGACAAAAACCGTTCGGCTTGCATCGACAGCCTGTTTTTCAATGCCGATGGTACCATCCGTAAGGTGATCCCCACACATCGCGGAGTCGGACTAACCAGCGCTTCAAAAAAGATAGAAATCGACAGGTATAGTGCCATCAGCGAAAAAGGAGCAACAGTGGAATTCATTGATACATCATACCGGTTCAATGGCTGGAAGACCGTTTTCGATAATAAAGATGCCTGGATCCAATACAATGCGGTGGATTTTGGAATGAAAAAAGTCAAAACCATACAGGTAAATGCATGTTCTGAATCGGGCGGGAGTGTCCAGATCAGGCTCAATAGTGCCAATGGACCCATACTTTCTGAAGTGGTCATTCCCAAAAACAGCCAATGGAATATCGTCACTGCCAAAGTAAAGAAAGCACTGCCCGGGGTTCACAACCTGGTTGTGGTTTCAGCAAGTGATCAACCGGTTGAAATTGACTGGGTAAGTTTTGAATAGCCGGTTGTTTAGCTAACCTGAAAACATGATCTCGATTAAAGCTTATATCCAGAGCCTGATTTGCGGCTTGTTCATTTGGTCATCTTCCAGTATGGCTCAAATGGATGCAATTGTTGAAAGGACTCAAGCAGGTCCCGACACCCGGAACATTTTCCGGTATACCAACCCAATTACCCGTGATAGTGCCATTTCCATGCGAGACCATTGCATTGTTAAAGTAGGTAATAAGTGGTATTGCACCGGAACCTCAAATCCTGTATGGACCGGACATAATCCCGGTGTGCGACTGCTTGTTTCAGATGACCTGATTCACTGGAAGCAGCACTCCTGGCTTATTGATGCGGCAAAACTGCCAGCCGATTGTCCGTATAACGGGCGATTCTGGGCACCTGAAATTCACTTCATCCAAAACAAATACTGGCTTACCGTAAACAGCGGGAGAGTTACAGAGGAAGATCCGAAAGGGATGAATACGCATAGCATCTGGCTGTTTGCATCTGACCAGATTACAGGCCCTTATGAACTGGTGAATGGTCCGCTTACGCCTCAATACAACAACGATGCAACCCTGTTCGAGGACGAGGATGGAAAAACCTATTTGTATTGCAGCGGGAACGGGCTTTTTCAGGCTGAAATTGACCTGACTTCAGGAAAACTTGTGGGCAGTATTCAGAAATTTCTCGATAAAAGAGAACCCGGCTATCCGGATTGGATGGTAGGAGGAATCGAAGGCCCCTTTGTGATAAAGAAAGACGGAACCTACTTCATGTTCTTTTCTACATGGACACGTGGCTATGAGGTTGGACTTTTGAAATCGAAAACACCACTTGGTCCCTGGGAACTTGTTTCGCGTGAGCCCATATTTGGTACCCGAAAAAAGGGGTACCGCCCGGAACTTGCTGTAAGTGGAGGTTACGAACATTTAAAATTCCAGGATTCCGAAGATCCTTATTGCGAAACAGGGCATAATGCGTTATTCGAAGGACCCGACGGTAAATTGTGGAGTTCGTGTCACTATATGATGTATGAGAATCGACCTTATCCCTATTGCCCGGATCTTCAGCCATGGGAAAAAACACCCCAGATGGGTTTTGAACCTGTTTTATACCGCGATGGCATGTTTTATATCAAGGGCCCGACCTGGACAGAACAATGGTTAGAATATTAAGGCAATCAGGAATTGCCACCCTAATGATAAAAAATCAAAAAATGAAAAAAAACTGTACTCCAATCACGCAAAAGTATGAGAACCATACTGCTCAGAAATCATCCTTCCTTTGTAAAACAACATGTTATACCTCTCAAAAGCATTTTGCTACTATGTTGGTATTTCTGGGATTTACCCTGGCTGCTTTTCTGCCCTATACAGTAAAAGCCCAGATGCCCATTTACCTCAATACATCTTATTCTTTTAAAGAACGTGCGGCCGACCTGGTTTCGCGTATGACACCTGAAGAAAAGCAAAGTCAGCTTGGTAATACCATGCCCCCGATTCCGCGTTTGGGAGTTAAAAAGTATGATGTATGGGGCGAGGCCCTGCATGGTGTTATGGGGAGAAACGATAACAGCGGGATGACTGCCACATCGTTTCCAAACAGTGTTGCTGTGGGTTGTACATGGGACCCTGAACTGATCAAGCGCGAAACAAATGTAATTGCTGATGAAGCCAGGGGCTTCAATCACAACTATATTTTCACGCTTACCTATTGGTCGCCTGTCATTGAACCTACTAGGGACCCGAGGTGGGGGCGCACTGCCGAAACTTTTGGAGAAGACCCTTACCTGGTATCGCAAATCGGAAGTGGTTTCATTCGTGGATTAATGGGCGACGATCCTACCTACCTGAAGGCTATACCATGCGGTAAGCATTACTTTGCCAACAATACCGAGTTCAACCGCCACAATGGCAGCTCCAATATGGATGATCGCGATATCAGGGAATTCTACATTTTTCCCTATAAGACTTTGATCCAAAAAGACAACCTCCCGGCGATCATGACCGCTTACAACGCTGTTAATGCCATACCGATGTCGGCCAGCGTATTTTATGTTGACTCGGTTATCCGCAAGACATATGGCATGGATGGTTATGTAACCGGCGATTGTGGTGCCATATCAGACATGTTCACCGGTCACCGTTTTGCGAAAGATGCAGAAGAAGCAACATCAATGGGGCTTAAATCGGGAGTCGACTGTGATTGTGGCAGCGTATACCAGGCCAGTGCCATAGCGTCACTGGAAAAGGGATTAATTACCGAAGCCGACATGGACAGGGCTTTGGTTAACATGTTTACCATACGAATGAGGCTGGGAGAATTCGACCCTCCGAGTAAGGTTCCTTATGCAGGGATCAAGCCAGGCATCATTAATGATCCGTCGCATAACGACCTGGCGCTGGAAGTAGCTACCAAAACTCCGGTGCTTTTGAAAAACAATGTTGTTGCCAAAACCGGTAAAAAGGCACTTCCACTTAGTGCTGGCAGCATTAAGAAAATCGCGGTTCTTGGACCGCAGGCCAACAAGGTTGAATTGGGCGATTATTCCGGAGAAGTGGAAGCCCGGTTAAAAGTTTCTCCGATAACCGGAATTCAAAACTATATTGATCAGAATAAGCTGAATATTGAGGTTGTATCGAAATTGGGTGGCAATACTGCCAAACGTACAGATTTCTTCAATATGGTGAAATTCTCTACCGTTACCAAAACCGGTGATATTAAGGAATTCGATGCAACAAAATTCGATGCAGCTGCCAATGGCTTGATTACTTCAGCGAGGTTTGGCATGAACTCAGTCCGTGGTATTAAAGAAGGAGACTGGACCTCATATAATAACATTGATATTACCGACGTAGATTCTATCCGTTTTAATATGGCTGTTTCCGGTAATGGTGGCACCATTGAAGTTCGCGTAGGCTCAGTTACCGGCAATATATTGGCATCAAAAGCGATTGCTGCTCCCCAGCAACAAGGGGGGTATTTTGCACGCCCACAAAACATTTCTGCCAAGCTGAATACATTGGGTATTACAGGGCCTCAAACCATTGTGCTGGTATATCGCGAAGGTGAAGTACCTGCAACGGATCAGGAAACCCTTGATATGGCTGCTGCGGCAGATGTAGCGCTTATTTTTGTGGGTACCGACCAGTCTACCGGCCGCGAAGAATCAGACCGGTTTTCCATTGCCCTGCCCGGCAACCAGGCAGAGCTGATTCAGTCTGTTGCAAACGTAAACTCCAATACCATTGTAGTGATTCAGGGTATGGGTATGGTTGAGGTGGAATCATTCAAAAACAATCCGAACATACCCGGAATAATCTTCACAGGTTACAATGGGCAGGCACAGGGAGCTGCTATGGCCAAAATACTGTTTGGAGAGGTGAATCCAGGTGGAAAAACCAGTATCACCTGGTACAAATCGCTCCAGGATTTGCCCGATTTTAACGACTACAACATACGGGGCGGCACAGGCAATAACGGCAGAACATACATGTACTTCAACAAGGACGTTTCCTATGAATTTGGCTATGGCTTGTCCTATACATCCTTTGAATACAGCAATTTCAAAATCAGCCGAAACAGTTTTGCGCCAAACGACAAGGTAACCGTTTCTGTAGATGTGAAAAATACCGGTGGGGTGGATGGCGACGAGATCGTACAGGTTTACGTGAAAACTCCCGATAGCCCGGCATCGCTTGAAAGACCCATAAAACGTTTGAAAGGCTTTAAACGTGTAACCATTCCCCGCGGACAAACAAAAACCGTTTATATTGATATTGACTGTGCCGATCTTTGGTTTTGGGATGCGCAGAACAAGCGAATCACCTTCGACCAGGGTAAATATGTTTTTGAAATAGGTGCTTCATCAAAAGATATAAAAGGCACTGTGGAAGTTACCATGAATGGAGCATACAAAGCTGTATTATCCACTGTGGTTGCCGATTGCGATAAGGTGGTATTAAGGCCCGGAAATACGGCACAAATGCGTGTTTCCGCATCCATGTCAGATGACAGCTTTTATGATATCAAAAAAGCAAAAGTTGCCTATAAAAGTAATAATGCTCTGGTAGCTACTGTTGACGCAAATGGCAAGGTTACGGCCATAGGCCCCGGCACAGCATCCCTGTTTGCAGAGGTTACTGTTGATGGTATAACCCTGCCGAACAATGTACCTGTTAAAGTAATGCCTGATCTTTCGCCAAAATCAATTAAAGTAAACGGGAAAGATATTGTCGGATTCAATAAAGATACCAAAGCCTATAGTTTTCTGCTCAAGAAGAATTCAAAACTTCCTGTAATTGCGGCCGGTGCTTTAAGCAGCGATATTGCAGTGGAAATTGAACAGGCAAAAGGTATACCCGGAACAGCCATTGTGAGATTTATTGACAACATAACCTATGAAAAAAATACCTATTACCTCAATTTCGATATGCCAGCTGTAAGTGATGAATTTGAAGGTCCGGTTGGTAAGCAATGGCAATGGATTAGAGAAAACCAGTCTAACTACAGCCTTTCGAAAAAACCGGGATCGCTTGTCATTACTACCGAAACCGGCGACATTTCAGAGAACAGCAACAATGCCAAAAACGTATTATTGCAAAGCGCCAACAGCGATTGGGTTGCGGAAACAAAAATGGTTTTTTCGCGTGTACCTTCACAACCCGAGAATGCGGGAATTGTAGCCTATCAGGATGAGCATAATTTTGTAAAATTGATGCTCAGGGCTGTTACCAAAACAAGCCGTTCGGGATGGAATACCTCCGGGGCACAGATACAATTCGGAACCATTGATCTTGTTGTGGAAGAAAACGGTATTGCCAAATCAGTTGCTTCTTTCAACCTCAGGGAAGAGATTACCGGCAACAATACGCTGGTACTGAAACTCGAGAAAAAGGGAAATGCTTATACCGGCTATTACTCTGTTAATGGTGGAACGTTTGAAAAACTTGGGGTAGCCAGCGGCATGCTGAGAGATATCAAAGCAGGGCTAATTGCTTGTGACGGGGTTATTATTCAAAGCATGAAGAATACGTACTGGTTTAATCCGGACACCACCAAGCCCGATACGCCTTTTGATGTGACATTCGATTATTTCAGGATAGTTAATAATTAGATGCAGTTGAATAGATGGAGTAGGCGGTTTTATAAGAGGTTTAGTTAAGATCCAGAGTCATTAAATTATAGAAATCACATAATTGAACAAAGCACTTGCTTCAATTAATTGTGATGAGTCTGGAAAATGTATTGTCCCCTGCCTGCCGGCAGGCAGGCCCGCCAG
>JAFGOR010000155.1 GCA_016926375.1 Bacteroidales bacterium
TTAATCATGGTAAATAAACATCTTACAACTTATAACATCTTCATTATTAACGATAAATGAGCATTAGCTTGATGGCTATGCCTCCAGCGGGCCTGCCTGCCGGCAGGCAGGGGATAGCACTATGTTCAGCCTCAACTGCTATAATATTGGCATCAAAAAGTGCAAATGATAGCATATCAACACAATACATCCTTAGCCTGACGGCTATGGGCACAACCTGTCCCGCATTCCTGCGGGAGCCTAAGCCGAACCACGGGCTCGAAGCTCGCAGCTCACAGCTCGAAGCTCGCAGCTCGCAGCTCACAGCTATTTCTAACTGCACGACCTAGGAGACTTAGAAGACTCAGAAGACTTTGAAGACCTACTCCTCCCCTTTCCACTCCCCCTGGTTCTCTGCAAACTGAACCCCATATTGTGCCAGTTCCTGCAAAACCGGCTCATAAATTTCGGGGATGGTGGGAATATGTACTCCTGCCAGCTTGATCTGGCCGGTGATGATCATTTTGGCAGCAATGCCCAACGGCAATCCCACCGTTTTAGCCATTGCCGTATTCACCGGGTCGTCGCCCAGCACCACCATCGATGCGGTAAGCAGGGTGCGTTTTTCGGCCCCGGGAGTGCGGTAGATAAATTTATGCCACATCACCAGCATGTCTTTGTCGCCCGGCTCCAGTACCCACTTTCGGGTGATGATTTGCTCCAGCACCTGCGCCGGTGTGGCATTTTTTAAGCCGATTTTGGTATCACTGAAGATACCCAGCCATTCGAGCTTTTCGCGGACATTCGAATCCTGGTCGATATGCATGTACTGGTAAAGCTTGGTCTTCACCGGATCTTTCTGGCTGTAATACAGGAATGAATTGATGAATTCCTTGTAAGTCATGTTTTCCGTGTTCTGTAGCGTAAAAGAATCATCGGTGGCACCCAACTGCACAAACACATCCCAGGCCCTGCAAAATCCGGGGCGTCTGAGGGTACCGCGGTAAACGGTAGGCACATCCTGTAAATTGTATTTTTCGATATACTTCAGCGAGTCGCGGTTGGCATATCCCTCAAACTTGCCATATCCTTCAATGTCTATGATTTCCGTTCTACGAAACAACCGGTGGTAAGGGATGTATTTAAACCTGCCTTCCTGTATAAAGCGGGCCGGACCGCCCTGACCGGCCAGCACCACATTGCGCGGATTCCAGGTGATCTTGTAATGCCAGGGATTGTTGTCGGATTCGGGTGCTATCAGTCCCCCGGTAAAGGTTTCAAAGCACAGTAAATCAAGGCCCTGCTTTCGCAAACGATTGATCACGCGCATGGCAGACATGTGGTCAATACCGGGATCAACGCCCATTTCGTTCAGAAACAACTGGTTATGCGATTTTGCTTCAGCATCCAGGTCGTTCATTTCGGGCGACACATACGAGGCGGTAAGCATGTTTTTGCGGTGCCGCAGGCATGCCCGGGCCACCAACGGATGAAACAGGGCAGGTAACATGGATATGACCAGATCGGCTTGTTGCACTTCTTCATCCAGCTGTTGCTCGTTAAAAACATCGAAGGAAACGGTTCGTGCGCCGGGAGCAATTTTTTCCCCGATACTTTTCGCATCGCGATCGCTTACTGTTATGGAATAGCCGTATTTTTGCGCGTTTTCCCCCAGGTACCTGATGAGCACTGAAGAGGAACGACCTGATCCAATAATTAAGATTTGCTTCATAGAGACGCTGTTAATCCGGCTGGTTCACCCAACCGGAAAGATATTGATATGCTTTTGTCAGTTTTCCTTCCTCGGTAATGGTAGCCCTTTCAATCACCCGTTCAGGATCGCCGCTGACCACCAGTGAAAACACATTCTTGATCAGGTTGTGTCCGAAGTCTTCAGATGCCTCTCTCGGAAGCCCGCTGGGAAGATTGTCAATGGCCATAACCGTGATATTATCGTCACTGCTGAACGCTTTTTCTTCCCTTCCGGTGGCCGGATTGAAATCGTAAAAAGGTTCCTGAAAATGAGTAGCTCTGAGGGTTGATGGAATAGATCCCTGAATATCACAGGTGATATCGGCAATAACACGGATGCTGAAATCCTTTTCCCGCATCTGTTCAAGTGTAAACAAAACCGGTGCATGCGGGTCCCAGTATGCTGCCATTACCAGCAAGTCGGTTTTACTGCAGAAACGCAGAAAATTGCTCTTATATTCCCCGGGATGAGCGAAAAAGTGCATCAGGTCAAATGGCATTCCATACTTGTGAATATGGTACTTTCCCGAATCGAGCTGCGCATATACTGGTGAATCGGAATGCGCACCGGCCAGGTAATCCTCCACGGTTACCTTCCGCACCCCAAAAGCAAGCATCATTTCCTCCACGCCGCCTGCTACCCGTCCGTCGCCGGTAACTACAATTCTCCAGGGAGGCAATGTTAACTGCGACGCCCTGTTCATCATATCTTTCAACCCCGCACATTCAGCTGCCCTAATCAAACCGGGAATTTTGTGTCGTATACTCAATGCGCGCATACCTTCATATGCCCCAATTAAGCCGGCCCACCTGCCAAATCCAATAACCCGGATTCCCCTGCTGTCTGTTAGTATCTCGTAATCGATCAATTTGATGTGCTTGTCGAGTATCGTTTTTAACAATTTTTTGTTGTGCGGTTGCTTTTTTATGGTGTGCGAAAAAAACAAATAGGTTTTTCCGGCCATCAGTGCAGCCGGATCTACTTCCTTGATGCCCAGCAATACATCGCAACCTTCGAGATTTTCAACAACCAGTACGCCTTCTTTACGGTAAGCGGCGTCGGAATAACAGCGGACAGGCGAAGGCTGAACAATGACCTCCACCCCGGGAAATTCTTCCCGAATCATCCTGCACTGTTGAGGTATCAGTGGCACCCGTGTATCAACGGGCAGTTTCGTCTCTCGGAGTATGCCTATCTTCATAATTCGGTTATTCATGTAAAAAATCAGAATCGTTGCTGCATATTTTCGGGTCTGCTAAGTCTGCTGGCTTGCCTGCCGGAGCTTCAGCGTAGGCAGGTCTGCTGGTCTACTGGTCTACTGGTCTGCTGGTCTTCTAAGTCATGCAGTCTAACTGCCACTGCCGCTGCTACTGCAGCTACTTGTCTTGTCACTCGTCCCTGTCTTGGTTCTTAGCTCTTGGTTCTAGTATCTTCCTAAACATTAAACTCAATCCCCTGTGCCAATGGCAAATCACTGCTGAAATTGATCGTATTGGTCTGCCGGCGCATATAGGCCTTCCAGGCATCGGAACCCGATTCGCGACCGCCACCGGTATCTTTTTCTCCACCAAAAGCTCCGCCTATTTCTGCTCCCGAAGTGCCGATGTTCACATTGGCAATGCCGCAATCCGATCCGGCATGCGAAAGAAAGGCTTCGGTTTCCTGCAGGCTGTTCGAAAAAATGGCCGACGACAATCCCTGGGGTACGGCATTATGTAAAGATAGTGCTTCTTCAAAACGTTTATACCTGATCAGATAAAGCAGGGGCGCAAAGGTTTCTTCCTGCACAACAGGATAGTGATTTTCCACTTCGGCCAGGCAGGGCACCACATAGCAACCCGATTTGCAATTGCTGTTCTCATAGGGTATTCCGCCATACAGGATCTTTCCGCCGGCATTTTTTACCTTTTCAATGGCAGTGAAAAAATTCTCTGTGGCCTTTTTGTCAATCAACGGTCCTATATGTGTCTTCACATCCAGCGGATCACCGATAACCAGTCCTTTATATGCCTTTACCAACCTGTTGCTGAATGCTTCAAAAACCGAATCATGCAAAATAATACGTCGTGTGGATGTACAACGTTGTCCGGTAGTACCTACAGCGCCAAACACCACAGCCCGCAAAGCCATTTCCATATTTGCACCCGGGGTGATTATAATGGCATTGTTTCCTCCCAGTTCCAGGATTGCACGACCCAGTCGCTCACCCACCAGGCGGCCTGCGAGTTTGCCAATTTTTGTAGATCCGGTGAATGATACCAGCGGCAGGTTCCTGTCCCTGAACAAATCTTCACCCAGGTATTTCGAGCTGGCAGCTACCAGGTTCAGCACTCCTTCGGGAACGCTGTTCTCTTTCAGTACGCCTGATATGATCCGGTGCACTGCAATGGCGCATAACAGTACCTTCGATGATGGTTTCCACAACACCGTATCGCCACACACCAGGGCTATCATGGCATTCCACGACCAAACCGCGACAGGGAAATTAAACGATGAAACCACCCCTATAACGCCCAGCGGATGGTATTGCTCATACATCCGGTGCCCCGGGCGCTCGGAATGCATGGTAAGCCCATAAAGCTGGCGGGAGAGTCCCACTGCAAAATCACAAATGTCAATCATCTCCTGCACCTCGCCGAGCCCCTCCTGAAGAATCTTTCCCATCTCCCAGCTCACCAGCCTGCCCAAGGCTTCCTTGTTTTTCCTTAGTTCAAGACTAATCTGCCTGACAATCTCCCCTCTTTTGGGCGCCGGAACCATGCGCCAGCTTTTGAAAGCTTCCGATGCCTGTAATACCAGCCGGTCATAATCCGTCCTGGTGGCCTGCTGTATTTCGGCTATAGGACCTCCATCTGCCGGGGAATAAGAAGTAAGCCTTTCTCCTGCGGTTTCGTGCCACAGGGTACCGGTACAGATCCCTGGATTTACATCCATGATACCCAGCTGCCTGAGTGTGTTTTGCATATCTGTTGTCATAGCGCTTCTGATTTATTTATGGTGTATTCCTTAATTCATCTATTATTAATTGTTACTGCTCAGCGCCTTCACCAATCCGCCTGCTTCAAGTATATCCCTCATTTTCCCGGGAAGAGCAGCAAAATGAAACTTCCGGCTGCCAACCTCTATGATGCCCTTATGCATATCCACTTCCACTGTATCTCCCTGCTGATAAGCGTCAACTGCTTCGGGAACAACCAAAATAGGCAGTCCCTGATTAATTGCCGAACGGAAGAAAATGCGCGACACCGATTTCACAAGAACTGCGGCAATTCCCGCATAGGCCAGTCCTGCTGCAGGATGCTCCCTGGAACTGCCGCACCCGAAATTCTCCCCGCAAATCATGACATCGCCTTTTTTTGCCTTACCCGAAAAGTTCGCATCAAAACCTTTCAGCAAATGGGGTACTATCTTATCGGGTTGCGCGCTGTTGATCTCATAGGTAAGGTTGCCGGCAAACAGCTGATCGGTATTCAGGTTGTGGGCATCGTGATAATCCCATACGCCATTTACATAGCGGTTATCCGATTCAGCAATCACCACGGTAGCGCTTTGCACAATCTGGTAAGGATACTTATCCCTGATACGTCGTAACATGGGAGAAGTAATGCTGCCATGAACGGCAGAAAGCGCCACTGTGGCCGGCGAAGCCAGGTATATTGATGCTTTGGGGTTGCCCATTCGCCCCAGAAAATTCCGGTTTGCAGTGGAAATTACATTGATGCCATCGGGGGGAATTCCCTGCCCTGTTCCCAGGCATGGGCCGCATGAAGGACTGAGCAGATTGGCCCCGGCCTGCAGAAATATTTCCACCAGCCCTTCCTGCACCGCCTGTAAATAAATATCACGCGATGCAGGGGCAATCAGCAACTGCACATCATCAGCTACCCGCTTTCCTTTGAGCAGGGCAGCGGCCTCCCGCAGGTCTTCAATTCTGCCGTTGGTACAGGTACCTATCAGGGCCTGCCCTATTGGCGTTCCGGCAACTTCATCCACGCTTTTCACATGATCTACATGATGCGGACAGGCCACCAGCGGATACAATTCATTCAGTTTGATTTCAATGGTTTTCACATAGCGCGCTGCTGCATCGGCCCATATGCCGTTGATTTCTTCACCCAGAAAGTCAGAAAGCACCTCATCAGCAGGAAAAACTGCATTTTTTGCACCCATTTCCGATGCCAGGTTGGCAATGGTCATCCGGTCAGCAATGCCCAGCGTCTTTACCCCGTCACCATGATATTCGATGGACAGGTAGTCGGCTCCGCTTGATCCGATCATACCCATGATATACAAAGCCAAATCCTTGGCATACACATGTTCCGGCAACGTGCCATGGAATACTATTTTCATGGAATGTGGCACCCTGAACCAGGTTTCACCCGTTTTCCAGATTCCTGCTGTTTCAGTCCGGTCGATTCCGGCAGCAAAAGCGTTAAACGCCCCTGCCGTGCAGGTATGGCTGTCGCTTCCCACTATCAACTGACCCGGACGGGCATACCGGCTCATCAGCTGGTGGCAAATGCCTTCTCCCGCATCGTGAAACCGCCTCACACCCTGGATGTGTGCAAAATTGCGTATCTGAAGATAGTCGTTGGCCAGCTTGCTGTTGGTGGGAGGTGCATTGTGATCAAGTACAATAACCAGTTGGTTGGCATCGGAAACGCGCTCACCCCCCATCTTTCGAAAAGTGCTTTCGATGCTGGCCGTATTATCGTGACTCAACACCAGGTCGGGCCTGCGAAATACAATGGTCCCGGCTGGTGCTCCGAGAATTTTTTCTGCAACCGTTTGTGCTGGCATGGTATGCTTCCTTCTTTATAATTTGACACTTAGGGCGCAAGTAACAAATCACCCGCTTCGTATATTTTTTTCTGTATTTCAGAGAATCTGCCAATTGCCACTGATTTGTTATTTCTTTGGTTGGTAATCGTACCTCCTTCCAAATCAATAGCTACCGGGTCGCGATCAACCAGTTCCAGTTCATCCAGGCTGGTATAGGTCAATACCGGGAACCCGGCATTGATGGCATTTCGTTCATAGATGGCACCAAACGATTCGGCCAGTATGGCCTTAATGCCCAGCGCACTGAAACAATCCACCGCGTGTTGCCGGGAACTGCCCGAACCAAAGTTTTTTCCTGTAATGAGTATATCTCCCGGCTGCGCCTTTTGCGGAAAATCTTCCCAGCCTTGCAGGTTGCCCAGCGCATAACGGCCCATTTCAGTGATATCGGTGACTGCCAAATGCCTGTTGTGATAAATCATATCGGTATCAATGTTATTGCGCAAAATCAGCCACACCTTGCCTTCGATGACCCTGCTTTTTTCGCTTTTCAGTTCAACTGATTTTCCGCTTTGTGCGCGGGGTTTTTCTGTAGCAAATTCACTGCCGGTGCCAGCTTCTGAAACCATCGGATGATCCGGTATGTTGTCAGCCGTAGTAATATATCCGGCTATGGCCGATGCCACAGCTGTAGAAACCGATGCCAGGTATACATCGCCCTTCCCCTGCTTCCCGGCGAAATTGCGGTTGCCGGTGCTGATGGTCACCTCGCCCAATCCGTTCTGTCCAATTTGTCCCGATGCGCAACCGGCGCATCCCGCATTACCCACCAGCGCACCTGCCGCTTTGAAAATTTCGAAGTACCCCAGGTGCATACTGGCATTCCATACTTCATCAGTTGACGGCACAATCTTCAGCACAACGCCCGGGGCAACTTTCCTTCCTTTAAGCAAACGTGCCGCCTCCTTCATGTCGCTAATCCGGCCGTTGGTACAGCTACCTACAAAAGCGGAATCAATCTTCACCCGGCCCAGATCTGCAACCGGGGTAACATGATGGGGTTGCCCGGGAAGCGAGACTAATGGGGTAAACAAACTGATATCCAGCTCAATATTTCTGCTATACCGGGCATCGTGATCGGCATAAACCGGATTGACCGGCAGATATGAATGTTCCCGACACCAGGCAATTACCTCCGACGATGGCGGGATGATGATGGTAATGGCGCCCATTTCTGTGGCCATTGAAGAAATGGTGATCCGTTCATCCAGGGTAAGTATTTCAACTTCTTCGCCATACAATTCCACGGCGCACCCCAACAACCCATCGGCTCCAAAGGCCTTCAGCAAGTTCAGGACAATATCTTTAGCCGAAAGGTTTTCGGGCCGCTCTCCTGTAAGTGTTATTTTAACCGTTTCCGGCACCCTGAACCATACCGATCCGCGCGACCAGGCAGCAGCAATATCCCTGTCGCCCATTCCCTGTCCGAAAGCACCAATGGCCCCTACGATATTGGCGTGAGAATCGGTTGAAACCAGGGTCGATCCCGGAACAGCCAGTCCCTCATCAATAGCCAGATGGGTACCAATTCCGGCGTTGATATCATAAACATCTATCTGATGTGCCCGTGCAAAAAGCCTGCATCTTTGTTGGTTGGTGGCATATTGCTGGTCCGATCCGGTGGGATTGCAGTCGAATGTGAAAAAGGTTTTACTCCTGTCGGCAACTGCCAGGTTATATTGCTCCAGGTGCTTTACCACGCCGGCCCCGCCAAAGTCGCGCGCCATGCGCACATCAATATCCACATCCACAATATCCCCCGGCTTTACAATGCTGCTGCTTACTGGATACTCGATACTGGATCCTTGATCCTGGATGTGTGTGTATTGAGATACGGGATTTGGGATCTGACTGCCACTGCTGCTGCCACTGCCACTTCTCACATGCTTCGCCAGTATTTTTTCAATGATGGTCATGGTGCTTTGTATTATTATTTTGCTTTTAGCTTTTAGCCGTTGGCCGCTGGCCCTGCCGGCAAGCAGGTTTTAACGTTCCCTACTTGTCCCTCGTCACTTGTCACTTGTCCCTGCTTTACTCTTAAACGGCAGAAACGTCATAAAATCTGCATGATGCACAATATACGCCTCGGTGGTACGCTTTACCAGGTCGCCTTCGGCTGCATGGGCTGCAATGATATGGCAGACCTCAGCCGGCACACCGCATTGCTCAGCCAGCGACACCCCCGAAAAAGGGTGCCGCAGGTACGATCCGTATTTCCCCTGGATGCAATTACCGTTTGCATCCTTTTCATATTCCAGCAATTTACCCACATCGGCCAATATGGCACCGGCAATCAGCACGTCCATATGCACCGGCATCTCTTTTTTAAAAAACTCATTGAACTTCAACCCGCTGTCTCTTGCTATATGCACCACTGCCCGCTTGTGGTCCATGAAGCTTACCTTTAAATCAGGACCAGCCAGCAAGGTGAATGGAATCTTTTTCAGATCATCCGCGCTGAGCGCACTCTTTTCCAGGGCCAGCACCCAGGTGGCGGACACCTTTTCCCGGAGATCCGGATCCTGAATCCATTCCAGCTCGGGCCACAATTCCTTGATATCTTGCATGCTGTTGTGTGTTTCATTTGTCTTGTTCATTGTTCATTGTTCATTAGCAATTCTTTAATAACCGCATCTCCCATTTCTCTTGTCGAGGCAGCGCCATGGCGCAGCACATCCGGGCTCCCCTTCATCTTCAGCATATCATACGTACGCACCCTGCCTTCGGCAATTACCGAGGCAACAGCCCTGCGGATTTTTGCAGCCCTTTCCGGCTGTTTCAGGTGATCGAGCATCATGCAGGCTGATTCGATCATGGCTATGGGGTTCACAATCGATACCGGGTAATCGGCATACTTCGGTGCTGAGCCATGGGTGGGTTCAAATACAGCCACCTGGTCGCCGATATTGGCGCTGCAGGCGAAACCAAGCCCTCCTATCAACCCTGCAAATCCATCGGAAACTATATCGCCAAACATGTTGCCGGCCACAATCACGCCATAGTCCTCGGGATTTTTGGTCAGCCACATCATCTGCGCGTCAATGTTGGTATTCCACAGCTCAATGGCAGGGTATTCGCGTTGTATTTGCCGGGCCATATTGTACATCATGCCCGATGTTTCGCGTATCACGTTGGGCTTTTCACAAAGTGTAACCGATCGGTATCCATTTTGAGCGGCATGTTCAAAAGCTGCACGAAGTATTCTTTCGGTAGCCTTGCGGGTGAAAATACGCGTGGAAACGGCAATTTCTTCGGGTGGGACCATGCCAAAATTCTTCACAAAATTTTTATGACTTTTCAATGCTTCATAAACAATACCCAACGGATTGCTCCATTCCACTCCGCAATACAATCCCTCTGTATTCTGCCGGAATACCACCACGTCCACTTCGGGTTCTTCAATCTCACCATGTAAACCCCTGCGGATGAAGTTGAGCGGGTTCCCTTTGTAGGTATGGCAGGGTCTGATGCAAATATCGAGGTTGAAATGCTGGCGCATGCCCACAATCGGACTGGCATATACATATCCCTTGCCTTTCAGGTGATCGGCCAGTTCGGCAGCAGCTTCTTCCTTGGGTTTCGACGTGATGGCACCAAAGAGGCCCACCTGATGCTCTGCCAGCAATTTCACCGTTCGATCGGGAAGGGCATTCCCTTCATTACACCAGAAATCCCATCCGATATCAGCTTCAACATAATTCGCTTCAAAACCGGATGCATCCAGCACCCTGAGTGCCTCCTGCATCACGGCGCGACCAATTCCGTCGCCGGGCATTGTTACGATTGTTTGTTTGGGCATTGTAGTATGCTGTTTTATTAATGTAAGAAATTTTTATCTTCGAGCCGTGAGCCACGAGCTTCAAGTTAATTGTCGAATTATTATTATCAAGTCCTCGTAGCTCACAGCTGGTAACTCACAGCTCGTAGCTCGCAGCTCACAGCTCACAGCTCATTGCTCATAGCTCGCTGCTCGATACTTCCCTCACCACATCAATCACCGTTCCGTCCACCCATTTGATGGCAGCCACAATTTTATCGGCAAATACAGGTGGCCGTGGTTTTCCGCATATCTGTTCAGCTTCTTCCTTCAATTGTTGCAATGTTCTCAACGGCAATCCGGATCCCTTAGCCTCTTCAATCAGATCGTTACGCAGCGGGTTGATGGCCATTCCCCTTTCTGTGACCACCACGTCAATCAGTTCTCCCGGACCGCACAGCGTGGTTACCTCATCGCGGATCACCGGAATTCTGTCTCTGAATAGCGGAACAGGCAGGATAACCGTTTTGGCAAACAGGCAGTTCTGCCAGCCGCCGATGCCGTGCAACAAATAGCCATCGGAATGGGTTACCACGTTAGCATTAAAGTTCAAATCAATTTCGGTTGCACCCAGCACCACCACATCCACCATACCGGCAATATTGCCCTTGCTGTGGTAGTTGTAGCTGGTAAAGGGACTGGTCATCACATGCCGGGGATTATCGCGTATCGAACGCACACCTTCGAGGTCAAAAGTTTGCCCGTCGAGGATATATTCTACCAGGCCCTCCTCGAGCATCTGAACCAGGTATTTGTTACTGCCGCCGCGGGCAAAGCGGGCCTTAATGCCTTTTCTGCGCATGATATCGGCAAAGTAGTTGCCAACCGACAGGGCTGTTCCGCCGGCCCCGGCCTGAAACGAAAATCCGTCACGGATAATGCCGGTCACCTCGCAAAACCGGGCAGTGAGTTCGGCCAGGAGCAGCCGGTCGGGACTTTTGGTCACCTCCGTGGTACCCGAAACTATCTTCTCGGGAATACCCACCCGGTCGACTTTTACGGTAAAATCAACATAGTTGCCCTGAATTTGCCAGGGAACACACGGAAACGGTACCATGTTGTCGGTAACCACAATCACCCTGTCGGCATACTGCGCATCACCCAGGGCAAAACCCAGTGTGCCGCTGGCCGAAGGACCTGTAACCCCGTTGGCATTGCCAAACGGATCGGCACAACCGGCGCCGATTACCGCTATGTCTATTTTTACCTCGCCATCCTGAATGGCCTGGTATCGGCCGCCGTGAGAGCGCAGCACCGCTGTTTTTTTCATCTTTCCTTCTGAACAATACCTGCCAAGCGGACCGTTCATGCTGCCTTCGATGTGGCTGATGGTGCCATCGTCGAGGTATTTCAACAGGTAGGCGTGACATGGGAACGAAGCCGAAGGGAACCAGCAGAGGTTTTTAACACCCAGCTCAGCAGCCGCATCAAAAACCAGGTTGGCCACCAGGTCGCCCTCACGAAAATGGTGGTGGGTAGAAATGGTCATGTCGTCTTTCAGACCGGCTCTTTGCAGCGCTTCTTTCAGGGATGCTACTTCCTTATTCCCGTCGGCGGGATAATCGGCATTGGAAAACAGCCGGGGTGCATGCCGAACACCCTTTGGCCGGTATGCACCAACTCCCTGGTAAGGGATTGCCTTTTCACCGTTGATTTCAACAGGCACCCACCTGCCGGCTGCGTTTTGTACAAGTCTTTCTTTCATGGTGCTGTCCTCCAATTTTCAGGTAACAACCCAAATTTTACAGCCCTTTCGATTGTATTAAGTGCCCTTTTCACCACCGGAGGATCAATCATTTTACCATTGAGTGAAACCACGCCCGAGCCTTCCTTTTCAGACCCTTCAAAGGCCTGAACTATTTTCATGGCCTTGTCGCACTCCGCAGCATCGGGCAGGAAGCTTTCCCTAATCACTTTAACCTGCCGGGGATGTATACATCCCATGCCTGCAAAACCCAGGGCTTTCGATTTTTTTACATTTCCGGCAAGACTTTCCATGTCATCCACATCGGAAAATACCGAGTCAATAGGCTGAATACCGGCAGCACGGGCAGCATTCACAATCATACTGCGTGCAAAAAACGATTCGTTTCCCTCCGTTGTTCGTTGGGCACCTAGGTCGGCCGTGTAATCTTCGAGTCCTATAACCAGGGCAACAACCTGTTTCGAGGAATTCGCAATCTCACAGGCATGCATTACACCTGCTGCACTTTCAATAATGGGCATCAGGTAAATAGGGTGATTTTTCCCGCCCAATATACCGGCAATGGCTTTATCAACCGACAAAACCTGTTCTGCACCTTCGCACTTGGGGATCAGGATGACATGAACGCCGTGATGGATACAAAAAGGCAAATCATCGAGGCCTGTCGGAAGTTGGTTGATGCGCACCATGCGCTCCGCGCCGTAAAAATCAACACAACGGAGGGCATTTCTTACCAGAAAACGGGCTTCGTATTTTCGCTCAGGGGCAACCGAATCTTCAAGGTCGAGTATGATGCCATCTGCACCATAGATGCCGGCATTGATCATGAGTTTGGGGTTGTTGCCGGGAAGGTAGAGCCGGGTGATCCGGTCGCGGTCGCGGGGGGTAAAGCAATGGTGATTCGGATGAAGCGGCAACAAATAGTCCTTGTCAGTTTTAATGCTTTTCCTAACAACCGCTTCGATCCGTGCAGCCAGCGTAAATGGCAAAGCACCTGTATCTTCAATTTCGAGCCGGGCATGGGTGATGTGGTAAAACTCCAGCATATCGCGGCACAATTCCAGGATGGAATCGCCATACATGCTTTTCACCTTGCTCGTGATGTGGATTTCGGTTTCCTGAACTAATTCCGGATCAAGGCTTACAAAGCAATCCGATCGGATACCTGCTCCTCGATTACCTGCTGTTTGAATCATAACCGGGATTTTATCTACAAAAATTACGGATAAAATCCCGACTAAACCCTGATTGTTATCAGGTATAAAAACAAGAAATCCGCCTGCGGATTGCCCGCGGCGGATTTCAGAATATTTATGGAAATGCCTATTCAGGAATATCAAACATCTCACATACTTCTTCGTAGCTTAAAGAAGCAAGATCAACGGTTGATTTTGTTGCCGGGACTCCTCCCGGAATTAAAACATAACGCCAGCTCAAATCATCACTCATCGCCAACCCTCCAGTACCGTCTTGCTTGGCATTGTAGAAAATTATCCGTTGCAGGAAGGGTCGGAAATTTACAGTAACTGCCACAGCACCACTGTTAATATCATACGGAAGGTTCATGATGTTTTTACCATCCGGACTTTTGCTATAACAAATAATCACGCCCTGATCCAAAATCGCCTGGGTAAGCAATGGAACATTGAGGTGATTTATTTTCAATGGTGAGCCCATTATGGTTGTATCTCTCCATGATCCTTCGAGGGGAGTAATCCAATCCGAATAAATCACATTGGCCGTTCCGGTTTCACCCTGGACTCCTTGGGTACCCTGGTCTCCCTGGTCTCCCTTGTCTCCCTTCGGACCTGCCGGACCTTCATCGCCTTCGCAACCGATTAACAAAGCTAATGCCAACATAGGCAATGCAAATAAAAACAATGATTTTCTCATGATAAAAAAGATTTAAGTTAGTAATTATGGTGTGTTGATAAAAATTGCATATTGAAATAGCAGGGTTTCCGGTGCTTGTTTTGGTTGCTTTCAGTAAAGTTATGGCACAGCCTCAACAAGTTACTTCAATTGTAACGAGAGTTATCAACAAAAGTTACCTGAACTGACAAAAATCATATTGTCAGTAATGCTGAATTCATTGCCATGTAGTGAAGCAATTCCTTACACCGCCTGATTTTGCCCAACTACCCGCGAGGGATCTTTTTTAGTCCGTTGTCAATTCTGCTCAGCGCATCCTCTTTCCCTATCATCTCCAGGATATCAAACAAATGCGGCCCCATGGCCGAACCAACTACCAGTAAACGTAAAGGTGCTGCTATACGGCCAAAACCCAGATTTTTGCTTTCGGTATATTGTTTGATAATCAATTCCAAAGTCGCAGAGGTAAAATCATTACTTTCAACAAACAATTTTCTAACCTCAGCTATGATTTGTGGTGTGTCTTCTTTCCATACCTTTTTTACCATAGCAGCGTCATATTCCGCCGGGGCCTCAAAAAAATACAAGGCCTGGCTCCAGAAATCCTGCGGAAATACCAGTCTTTCCTTTACCAGGGTGGTCACTTTTTTCAGGTAATCCAACCGAACCGTGCATCCTTTCTGCTGCAATACAGGAACAAACAACGCTGCCAAATCATCGTCATCCATGGCTTTCAGGTATTGCTGGTTGTACCATTTTGCCTTTTCAGGATCAAAACGTGAGCCCGATTTACCCACCCGGTCGAGATCGAAAGCCTGTGCCAGTTCATCCAGCGAAAATAGCTCCTGCTCCGTACCCGGATTCCATCCCAGGAAAGCCAGTATATTTACCATGGCTTCGGGAAGGTAACCCGACTCGCGGTACCCCGATGAAACCTCATTGGTGAAAGGGTCGGTCCATTGCAGCGGAAACACCGGAAAACCCATCTTGTCGCCATCGCGCTTGCTCAGCTTACCCTGTCCGCTTGGCTTCAAAATCAGCGGCAGGTGTGCAAACTGCGGCATCACATTTTCCCATCCCAGTGCTCTGTACAACAATACATGCAAAGGCAATGAAGGAAGCCATTCCTCTCCACGGATCACATGGGTGATTTCCATCAGGTAATCGTCGGTCACGTTGGCCAAGTGATAGGTGGGCAATCCATCGGTTTTAAACAGCACCTTATCATCCAGCAGGTTGGTGTGAAAAGTGACTTCTCCACGAATCAGATCATGAATGACAACCTCCTCATTTTCGGGCATTTTAAACCGGATTACATGTGGCACACCTGTTTCAATGAGTCGAGTCACCTCTGCTTCTTCAAGGGTAAGCGAATTGCGGAGTGTTAACCGGGTATTGTTGTCGTATTGAAATATCTTTCCTTCCGATTCGTATTGCTTCCGTAAGGCATCCAGTGTCTCCGGTTCATCAAAGGCATAATAGGCATGGCCACTGTTTACCAGTTCTTCGGCATATTTCAGGTATAGGTCCCTCCGGTGACTCTGCCGGTAAGGCTCGTGTGGCCCGCCTAAATCAGGACCTTCGGAATACTCCAATCCACACCATCTGAGCGATTCCATTATATAATCCTCAGCCCCGGGCACAAACCGGGCCTGATCAGTATCTTCAATGCGCAGAATAAAATCGCCTTGATGCTTAACAGCAAACAGATAATTGAACAACGCGGTTCTCACTCCTCCAATGTGCAGTGGGCCTGTAGGACTAGGCGCAAAACGCACTCTTACTCTTCGTGACATGCTCTTAATTTTGCAGTAAAGATAATGAATGATGTGATGAGTAGCATTTTTGTATAATCAATTATCTTTGTTTGCAGAACAAAGAGCCGCGAGCTGCGAGCTTTTAGCCGTTAGCCAATAGCCCGCAGCTAATACAGTAGCAGTCAGGCTCCACCGCTCGCAACCCACAACTCGCAGCTCGCAGCTCACAGCTCACAGCTCACAGCTCACAGCTCGCAGCTCGTAACTCGTAGCTTTCTCAAGACCAGAAGACCTAGAAGACCAGTAGACTAAAAATGCCCCACCCGCTCCAGACATATTACTCCCGCATTTACAGGTCATACGACCTGGTGAACCGGCTGTTTACCTTTGGGCTCGATAAAAAATGGCGCCGGTACACAGCAAAAAAATGCCTCGAAAGTGCGCCCCGGCAGGTTGTTGACCTTTGTTGCGGCACGGGCGACCTGGCCATTGCCATCAGCCGGCAGGCAAATGAAAAGGTATCCGTAACCGGTTATGATTTGAATGCCGAAATGCTGGAATTGGCCAGGGGAAAAGCATCATCGCTACATAACCCGCCGGCTTTCATCCGGGGTGATGCAGCCTCCATGCCTTTCCAAAGTGAAACTATTGATTGTATCACCATTGGATTTGGTTTCCGAAACCTCACCTGGGAAAATCCACAACGCGATGAGTTCATCCATGAAATGGCCAGGGTGTTGAAATCCGGAGGCAGATTACTCATTCTCGAAAGTGCCCGGCCCGGAAACCGGGTGATAGCCTGGTTGTACGACCTGTATCTGAAACATATACTCATTCCGCTGGGTGGTATTATTTCCGGAAACCGTGAAGCCTACCGTTATCTGGCAGGGTCTTCCTCAGGTTTTTATCCTTTCGGTGAACTGCAGGCCATGCTTCGAAACCACCAGCTCATCCTGCAAAAGGAACGCACTTTTCTGTTCGGCTCAGTCAATCTGCTGATTGCCATCAAAACACCCTGAGGATAACTTTACTTCATCATCCCGTTCAAAACACTATCTTTGTTCTTGGTTTTAGCTCATAGCTCAAAGCTCGTAGCTCGTAGCTCGTAGCTCTTGGTTCTTGGTTCTACATGCTAATAAAATGATTGAAAAACTAAACACCCTCTGCAGCGGCACATTCATCAGCTTCCTGGGAATTCAGTTTACCCGGGCAGGAAGCGATTTCGTTGAGGCCATCATGCCTGTTGACAACAAATTGCAGCCCATGGGTCTCCTGCACGGTGGAGCATCACTGGCACTTGCCGAAACCGTGGCCAGCGGAGGATCCTATTTGATGGTGGATCCCGAAAAATATGATGTACTGGGCCTGCAGGTATCGGGCAACCACATTTCAACCGTGAACAAGGGTAAACTTTTTGCCCATGCCGATATCATACATCGCGGAAAAACAACCCATGTTTGGGATGTGAAAATCAGGGATGAAAAAGATAAACTTATTTCGGTTACACGGGTTACTATGATGGTTGTTAAGAAGAAATAACAGTTCTCAGATGCAGTATAAATTCCAGAACAGAAGTAAAGTTGATCATGCCCTGACAACCTGTTTAAGCCGGCAGGTGCATTTTGCGGCTTACAAATTACCGGGGGACAACCCCGTTACCCTGATCATTCAAAAAGACCCGGAGATCAAGCCCATAAAGGATCTCAACCAAAAGCTGCCTGACAAAGGCTTTCTGATCGTACCCTTTTCCACTTCGGAAAACGATACCTATCTGATTAAGCCTGACATTATCTTTCGTGAATCATCAGATATTGCGGATCTTGAAACATTGAATCAGTTACCGGCGAGGCTTCCTTGCAGCATCCCGGGTCAGGTTCCACCTGAAACTTTTAAAACGCACTATCTTGATCTCATTTCACAATCCATTGAGAAAATTGATGCAGGTGATTTTGAGAAAGTTGTATTATCCAGAGTGAAACCGGTTGATGGCCATTTTTCTGCCGAATTGTCTGCCGTTTTCCTTGCTTTGTGCGAGACGTATCCCCATGCTTTTGTTTACCTGTTTCATGTGCAGGGACAATGCTGGACGGGCGCCTCTCCCGAGCCTTTTGTTTACAGCACTAAAGACAGCCTGAATACAGTATCCCTTGCCGGAACAAGACCTTTCAGCAACGAAAACCTGGATATTGACAATTGGAATCATAAAGAAAAACAGGAACAGGAATATGTTACCAGGTATATTGAAAGAACACTGAACAATTATGGTGTTACAACCTATTCCCTTAAGGGACCGTTTATAGCCAGAGCCGGAAACCTGATTCATTTGCGAACCGACTTTGCTTTTTCGGCAGCTGCTTTAGGTAGCCGCCTTCCTTCTCTGATACACACCCTGCATCCCACGCCCGCAATCTGCGGGATGCCTGCTGAAAGCGCGCTTAATTTCATCAGGAACCACGAAAACTACAACCGGGAGTATTACACAGGATTTCTGGGCCCAGTGGGAATTGACGACCTGCTCCAGCTTTTCGTCAACCTGAGGTGTATGAAAGTGTTGGAAAACAAACTGATTCTTTATACCGGAAGCGGCATTACCGATGAGTCCAATCCTGAGGACGAATGGGAAGAAACCGAGATCAAAGCAGATACAATACTGGCTGTGCTTAATAAAATCAAATAAATGATTCACCCCAAACAACATATAGCCGACCTGCCGGCAATATTACAGCAAAAGGGACTTGAGCATGTGGTGATATCGCCCGGTTCACGAAGCGCCCCATTGATTGCTGCCTTTTACCGGGTATTTGGAGAAAACTGCCTGAGCATAGCCGATGAACGCAGCGCAGCTTATTATGCGCTGGGAATAGCCCTTTATACAGGCAAGCCGGTTGCCATCATATGTACTTCGGGCACAGCGGCGCTGAATTATGCACCCGCCCTGGCCGAAGCTTATTATCAACAGGTTCCGCTGTTGGCCATAACTGCCGACCGGTCGCCCGAATGGATCGATCAACAGGATAACCAAACCATCAGGCAACGGGATATTTACCAGCCCTTTGTAAAGAAAAGCTTTGAAATGCCAGTGGCAATGGCATACCCTGATAATCTGTGGCATGCCCACCGCATGTCCAACGAAGCATTCGATCTGTGCCTGACTTCATGCAAGGGTCCGGTACACATCAATGTACCGCTGGCAGAGCCGCTTTACGACGAGTTGCCTCAGGTTTCGGAAAACCTGCGTTTAACTGACCTTGTTGTTCCCGTTGCAAAACCTGAACTGCCCGCTGAACTGGAACTGGAATGGAATAAGGCAAACAGTATCCTGATCATTCACGGGCAGGATACACCTAATTCGGAAACCTCCCTTGTTTTGCCTGCTCTCATGTCAGATCCCCGCGTGGTGATCCTGGCCGAAAACATAGCCAACATACCCGCTTCCGGTATTATTTCCACGTCCAACCTGGTGCTGTCTAATGCCCGGGGCAACAATCCGCCCTACCCCGACCTGGTCATTCACAGCGGCGGACAGGTGGTTTCCAAAGCGCTTGCCGGATACCTGCGCAGGGCAGCACATTTGAAATTGTGGCGGGTGGGAACCGACCACAAACTGATTGATACTTATAAACAAGCTGCAAGATATCTTCATGTTCCTGCCCATTTGTTTTATCATAAACTGGCAGACATGCTGCAAAAGGGAAAGCAAAGCAACTGGTCGCGTCAATGGCATGAGATTGCTGAAACCACCCGGTTTAAGCTCACTGAAACCTTGTCCCAATTGCCCTTTACTGATTCTGTTGTATTCGAACATGTGTGTTCATCCATTCCGGATGATACACTGGTTGTTATTGGCAACAGCAGCGTTATCCGCTATGCGCAATTATTCTCCTCCAACCTTACGGCTCATTATTACGCAAACCGTGGTGTATCGGGAATTGATGGCACTTTATCCACCGCATCGGGAATTGCCGTGGCTTCAGGTAAGCCAACACTGGCTATACTGGGCGATATCAGTTTCCTTTACGATTCCAATGCCCTGTGGAACCGTGAACTGCCACAAAATCTGCGTATTGTTGTTATCAACAACCAGGGCGGCGGTATATTCCACATACTGAAAGGACCGTCGGAAAAACCCGGATTTAAAAAACTGATTGAAGCACACCATCCGGTAAATATTCATAAATTAGCAGAAGCTTACGGATTGAATTATTTTTATGCAGGGGATATCCCCTCATTGGCAGCCGTTTGGCCTGATTTTGTGAACAAAAATCATACGGCATCCGTTTTAGAGATTGTGACCGACCCTGTAGTCAGCGCAACAGCATTCCGCAGGTTAATGAATTTATGGGGCTAACAATATTTTATGGCAGTCATGAGAAACTGGACCACCATTAAGCAATACGACGAGATTCTTTTCGATTACTTTGAAGGCATTGCCCGGATTACCATCAACAGGCCCCGTTACCGCAATGCCTTTACACCCGATACTACCCGGGAGATGTGCGATGCCATGTCCCTTTGCCGTGAAAACCCCGATATTTCGGTTGTTGTACTCACCGGCGCAGGCGACAAGGCATTCTGCAGCGGAGGTGATCAAAACGTGAAGAGTTTTGCCGGCTACATCGGCAAAGATGGCGTGCCCCGTCTCAACATCCTCGATTTGCAAAAACAAATCCGGTCGATACCCAAACCTGTTGTAGCCATGGTAAACGGCTTTGCCATTGGCGGGGGGCATGTGCTTCATGTGGTATGCGACCTGACTATTGCCTCTGAAAATGCCGTATTCGGACAAACCGGGCCGCGCGTGGGCAGCTTTGATGCCGGATTCGGTTCGTCATACCTGGCCAGGGTAGTCGGACAGAAGAAAGCCCGTGAAATTTGGTTCCTGTGCCGGCAATATTCTGCGTCAGAAGCATTGGAAATGGGTCTGGTGAATAAGGTAGTTCCCCTGGCCGACCTGGAAAATGAAACCATTGCCTGGTGCAAAAAAATGATGGAACACAGTCCGCTTGCCCTGCGCATGATCAAAGCCGGGTTGAATGCCGAACTCGACGGACAGGCCGGCATTCAGGAACTGGCAGGTAATGCCACCATGCTTTACTATATGACCGATGAAGCACAGGAAGGGAAAAAGGCCTTTCTCGAAAAAAGAAAACCCGATTTCAACAAGTATCCCAAAATGCCATGACGCAAACCCTCAACATATGGATACATGCCTTCCGGCTCCGGACATTACCGCTGGCGCTGTCAAGTGCCATTCTCGGAAGCTTCTTGGCCTTTGCCCATGGCAATTTCCGATGGCATGTGCTGGTACTTGCAACTTTTACCACTGTTTTCCTTCAAATCCTTTCCAACCTGGCCAATGATTACGGCGATGCCACACATGGAACTGATAATATGAACCGGATCGGCCCGTTGAGAATCACTCAAAGCGGACTGGTGACCCGGAAACAGATAAAAAGAATGATAGTGATTTTCGTGCTGTTGTCGCTGATATCAGGCTCATTGCTGATTTTTACCGGCTTGCAGCATATCGGCTGGAAAACCATTCTCTTCTTCTTTCTCCTTGGCTTGTCGGCCATATACGCAGCAATCAAATACACCATTGGCAAGAATCCATACGGATACATCGGGCTTGGCGATGTCTTTGTATTTCTGTACTTTGGTATCGTTGGCGTGGCCGGCACCTATTACCTGCACGCGAATACTTTTGATCCCTGGATTCTGCTTCCTGCTGCGGCTATCGGACTGCTGAGCTCGGGTGTACTGAACCTGAACAACATGCGCGATGTGGAAAATGACACCATTTCAGGCAAGCGAACCCTGGTGGTTCATATCGGTATCCGGGCTGCCAAAGTTTATCACCTGATGCTGATCCTGCTTTCCATAGCATTCAGCCTGGTTTATACCCTGGTCCGGTTTCATTCAGAGTGGCAGTTTCTTTTCATCCTCACCTGTCCCCTGTTCGCACTCAACGTAATTGTAGTTATGAAAAATACCGACCCGTTGGAACTCAACCTGGAATTGAAAAAACTGGCTTTCAATACCTTCGCGTTTTCAATAACTTTCGGACTGGGGCTGATACTCAAATGATCCAGGCAAAAATTATCCGGCAAGAATTCCGGTTTCAGCGTCCTGCTGCAACTTCACGCGGAACCTATCTGAAAAAAGAAGTCAATTTTATCGTTATTTATTATGCCCATGATCCTTCCATAGCCGGTATTGGCGAATGTTCCCTTTTCCCGGGCCTCAGTTACGACGATGTAAAAGGCTTCAAAGAAAAGCTGAAACAAACTGTCGACCTCATCAACCAGGGAGTATATTATACCGACATGGACCTCACCGAATGGCCTTCAATCAATTTTGCACTTGAAACCGCATGGAAGGATTTCCGGGTAAACGGGTCCAAAATACTCTATCCCTCACAGTTTACCGAAGGAAAAGATTCCCTGGTCATAAACGGACTGATTTGGATGGACAGCCGGGATGAAATGATCAGGCAAATCCAGACCAAAGTAAATGATGGCTTTACCTGCCTGAAAATGAAAATTGGCGCACTCGACCTGCATGATGAACTTGAAGTGCTTAAATTTATCAGAAACCGATTTGATTCGGAAGAAATTGAAATCCGCGTGGATGCCAACGGGGCTTTTCATCCCGGCGAAGCCTTGGAGATGATAAAAATGTTGTCGGATTACAACCTGCACAGTATTGAACAACCCCTGGCACCAGGCCATCCCGGGGAAATGGCCCGGCTATGTGAAGCATCGCCTGTGCCCATTGCCCTT
Source organism: Bacteroidales bacterium (assembly GCA_016926375.1). Classification (GTDB taxonomy): domain Bacteria; phylum Bacteroidota; class Bacteroidia; order Bacteroidales; family UBA10428; genus UBA5072. Next base: position 22,508 of record JAFGOR010000155.1, read on the forward strand.
GACGAAGAACTCATCGGCAAACATACCGGTTCAGCCAGGCGAAAACTGTTTGAAAACATCCGTCCGCATTATCTGGTTCTTAAGCCCGGTCTGCTGGGCGGACTTGCTTCATGCAGGGAATGGATTAACCTGGCTAATGAACACAATACAGGCTGGTGGATTACATCATCACTGGAAACCAATATCGGGCTGAATGCCATTGCACAATGGACTTACACCCTGCAAAACCCTATTTTTCACGGTCTCAGTACCGGCTCTCTTTATAACAACAACATTTCTTCTCCGCTTTACCTGCATGGTGAAAGACTGTATTTCGACCCCGACAGGAAGTGGGATTTATCAACATTTGTAACCGAATGATACACATAAAACCCTGGCATCGTAATCTTACCATCAATAACCAACCCTATACCTTCAAAGAATTGCTGGCTTATGCCACCGAGAAGATAGTTTCATCCGAAACCATGGCCTGGGAAAGGGAAGTCTATCGATTTATTATCAATTGGCTGAGCGACAGTGAGGATATACAACAATACTCATCCGGAACAACCGGAAAAACCAAAGAAATCAGGCTGCCTAAAATGGCCATGATGCATTCTGCCCTGAATACCTCGCGCTATCTGAACCTGGAAAAAGGACAGGCAGCCCTGCTCTGTATGCCGGTTGACTATATTGCCGGTAAAATGATGGTGGTCAGATGCTTTACGGGCAACCTAAACCTTCTGTTGACTGAACCCAGGAGCCTGCCTGACCTGAGTGGTCACCCCCGCATTGATTTTTGCGCCATGGTTCCCCTGCAGGTGATGAACCTGATAAACTGCAACAATACATTGGATCCGGTAAGAAAACTGATTATCGGGGGCAGTGAAATCCCCACTGAACTCGAAAAGCGCTTTCATGAAGTTACTACAGAAGTATATGCTACTTATGGAATGGCCGAAACCAGTTCCCATATTGCTATAAAAAGGCTGAACGGACCTTTCCCTCAACAGGCTTTTCAGGCCCTGCCCGGAATTACACTATCCAGTGACCAAAGGGGCTGCCTGGTTGTTGATGCTGATTACCTGCCTCAACGCGTGGTTACCAATGACCTGGTTGCCTTTACGGGGCCCGGAACATTCAACTGGCTCGGTCGTTACGATAACCTGATCAATTCAGGAGGCATAAAAATTGTTCCCGAAGAAGTGGAAGCCCTGGTGCAGTCGAGAACCCTGCTCACCTGTATGGCTGTTGGGTTGCCCGATAACCATCTCGGACAAAGGCTGGTTTTCGTATTTGAAAATGAACACGCCCCGGACTCACTGCCAACCATGAAAACCGATTTTGAGAATTTCCTGCCGCATCACTGGCGACCAAAGGAAATTTACTGTGTGGAGCACTTCCCCCGCAACGAATCCATGAAGGTCGACCGCCGTAAATTAGCAGAAATGCTCACCAATACTCCTCCGCTTTAACTTACTGCCCCTGCCGCTGTTGCTTTTCCTGCCACTGCCACTGCCACTTTTACTCCGAGTTGCTCACAAAAGCCACTTTCCTGCTGTCGGGCGACCACGAGGGCACATTGATGGTCCCCTGTCCCCCATAAAGATAAGCCACTACCCTGGGTGCGCCGCCTACCGGCATCAGCCGCAACATCACCCTTTTGTATGACGGGTGCGAACCGGGATCAATTTCCGGCGGGAAGGAAATGAAAAGAATCCACTTCCCGTCGGGCGAAATATGCGGGAACCAGTCGTTGTATTCATCAAAGGTCAACTGCTCCCTGCCCGAGCCATCGGGTTTCATCCGGTACAACTGCATGGTCCCGCTCTGGCTGCCATTGTAATAAATATATTTGTTGTCGGGCGATCCTTCGGGCCCGTCTACATGACCTGTTTTGAAAAAAGTCAGCTGCACTTCGGGACCACCGGCAGCCGGACTCTTATAAACATTGTAAATAGGTGTATCGCGCTGGGCAACGTAAAGCACATATTTGTCATCGCCTGTCCATCCATGAAAATAGGAAGGCGTTTTTTCGGTAATCAGTTTGGGTTCGCCTCCGGTCAGGGGCAGCACATAAACCGATGATCCGCCGCCGGGCAAACCCTCACGGTGATGGCTTATGGCCATCTGTTTGCCGCTGAATGAAATGCCGTGGTCGTTGTTCAACCTGTTGGCGCTGCCGGTATTGACTTTCACAGGCGTTCCGCCTTCAACCGGAATGGTGTAGAGGGAGCCGTTTTCATTAAACAGTAGTTTTTTCCCGTCGGGCATCCAGTTGGGTGCTTCAAACCGGCCATCCGATTCATGAATCACCTTTCGCATGCCGGTGAATACATCAAGAATTTCCATACGGCAGCCTATCCACCCTTCCTTATCGGGATTGTAGCCTTCAGGTACCGGCCTGTCAATCCGCACATTCCACACCCTGGCTTCTTCCACCACATCGGGGTTGTGCGAATTGATGAAAATACCGGCCAGCACCTCATCCGGCAAATCCTGAACACACTGTGACCCGATAACCTGCAGCGGTTCGCCCACCTGGGCAGCACGCAAAATCATTGTTGTGCCCTGCCTTTCGAGTTGAAGTACCTGGTATCCCCGCTTGGGAGCGTGAATCTCGTCCTGCGGCGAACGCATGAAAGCCCCTTTCAGGAGTCGCCACTGCATTACGGTGAGTCCGTCACCATGCGCCACAGCGCTGTAATGAACAGCATTGTCGTTGAGCGATTCGCGAACCATCCACCCAATCTTCCGGTGTGGATCAACACCTTTGCCCACAAAAGCAAAATTCGCAGTCAGGATGAAATCACCCTGCATTTTCTTCCAGGCATACTGAAATTCATCGCGTCCGAACCAAATGTTATAACCTGAACCCTTCAGGGTATAGGTTTGGGTATTCTGATCATAAACAACCGACCCCGCGTGTTTGGGACTACCCACATCACCATGGTCTTCCAAAATACCAACCGGACCATTGCCGGCAAAAGCAGTTGTGACAAAAGCAGACGCCAGCATAAGCAAAAAGATTTTCATGGGTTTCAGATTAGAATTAAATACATGGAAGCAAATACAAATGCAGATATAAGTTAGTCAAATTGTAATCCCTATCAAATTTTGCAAAAATTATCGGATTGCTGTCTTAATAATTTCTTAAAATTTGAGACCGGCAAGGCATGAACAATTACCGGTAACATCTGGCTCTTTCTGCTCGTATGAAACAGATAAAGGATAATCAACCCATACAGATGCCATGTGATTTACGCATGGGACATCATTTGAGGTTTCTGAATCACTAACTTTGCCGGTAATAAACCGAAGTGAAAACACCATGAAAATTCTTCTGATCCTGATTTCTTCCCTTGGACTGTCCTGTAATCTGATTACCCGCGATTTATATACGCAGCGCGATGTTCAGCTATTTAATACGGTAATGAATGAGGCAAAGAAAGCCCATCTGTCTGATTCATCCATAAGCAGCATTGTCGTTCATACAGGCAAGCAATTGCTAAATACCCCTTATGTAGCAGGTGTGCTGGATAAACCTGAAACCGAGAGCCTGGTGGTTGATTTATCCCGGCTTGATTGTGTTACGTTCCTGGAAAGTGTAGTTGCCTTGTCAATGACCATCAAAAAAGGTAAATCAGAATTCAAGGACTTCTGCAGCGAATTGAAATACATTCGTTACCGCGATGGCGTGATGAATGGCTATGCATCGCGACTGCACTATTTCTCCGAATGGATTCAAAACAATGCACAGAAAGGCATCCTTGAGCCTGTTACAACAGAAATCGGCGGAAAGTCCTTTGTAAAGAAAATCAATCTGATGACCACCAAAAGGGCAAATTATCCACATCTGAAGGAGGATAGCTCCATGGTTGCCATAAAAAGAGCTGAAGAACGGCTCAGTTCAATGCAGCACTACTACCTGCCCAAAGAGGAATTGCTGTCAGCCGGAGATAAAATAAGGAATGGCGATCTGATAGCCCTTGTGACATCCGTTGACGGACTGGATGTGTCGCATGTGGGAATAGCCATTTATGTAAACTCAGAACTGCATCTGATGCATGCCTCCACGTTGAGCAAAAAAGTGGAGATCTCGGAGGTTTCCCTTTTCGAAATGCTCCGCAACAGATCCACCTGCCCGGGTATTATGGTGGCAAGGTTAAAAATGCCTCTAACAATGTAAACTACCCATCAGGATTTTAATGAATCATTTTCCCATGTTGCCGGGTTGTTGCGAATATATTGTTGAATTCTGATAAATTCCAATTCATCCCGAATGATGTGGTCATAAAATCGCATTTGCCATCTCGTTTTACCCGGGGTATTTTCGAATTCATTCATCCGTCGGGATGAAAATGTTTTCAATGCCCGCACAAATTCGAATATACCATGTGTAGAGACGGGTTTGAAACCCGTCTCTACGATTGAATTATCAATGATCATGATTCCATGGATATGATTTGGCATAATTACGAACGCGTCCAATTTTAAATTGTGGTAATGATTTTCCAAATCGAACCAACATTGTTCAACAATTCGTCCACATTCATTCAAAATCATTGCCCCCTTTTCAATTTTTCCCAAAAACGGTTCACGTTTTTTGGTACAAATGGTAATAAAATACCTGCCATCTGATGTATAGTCCCAATTAAGAAGGCGGGTGGTTTCAACACGGTATTTATTACGATATAAAGTCATAATTACCCATAAACATTCTTATCGATTCATCCCAAATTTAGAATTTTTTCTAGTCAACACAATCCCAAATTTGCAATGTTAGTATATCAATTGAAAAATGAATATACATTAATTGCAGACCAGAAAACATTTGAATTATTGGCGAATATACAAACGGGCATCTGTTGTATGCCCGTTTGACATAGAGACACAGTATGAATGTTTGTTTTTTGTGATGAAACAATTTTTTTTCTGATAAACTTAGTTTATCTTTGCACTCCTAATATTGCGGGGTGGCCCCGCAGATGATGCGGGGCGTTGGGCTCATAACCCAAAGGCCCCAACTTAAAGGAAATGAATTTGTAAAATATATTGCGGGGTGGAGCAGTTGGTAGCTCGTTGGGCTCATAACCCAAAGGTCGTAGGTTCAAGTCCTGCCCCCGCTACTAAA
>JAFGOR010000156.1 GCA_016926375.1 Bacteroidales bacterium
ATATCGACATAATCCATCTGCAACCGTTCCAGGCTCTGCGCAAATCTTTCCAGGAATTGCTTCTTCCGTTCAGCGCCATTTTCAGGCTTCTTCAAAACGGGTTCAATAACTATCTTGGTAGTCACCACAACATCCTTGCGGTTTGCATTCAATTCCTTCAGTACCGAGCCAACCATTTTTTCGTTGTTGCCGGCCTGGTATATCCAGGCTGTGTCAAAATGGCGCATACCCATATTCCATGCTGCTTTCAGCAAATTTGGGTTGTTGCTGTTCATCACACCCATGCTCACAATAGGGAGGTTCACACCGGTTCTTCCGAGAGTCCGGACAATCATTTCACCGCTGCCACCGGCAGATCCAACTAACGGAATGGCACTGGCCATGGCTGAGTTGCCAATTAAACCGGTAGCTACCAATCCGGTAGCATTTCTGATGAATTTGCGTCTGCTTGAATTGTTCATGTTATGATTATGACCGTTTTTCAGCCCCTTTCCCCTATTTCCTTTTGCAAATAAACAGGGTGTGGCTGACGCCTACATTCAGTATCTCTTCAGCCAATACCAACCCCGACTTATCAATAAGCTTTCGCATATCATCGGAATGATACATCTGGCTGCAACCGTTGGCAATATTGGTAAAATAGAGCGAAGTAGCATGAAGACTGTAAGCCGAGGCTTCATATTTTTGCTGATCCCAGTACGTTTCCAAAATATACAGTGATGAGTTGCTGTTCATTGCATCGGCTGAACGTTTCAACAGGCCATGAATATCGTCTTGTGAGAAACAATCCAGGAACTGGCTCATCCAGATGATATCCGGGTCTTTCGGAAAGGGGTTGCTGTGGTCGAGCAAATTGATTGGAAACAAATCGACCCTTTCGCTGAAACCAGCTTCCTTAATATTAATAGCAGCCTTGGCCAATTGACCGGGAAGGTCGAGAATGCTCACCCTGACATTGCTGTTGTACTTTACGCATTGAAGCGCGAATTTCCCGGTGTTACCACCTACATCGAGGATGCGGCCCGGAGCATTCCTGAAAATAACAGGCATCAGTTCCGGAAAGGCGTAATCGGAATAAAAATGATCAAAGCCAAACCAACTCTTTTGCACGTGTGCCGGAAGCTGCGAGAGTCCTTCGTATACGGTTGGCCAGTCGCCAAATACTTTCAATCCTGTTGGTTTGCCTGTTTTTATAGATTCTTCGAGCGTAAACATGCCCAGGTAATTCACATCCTGTGTAAAATCCATGTTAACGCGGGTAAGCTCATCACAAAGAATAAACCACCCGGTTTTGGTAAGCCGGAACTTGCCGTCTTCAGCCCAAACTACTTCCAGGCTTAGCCCTGCCTCAAGCAATACCTTTACACCATACAAAGGAAGTTTGAGCTTTTCAGCAACCTCTTCCAGGGTGATTCCCGACTCTGATTCCTTGACCAATTGGAGGATACCCAGGTTTCTTAAAGCAAGAGCTGCCTGAAACATAATCGGGCCAAAGGCAATCTTTTGTGCATCATACTTAGCCTGTACAGCACGTTTTTTATCTGATCCGTAATTCAAAGCCATAAGATGATTGTTGGGCCACAAATCTATAAAAAAATACTATATATCCTCATGCCGCCTGTTGGCTTCAAATTCATTCACTACCTGTTTGGCCAGCTCAACATCCTTACCGGAAACAACTACTTTTACAGCATTGATACCTCCGGGTGTTACCTGCCACGGCATGGTGGTTCCACGGATTTCATCTTTCAGAAAAGCCTCTATTTCGGCATTCTCAAGCAGGCTTTTCACCAGCGCGGCTTCCCATTGGGTTCCGGCAAACACTTCTATAGGCACATACTCTTCATTCATAGTAGTAGGTTTTAAACTTTAGGCTTTAGACTTTATATTCTTGGTTCTTGGTTCTTAGCTCGTAGCTCGTGGCTCGTGGCTCGTAGCTCGTGGCTCGTAGCTCTTAGCTCGTGGCTCGTGGCTCGTAGCTCGTGGCTCGTAGCTCTTAGCTCTTGTCCCTTGTCCCTTGTCCCTTATCCCTTTCTTGGCTCTTACTGCTCTTCACCGCTGTGAAATTAATACCAAAAAACAACAATTCGCGCAACAGGGAACAATTGCCTGCTAATTTCCGTTCTTGCTCCTGTATCATTTTGGTATTGCTACTGTTAAAACCAACAGGAAGGCAAAACCGGATGTATTCAACTGAATCGGCCGGAACTTCAAATCCGGATTCAGTCAACAGCAGGCTCCACCTTTTCATGCTTCTTGCGTTTTCATTTCCAAAAAGGATTTCTTTCTGCAACTTTTCATCATAGTACACCGTCACCTTGTTAAAGCCCCTTTTCTGGAAATTTTTCAGGTTGATGAAAACATTATTGCCGTTTTCCTCAACAACAATCAGTTTTCCGTTTTGCCTGAGTGATTGGTTGAAAATCCGGAGTGCATCGCCAATGGGTTCCAGGTGATGCAGCGTATCCTGGGTAATGATGGCGTCAAACGACTGTGCTGTTACCTGCATGTCGAAAAGATTGGCGTATTCAACCCGAAAACCGTTCACATTTCCATACCTGCTCCAATAATCAAGCCTTTTGCCGATTTTGTCGTAGTAAAACTCCAAAGTATTGCCCATTACTTCATGACCCTGAAGTGCAAGAAACAGGGCCGTGGTACCATATCCGCATCCGGCATCCCAAATACGTGAAGGCGCAGCTGCAACGCTTCGGTTGATATAAGCAAGCCGTTGTTCCAGGTAAGATTTTCTCCACAAAAACCTGCTTTTATGGTCGAGCAATTTGTAGTAACCGCGAAGTTCCGCGTTAACCTCCAATTCCCTGATGAACAATTCCAGAAATTCCGCTACCCCCATTTTCGTAGATTATGAGTCAAAAATAGTAAAAATAGCTGTTGGCTGTTTGCTGTTAGCTTTTGGCTCTTGGCTAATAGCCAACGCCTGCCTACAGGCAGGGCCGCGAAGAACTGCGAGAAACATCTGTGAGAAAAACCTATTCTGACACCCAAAAGGGCTGAAGCCCTGCAGAGGGGGTGCTATTTTCTGAGACCCCGGCATGAATGCCGGGGCTAGTGATAGATGCTTTTCCCATCAATAGCTAAGGCATTCATGCCGGGGCTAGTGATAGGTGCTTCCATTGAGGTTAGAATAGTATGGACTAATCAAATTGCAGCAGTTTTTTTCACCAACCCGGGATTTCTAATATGAAAACGATTGCTGGTTTTTCATCAATAGCCCGGATATTCATACCAGGCATTTTAATGAAAACGATTGCTGGTTTCTCATCAATAGCCCGGATATTCATACCAGGCATTTTATTGAAAACAATTGCTGGTTTTTCATCAATAGCCCGGATATTCATATCAGGCATTTTATTGAAAACAATTGCTGGTTTTTCATCAATAGCCCCGGCATTCATGCCGGGGGTTTTAATGAGGGTTCTCTCTTTTTTGGGGTTTTAACCCCAAATGTGGCCCTGCGGTGGAGATATTATTTCCTAAATCAATGGCATTCAGATACTTTATACAGTAAGCTCTTGGCTATTAGCTGTTGGCTGTTGGCTTTTAGTCATACAGTCTCATCCCTTGTCCCTTGTCCCTTGTCCCTTTCTTGACTCCATTGTTAATTAAAATCTCAAATCAAATACCCGTTACATTTTGACACTTCATTCAACTTACATTACTTTTATACACTAAACCACGGACATCTGAAACCCGACAATATCATCGACACCCCTTTGATGAGGCAATATGCCAGCATCAAAGCCAAACACCCCGACGCCATACTCCTGTTCCGGGTTGGTGATTTTTATGAAACTTTTGGTGAGGACGCGGTTAAAGCATCCGAGATACTTGGCATTACGCTTACACGCAGGGCCAACGGATCGGCCTCTTTTGTAGAGCTTGCAGGCTTTCCTTATCATGCCATTGACACCTACCTGCCCAAACTGGTAAGAGCGGGACAGCGTGTTGCCATCTGCGAGCAGCTCGAAGATCCCAAACTGACCAAGAAGATCGTAAAGCGGGGCATTACCGAACTGGTGACCCCCGGCATCGCCCTGAACGAGAATGTGCTGGAACATAAGGAGAATAACTTCCTGGCCTGTGTGCACCTGGATAAAAATATGACCGGTCTTGCCTTTCTGGATATATCAACAGGTGAATTTCTGACAGCTGAAGGCAATTTTGAATATGCCGACAGGCTGCTGACCAATTTCAATCCCAAGGAAGTCCTTTTTGAAAGGGGCAAACAACAGCAATTTCAGGAAATCTTCGGAAGCCGTTTCTGCACCTTTAAACTCGACGACTGGATCTTTACCGAAGAAACAGCTTCTGACAGGCTGCTGAAGCATTTTGAAACTGTTTCACTGAAAGGGTTTGGCGTCAGCGGCATGAAGTCGGGCATTATTGCAGCCGGTGCCATCCTGAGCTACCTCGACATCACCGAGCACAAACAGGTAAAGCACATCACCAGTCTTTCGCGCATTCAGGAAGACCATTATGTTTGGCTTGATAAATTTACCATTCGCAACCTGGAACTTTTTCATCCCCTGTTTGAAGGGGGTAAGGCTTTCATCGAAACCATCGACCGTACCATATCACCCATGGGGGCAAGGCTCATGAAAAGATGGATAGCCATGCCACTGAAAGACATCAAGCCCATTGCCGAACGCCATGATGCCGTTGAATGCCTGATTGAGCATGCCGACATGAGGTCGGAGCTGGATGAACACATTTCACGCATCGGCGACCTGGAAAGACTGATATCACGTGTAGCTGTGGGCCGCATTACACCGCGCGAAATGATCCAGCTGAAGCTTTCGCTTTATGCTCTAATCCCTGTAAAAGAACTGTGCAGCAATTCAAAAGAGCCGGTCTTCAAACGCATTGGTGAGCAAATCAATCCCTGCCACCTCATATGCGAGCGTATCGAAAAGGAGCTTCAGCCGGAAGCCCCGGTTCTGATGGTACGCGGCAACATCATTTCGCCCGGCGTTTCTGCCGAACTGGATGAACTGAGGAACATGTTACATTCGGGCAAGGACTACCTGCTTATGATGCAGCAACGCGAAATAGAGCGCACGGGAATCAGTTCATTGAAGATATCCTACAACAATGTTTTTGGATACTACATCGAAGTCCGCAACACGCATAAGGAAAAAGTGCCTGCCGACTGGATTCGCAAGCAAACCCTGGTGAATGCAGAAAGATACATTACGGAAGAACTGAAGGAATACGAGTCGAAGATTTTAGGTGCTGAGGAAAAGATACTCGAACTGGAAACCCGGCTTTTCAACGAACTGGTAATGGCTCTCGCGGAATATACTGAACCGGTGCAGTTAAATGCTTCTTTGGTTGCCCGCCTCGATTGCCTGATGTCGTTTGCCCGGTGTGCTGTTGAAAACAATTACGTAAGGCCGGTCATTAACGACTCCGGCACTATTGCCATCAAACAGGGCCGCCACCCGGTAATTGAGAAACAGTTACCGGCAACAGAATCTTACGTACCCAATGACGTTTTGCTGGATACCGAGGAGCAGCAAATCATCATCCTCACAGGCCCCAACATGTCGGGTAAATCGGCCCTGCTCCGGCAAACCGCACTTATCGTGCTGATGGCACAGGCAGGCAGTTTTGTCCCTGCCGAAAGTGCTTCCATCGGGTTCGTTGATAAAATTTTCACCCGCGTGGGTGCCTCAGATAATATCTCCATGGGCGAATCCACTTTTATGGTGGAAATGACCGAAACAGCCAGCATCCTCAACAACCTTTCGGAACGAAGCCTGGTGCTGCTCGATGAAATCGGCCGCGGCACCAGTACCTACGACGGCATTTCCATAGCCTGGGCCATGGTGGAATTCCTGCACGGCAACAGCAGGTTCAGACCCAAAACCATTTTTGCCACTCACTACCACGAACTGAACGCCATGGAAAATTCGTTTGAAAGAGTGAAAAATTACAACATTTCCATCAGGGAACTCGATGACCGGGTAATTTTCCTGCGAAAGCTGGTAAGAGGTGGCAGTGAACACAGCTTTGGCATTCATGTGGCCCGCATGGCCGGCATGCCCAAAAGCCTTGTAAGCAGGGCCAATGAAGTACTTGCCGAGCTCGAAAACTCACACGACGATCATCACTTATCACGGCCTGTGGATGGCCTGGCCGACAAACGCGAAGGAATGCAACTGAGCTTCTTTCAGCTTGACGACCCTGTGCTGAAACAAATACGCGATGAAATCAGAAAGGTCGACATCAACAACCTTACGCCTATTGAAGCATTGAACAAGCTCAATGAGATCAAAAAGATGATTGGGTTGAAATGAGACTTTCTCAAACAATACCAACGTTCCATTAAAAACCCAGGTAGAATTCCATTTTCTTTTCATCTGCCAGCGGCATCACCTCCGGTTTTTCGCCCAACCTGAAGGTGACTTTCTTATCCGAATCAAATGTCGGCCATTCAGGTAAACCTGCGCCATTGGGATTCCCGGTTTTAACAAAATTAACCCAGTATGATGAAGCGGTTTCTGCAACCAGGGTATCAACAGATGTCCATGGTCTGTCGAATTGTTTCAGTGTCAGAAAGTAATACGGCAGGTCGCCCGAATGAAAAGCGCCGAATTCCGGATGTTCGGGCCAGGGAATGGCCCTGTCGAAATAATAAGTGTATACAGGTGTTGCCGCTGTTTTAGCCCGGAAGGCAGCCCATTTAAAGGTTTCTATTTTGTTCATATCACGCGCAGCCTGTACGGCATTACCGGCTGCTTCCCCGTCAGTTGTGGCCGGATAAAGCGCCAAAAAGCTGCCGGCTTTATCGCCGAACGCCCGTTTGGCATTTTCAGTAAATTCCCTGCGGGTAACCTTGCGGTTCAGCGCTCCTGCATCATCAGCAGTAATACCGGTAAGGGTGGGCACATCGTTTTGCTTTCCCTTTTCAAAAATATCCTTCAGATTTTCCGGAAGCACATAACCATCTGCCACAATGCCAAAGCGAATGGGATTGTCGCCCGCCACCCTGGTAATTAATGCTGCAGCATCCAGCTGCCTCAGTGCAGCAATATCTTCAACTCCTTTTTGTACAGCAAACTCTACGCCGCTTTTTTCAGCATCTGCCATCACCCTGGCATTGAACCTGCCCAGGCTTGATCCGCTGATGGCCATGGCACTGCTGAACAAACCTTTTGCCAGCGGACTGGCAGTAAGTGCATGCACAATGGCTGCACCGGCAGATTGTCCGGATATGGATACACGAGCAGGATCTCCGCCGAACGCGGTAATGTTGTTGTTGATCCACTTCAGTGCGGCTATGCAGTCGAGCAGCGCATAATTACCGCATGCCTTATTGGACGATTCCGCGGTAAGTTCAGGATGCGTGAAGAACCCGAAAACACCCAGGCGGTAATTGATATTCACTACAATGATTCCCTTTTTGGCCAGCTCTTCGCCATCGTATACAGCAATAGAGCCCGATCCTTCGGTAAAAGCACCTCCGTGAATAAAGACCAGCACGGCCAGGCTGTCCTTTGCTGATGTTGCCGGTGTCCAAATGTTCAGGTAAAG
>JAFGOR010000157.1 GCA_016926375.1 Bacteroidales bacterium
GACGAAATTGTGGAAATGGACCGCATGCGAAAACTCATCGCCGAGCATATGGTCATGTCGAGAGACACTTCCGTACACGTTACTAATTTTGTTGAAGCCGATGTGACAGGTCTCGCCCTTTGGCGTGAAAAGCATAAGGATGAATTCCTGAAGCGGGAAAAGATCAAACTAACTTTCATGCCTGCCTTTCTTGAAGCTACAGCCAAAGCGCTTAAGGAATTTCCAGGCGTGAATGCTTCAGTGGACGGGGACAAGATCATCTTCCGCAAAAACATCAATATCGGATTTGCTGTTGCCCTGAAATCGGGAAATCTCATTGTCCCTGTTGTAAAAAATGCCGACCAGAAAAGTATGGTGGGGTTGGCTGTGGAACTCGACAGGCTCATCAATGCAGCCCGTAACAGTGTCCTTTCTCCCGACGTTATTCAGGGAGGCACCTTTACCATCTCCAATTTCGGTTCGTTCCGGAATATCACCGGTACTCCCATTATCAACCAACCCCAGGTGGCCATTCTGGCAACCGGTACCATCGAAAAGAAACCTGCGGTAATGGAAACTCCTACCGGCGATGTGATTGCCATCCGCCATAAAATGATCCTCTCGCTTTCCTATGACCACCGCGTTGTGGATGGCGCTCTGGGAGGTATGTTCCTGCGCAGGATTGCAGATCTGCTGGAGGGGTTTGATATGAATAAAACAATTTGACAATTTGACAATTTGAAAATGAGATAATTTGAAGATGAGACAACCTGCCTGCCCTGCCTACCGGCAGACGGCAGGCAGGTTTGAAAATGAGATAAATAAAAATGAGAATTAGAGAAATGGAAATACCTAAAAGATATCACATCAAGAAGACAGATAAGGAGACTCTTTCACAATGGTTTTACCTGATGGTGCTGGGGCGTGCCCTCGATGACCGTGCCCCCAATTACCTGAAACAGGCTATTGGCTGGTCTTATCACGCACCATACGCAGGTCACGACGGTATTCAGCTGGCCATAGGACGAAATTTCGATCGGAAAACCGATCATCTCTTCCCCTATTATCGCGATTTGCTCACCTGTATATCAGCTGGTATGTCTGCCGAGGAGATCATATGCAACGGAATATCCAAAGACAACGATGTGGCCGGGGGCGGCCGGCATATGTCGAATCATTTTGCCAAGCCCGAATGGAACATCAACAATGTTTCCTCGTGTACCGGAAACCACACCTTGCATGCAGCGGGAGTGGCCAGGGCAATGAAGAGATATAAACATAAGGGTGTGGCCATAAGCTCTCACGGTGAATCATCCGTATCGGAAGGATATGTTTATGAAGCCATTAATGGCGCTTCGAACGAACAACTGCCCGTAATTTTTGTGTTTCAGGATAACGGGTATGGTATTTCGGTGCCTAAAGCCGACCAAACAGCAAACCGTAAGGTGGCTAATAATTTTAGCGGGTTGAAGAACCTGAGGATCATTCATTGCAATGGCAAGGATGTATTTGATTCCATGAATGCCATAACCGAAGCAAAGGAATGGTCGCTGAAAAACCAGAAACCCTGTATTGTGCAGGCAAACTGCGTGAGAATTCACTCGCATTCCAATTCCGACCGCCATGAATTGTATCGCGATGATATGGAGTTGAATTATGTGAGCGAATATGATCCGCTTGCCAAGTACCGCCGCATGCTGCTCAGGTATAACCGGTTTACGGAGAAGGAACTTCAGGCCATCGAAGAAAAAGCAAAACAGGAGGTGAAGGAAGCCCATAAGAAGGCCATGGCCGCTCCGGATCCTACTTCGAATTCAATTTTTGATTTTGTGGTTCCGGAACCTTATAATTCAGTCAAGTATCCGGATGGTACACATAAGCTTGACGGACCAAAGAAGAAAATGATTGAGGCCATTAATGAAACCCTCAAGGATGAATTCCGGCACAACCCCGATACGTTTATCTGGGGTCAGGACATTGCCAATAAGGAAAAAGGAGGTATTTTCAATGTGTCCAAAGGCATGCAACAGGAGTTTGGTATAGAACGTGTTTTCAACGCACCCATAGCTGAAGATTTTATTATGGGAACAGCCAATGGCATGACGCGTTTCAACAAAAAAATAAGGGTTGTGGTGGAAGGCGCTGAATTTGCCGACTACTTCTGGCCGGCCATGGAACAGTTTGTGGAAACCTCGCACGACTATTGGAGATCAAAAGGACAGTTTTCACCCAATGTAACGGTCAGGCTTGCTTCCGGCGGTTATATCGGAGGCGGATTGTATCATTCCCAAACCATTGAAGGGGCCTTGAGTACCTTCCCCGGCGTGAGGATCGTTTACCCGTCGTTTGCTGATGATGCGGCAGGACTTTTGAGAACCAGCATGCGCAGCGAGGGATTTACCATGTTTATGGAGCCTAAAGCGCTGTATAATTCTCCGATTGCTGCTACCCCGGTGCCTGACGATTTTGAGGTTCCTTTTGGTAAAGCCCGGATCAGGCGTGAAGGTATGGATTTGTCGGTTATTACTTATGGAAATACCTCACACATGTGTCTGCAGGCTGCTGAAAAACTCAGTCTGGAACATGGTTTTGACATTGAGGTAATTGACCTGAGATCATTGGTGCCATTGGATAAAGAAACCATTCTGAACTCTGTTAAAAAAACAGGCAAAGTACTTATTGTTCATGAGGATAAGGTATTCTCGGGATTCGGTGCTGAGCTATCCGCAATTATAACTGAAGAGGCCTTTGAATACCTCGACGGTCCTGTACGTAGGATTGGTTCAACCTTTACACCGGTTGGATTTAACCGGATACTGGAAAAGGCTACTTTACCCAGCCTTGAGAAGATTGAAGAAGGCATGAGGAAACTATTGAATTACTGATTACCATTATAATTGTTTTAATATGAAGAAAATAGGACTGATATATAGTTTCAATACAAACAAAACCTCGCAGGCAGCTAAAAAGATCGGTGAGCAACTTGGCAATGCCGTTGTGCATGTCAATGTTGAAAACATTACCGAGAAAGAATTCCTCAAGTATGACAATATGATTTTGGGTGTTGCCACCTGGTTCGACGGAGAATTACCCAATTACTGGGATGAGTTTGTGCCGGCCATAGAGGACATGAAACTTAAGGGCAAAACTGTTGCCATCTTTGGTAACGGCAATCAGAAAGGTTATCCCGAGAATTTTGTTGACGGTATTGGCATTTTAGGCAAGCTGCTCGAAAGCAGAGGAGCCAGATTAGTGGGTTTTACCTCGGCCAAAGAATACACATTTGAAAGTTCGCAGGCATTGCGGGGCGATGAGTTTTGCGGTCTGGCCCTTGATTTTGAAAACGAAGCCTCGAAAGTAAATGGAAAAATAAAAAAGTGGGCGGAGCAGTTGAAAAAGGAGTTTGATTAACAATGAGCAATGAGCAATTAAGAATGAACAATAGATTGAGAATTGTTTTGTTGACAACATTGTTTGTGGTTGCAGCATTTTCGGTAGTTGCACAGGAACAGGTTACCATTTACAACCCGATGGCCGATGCCAAAGCAGAACTGGCAGCATCCATACTACAGGCAAAGGATCAAAACAAGCATGTGCTGGTGCAGGTGGGAGGCAACTGGTGCCCCTGGTGCATCAGGCTGCACGGCTTTTTCAAAACGGAAGCCCGGATCGATTCCATTTTAAACAAGGATTATGTGTTTGTACTGGTGAATTACAGCAAGGAAAACAAAAATCCAGA
Organism: Bacteroidales bacterium; assembly: GCA_016926375.1. Lineage (GTDB taxonomy): Bacteria > Bacteroidota > Bacteroidia > Bacteroidales > UBA10428 > UBA5072. The sequence goes on from JAFGOR010000157.1 coordinate 3,719, forward strand.
AGCACTGGCTTTCCTGGGTTATCCGCAGCGGTTTGGCTTCCCGGTGTTGCTGGTACTTGATCAGAACGGACATCGTTTGCATACCCAGGACACCGGCTTACTGGAACTTGATAAGGGATATGATCCGGAAAAGATTGCGCGCTTCCTGTTGAGCTGGAATGTGGCGGCGTTGAAACCGGAGTCGTACAGATAGAGGCAAGAGCCAGGTTAGTGACAAGTGACAAGGGGTAAGTAGCAGTAGCAGTAGCAGTAGCAGTAGCAGTAGCAGTAGCAGTGGCGTTAGCAGTGGCAGTAGCAGCAGCGGCACTAGCGGTAGGTGTAGCAGCAGCAGTGGCAGTCAAATTCCAAATCTCAACTCTCAACTCCCAACTCCCACACACCTGCCTTCCGGCAGGCAGGTCTAGTATCCAGTATCAAACATCACGCATCCAGCACAATCTTCTCCCCGGCCAGTTCCTCATAGGTGATTCTGAGGAATTCGTGCTGCAGCAATCGCGTAACGGGACCGGGTTTTGCGTTTGCAACCGGCGTATCATCAATTTTTATAACCGGAACAATTTCACTGCCGGTGCCACAGACGAACCATTCGTCATAATCGCCGATTTTCGTTGCATTTATCGGCTCTTCAACCACCGGAATATTCAATTTGTTGCATAATTGCAGTACCATTAAACGGGTAATGCCTGAAAGAATCAGGTTTGATTCGGGATGGGTATAAACTGTTCCGTTTTTTACAGCCATGATATTTGAATGTGTTGCTTCTGTAATATACCCATTACGTATGAGCATGCATTCAAATGCACCCTGAGTAGCTGCTTCTTCAAATATGATGGTGTTGGGCAGCAGGGCAATTGATTTGATATTGCACCATTGCCAACGGATATCTTCATGTGTTACCAGGCGAATGCCATCGCGCATTTCGTTCAGGTAAGTCGGCATTGTAAATGCCCTGGCAAAAACTGTCGGCTCAATATTTCCTTCCGGAAAGCGATGGGTTCTGGAAGCTACTCCCCGGGTGACCTGGATGTAAACACCCGCATATTTATTGCTTAAACTGTTGGCTTTAATTAATGCATCACATACGTCACGCAGCTTTGCCGTATTTTCAAACCTGATTTTAACACCCGACAGGCTGTCTTTGAAACGATTTAAATGCTCTTCAAAACAAAAGGGCTTTCCTTTGTAATACTTGACTACTTCATACACGCCATCGGCGAAATAAAAACCACGGTCTTCCGGCGAAACCATCGCCTTGTCCCTGCCCATGAACTGGCCGTTCAGGTATATGGTGGAATGTTGAAGCATAAGTTTTTGTTTTCTAAGTCTTCAAAGTCTTGCAGTCTTGTAGTCTTGCAGTCTAGGATCTTCCTGTCTCTTGTCACTTGTCTCTCGTCACTTCTCCCTTCTTCTCTTTCCAACTTCTATAAACCTGTTTTACAAAGGCATAAACCGGGGGAATAAAAGAAATAAAGATGATGGCCAGTACAACAATGGAGAAATTATTCTTTACAAAGGGTATATTGCCGAAAAAGTAACCAGCCCATAAGAAAATATTCACCCACAGCAGGTTCCCGATGATACAGAACATCAGGAATCGCTTGTAAGTCATTTTACCCACACCGGCCACAAAGGGCGCGAAGGTTCGGATTATGGGCATAAAACGAGCTATTACGAGGGTAACGCCACCATATTTCTCGTAAAATGAATGGGTTTCGTCCAGGTATTTCCTTTTAATCAGTTTATAGTCCTTTTCATAAACCTTGCTACCGATAAATGTGCCGATGGTATAGTTGGTATTATCCCCAATAAATGCGGCTATGAGCACCATGGGTACCAGAAAGCCTATGCTGAGCGGATGACCATCCATGGCTGCAACTGCGCCGGCTGCAAACAGCAGGGAATCGCCGGGAAGAAACGGTGTCACCACCAGACCTGTTTCGCAAAATATGATGAGAAAGAGAATGGCATAGGTCCAGTTCTGATAATTCGAAACAATTTCAACCAGGTGTTTGTCGATATGCAGAACAAAATCAATGAAAAAGCTGATGAGATCTCCCATGAATCAGGTTGTTATATGTAAAACAAGCTGCAAAAATAGGGAAATTTGTTAATTAATCATCTTTAGCGAAATGCAATGGTTAAGACCGCGTATTGTTTTCATTGTTCCTCGTTTGCAGCAATCTGCTTTTTTAATGTGCTTACCCCAATGATAGAGGCTATGATGAGCAATCCTCCGATGAAAATACGCAATGAAAGGATTTCGGAAAGAAAAAAGAAGCCCATTAGCGCGGCAAATACAATTCGGGCAGAAGAAACCATGGAACCTGCTCTGGCATTAACATGTTTATAGCCCATAGTTAAAAATACCTGTCCGAGGATTCCGGCTATGCCACTGGCCACTAATAATGGCAACTGCTGAATTTGCGGCATTACAAAAACAGGAACCAGGAAAACGGCATTAATCAATGTGCCAATGGCCATCAGGTAAAAAACAATCAGCACCGTTGAATCATTTTCTCTGGCCATAGCCAGGGTGATTACCGAAAATGCTGCCAGAATGCCCGAAATCAGACCCAGTATATCTCCCAAATTGATATTGGAAAAGTCGGGAAATATGACCAGGTAAATACCTGTCATGGCGATTAACAGAAACAAAAAAGCAATTTTGTGCAATTTTTCAATTTTGAAAAACGGTGCCACCAGGAATACAAATACAGGATAGGTCATGTTGAGCATGTTGGCTTTTGTTATCGAGCCATATTGTACTGCATAAAAAAAGGCAATGAGTGCCGAAAAACTGAAAACGGCTCGTGCAATTACAAGTTTGATATTATGGGGTTTAAAGGATGTTTTTGTTTTTATCATATAGAGGGCGGCTATTGCCACACCAATAGATACCCTGAAAAAGGTAATTTCAATTGCCGGAATGGCCGAACTGTTAGTGATCAGCTTGGCAAAAACTGTTGCTGATGCAAAACAAAATTCAGCAAGAACAATAAGAAGAAGGCCACGATTCATTTTTTGCAGAGATATAATGATATTAAAGACAACAGTTTCTGCTCATTGGATGCCCGGAGTTTGAAAGGTACTTCATAGGCTTCCCATCACCACCAATGCCACTCCTGCCAGTATGCCGGCAAGAATAATTCCTCTTTTTCTCAGGCTGGTTTCTTTAAAGTACAAGGCTCCGGCTGCAAATACCAGCACCGCCGATGCTCTTCTGACAATGATCAGGATAGAAACCAGTGATCCTTCAAACGACAATGCCTTGAAATAGAAAAAGTCGGCAATCACCAGGAACACGCCAATAAGGCAAATCGACCAGCGCCAGGAAAAGGGAGTTGTCCTCTTACGGCCAGGATACCAGACGATCATAACGATAACAAGAAAAATTGATGCGGTATAAACCGAAAACCAGGCCTGCATGGCAATCCGATCGTACTGCTGAACCAGGTATTTATCAAACAGTGCACTGATGCTGTTGAAGATGATGCTCATAAAAGCAAAGAAAATCCATCGTGAATCTCTGACCCCCGTTCCTCTTAAATTTCCACCAAATGAGAGTGCGTAATAAAAACCAAGAGATACGGCAACTCCTGTCCATTGCAACGCATTCATCCGTTCACCATAAATGAGAATTGCTCCCAGCATGGTCCATACCGGACCCGATGCATTCAGCGGAGCAAGGAGTGTTACAGGCAAATGTTTTACGGAAAAATATCCAAACATCCAGGCTGTGGCTACAATAGCTGATTTAAGCAGAAACATCAGGTGTGCCGTAATGCCGGATTGGGGAATAAAAATACCCAGGATGACAGAAGCTTCTGATGATATGCGTGAGATTATCAAAAGCGGAATGAATATCAGCGCGGCGGAGGCTGAACCGAGAAACAATACCGGAAGAACCGAATTATGATTCAGTGCGGTTTTTTTGAATATCTCATGAAAACCAAGAAAGAAAGCCGAGAATATGCCAAGCAGAATCCACATAAGCGGGTGCAATTATAGTAAAAATTAACAATTAACATGGAACAATTAGCAATAATCAAGAAACAAGTGACAAGTGACATGTGACATGTGACAAGTAGCAGCAGTGTCATATTGAACCTGCCTGTCGTAGCGGCAGCGCAGGCAGGAGCCAAGAAAGCGGCAGTGGCAGTAACAGTAACAGTAGCAGCGGCAGTAGCAGTAACAATAGCTGTTCAAACCCAATCCACAATACCCAATCCACAATTCCCACACATCAAGTATCCAGTATCTAACATCTAGTATCCATTATTAGTTCTTCGAACTCCGAACTTCATATATTAGGCATAAATACCTATTCACTTTTGGTAGAACACCCGATAAGCGACAAGAGCTGCAATTTCTACATTTGTTAGTGAATTAACAACCTGATTTTACTAACTGAAATTAAGGTGTTAGATACATCAAACAGAACTGAGGAGATCATGAAAAGCGTAGCGATAATAGGTGGTGGGGTTGCAGGAATGGAAGCTGCAGCAAGGCTCTCAAAATGTGGTCATGCTGTTACCATTATCGAGCGCAATGAACAATTGGGAGGGCGCCTGAATCAATGGCATGCATTGTTCCCTGCCCGCAAGCCTGCCTTACCTTTGTTGATGAGCCTGAAACAAGGTATTTCCGACGGAGTTAATGTGATTATTAATGCACACATTACCGGTATCGAAAAAAATGAGGATGGCTTTGCCATCATGCTCAATAAAAACAGGGTAGTAACTGCAAATACGCTTTTACTGACAACCGGTTTCGATATTTTCGAAGCTGAAAGAAAGGAAGAATACGGCTATGGTATTTATGATAACGTAATTACGTCTGTTGACCTGGAGCAGGTTTTCCGTTCGGGCAAGCCCATACAAACTGCCGGAGGGAAAACTCCAAAACGCATTGGTTTTGTACATTGTGTTGGTTCCCGCGATGAAAAAGCCGGAAATCTTCACTGTTCTAAAGTATGCTGTGTTACTGCCGTAAAACAGGCCATAGAAGTTAAGGAAATGCTTCCTTCGTCGGAGGTATTTCTTTATTATATGGACCTGAGAATGTTTGGCCGCCATTTTGAAGAACTTTACAAGGAAGCTCAGTTTAAACATAGCATTCAGTTTATCCGGGCCAGACTTTCCGAAGCTTTTGAAAATCCCGATGGCTCGCTGCAAATTCGTATTGAAGATACCCTTTTGGCCAAGCCGTTAAAGATGAGCCTGGACATGCTGGTTTTGATGGTCGGTATTCAACCTCCCAAAAAGGCAGGTAATATTTTGGATATGCTGAAACTGGAACGGGATACCGACGGATTTGTCCTCCAGGAGGATCAGTATGTTTCGCCGTTTAAAACAAAAATCCCCGGATTGTATTGTGCCGGCGGAGTTACCGGACCCAAAACAATTGAAGAAACCCTTACCGAGGCCAGGGCAGTTGCAGCTGAAATAAGCGAATATCTGGGCCGGCGCCGGATCAATTATGCCGGTCAGGAACAATACGTAATGGAGCTATGATCAATTTTGGATATAAAATACAAGCAGACAGACAAGTAGATTACGATGCCGGTAATCACCGGATCTTCGATTTTGTCAGAAAGAGCGAGCCTTCCATTGATTGGTGCATGAGTTGCGGAACCTGTGCGTCTGCATGTACCGCGTCAGCATCAACGGAATATAGTTTGTGCAGGCTCATTCTGAATGCCCGAAGGGGGATGGAGGACGAAATATTGAAATCGGTATACCGCTGCAGGTTTTGCGGCAAATGCATCAATGCCTGTCCGCGTGGTGTGAATACCCGGAATATAGTTTATCTGATGCAATTAGCAGTCACTAAAATTTCCAAACATGAAATTTGACCTTTTTGTTTTGCCTTTCACTCTGGGTGTAATATTCCTGTTGGGATATCTGGGGTACAAATATGCCACCTGGTTCAGGGGGCTTAATAAAAGCGACCGGTCAAAAGTGATCAGCGGTTTTTTCAGTGTCCGGCTTTTCCGGGCCGTTAATGAAATTATTATGGAGAGCCTGCTCCACCGGAACATTTTCAGAAGAAACCGGCTGCTTGGCTTTATGCACATGAGCCTGGCATTTGGCTGGTTCCTGCTGATTGCAATTGGCAACCTCGAAAGCAGGGTTTATGAACCAACGTCGATGAATCTGCCCTACGTACCCATATTTTTCAAATTTTTCAATGCCAACCCCGACGCCTTTCCGTTACACCGGGTTTTTTCATTTACCATGGATCTGCTGTTACTGCTTGTGCTTGGCGGAGTTGCCCTGGCATTTCTGAAACGTTTTTTCTCAAAGGCATACGGAATGAAACGCACCACCAGGCTCATGTTGGGCGACAGGCTTGCATTGACCACGCTATGGCTGATTTTTCCTTTGCGACTTTTGGCTGAAAGCTTTACTTCTGCAGTATATGGTGGCGGTGATTTTCTGACCGGCACTTTTGGAAGTTTTCTGGGATCGTTCCTGCCAGCTGCAAACCTCTATTATCCTGCATGGTGGGCTTACTCCCTTTCACTGGGTGTCTTCTTCCTGGCCCTGCCTTTTTCGCGCTACATGCACATACCTACCGAAGTAGTTTTGATTTTATCAAGACATTTCGGATTGGCTGAACATGCAGAACGCACTCCTTTTACAGAAGTTGAAATCAACTCCTGTTCACGCTGTGGAGTATGCCTGGATGCCTGCCAGCTTTCATTTGCCGGCGGAGTGCAAAACATCCAGTCAACTTACCAGTTGAAATCCATCAGGTATAATAGCATCCAGCCCACTGAGTCATTTGGCTGTAATATGTGCGGCAGGTGCGACAACGTTTGTCCTGTTGGAATTGACATCTCCGGAATCCGGATGATCACGCGTAATGAACTAAACGGCAAAGTACCGGATGTTTCATTTGCAGAGCAGAGCATGCCTCATGCACATAAATCAGATGTGATTTACTTTGCCGGATGCATGACGCACCAGACTCCTTCCATTAAGAAAGCAATGGTGTCGTTGTTGGAAACAGCAGGTGTTAATTACTGGTTCATGGACGAATGGGGCGGATTGTGCTGCGGCCGTCCGATGATGCTGGCTGGTCACAAGGCGCAGGCTGATATTATGATCGAAAAGAACAGGAAACTGATCATTGAATCGGGTGCCAGGATACTGGTTACTTCTTGTCCCATCTGCTATAAGGTTTTTGCCAAAGAGTACAACCTGAATATCCGGGTAATGCATCACACACAATACCTGCTTGAACTTGCTGAAAGCCATAAAATCAGGCCCGGTCATTTGGCAGGCAATGCCGTATATCACGATCCTTGTGAACTCAGCAGGGATATCAAAGTATATGAAGAACCCAGGAAATTGCTGGGTAAAATGGTGCAAGTCAAATCAAATGAATTTGAAAAGGACAATGCGCTTTGTTGTGGCAACAGCCTGGCAAACCTGTCTGCCGACAATGATATCCGCAGGAAGGTTACTGAAGATGCATACATAAAGATGAATGCCTCGGGATCACAATATCTGGTCACCTCGTGTCCCATGTGCAAAAAGGCGTTTGAAAAAGTTGCTGATGTTGAGGTAAAGGATATTGCTGAACTCGTTGTCCGCTCCATGCAAAAGAGCCGGTCGCCAGTTAAGGCTTCAGGTCTGAAGGTGGCTCATCCGGTTGAAGTAATTGCCGGGTAATGTTTTTAATCCGTTTGTTGAACGCACCTGAATCCTGTGCGCATATATTCCAGTTTGAGAAAAGGTTCTGATAGTCTATACCGCTGTTGAAAATATCTTGCTGCATTTTAGCAAATGCATCACTTTCTGCTGTAATATCTTTGGAGAATGGATTGTAATCAATGTTCTCCGGAATATCACCTGTGAATTTCCTGATTTGTGAATCCGTCATTAAAGCATGGGCAAGCAGCGTTTCTAAATCTGGAATATCAACTGAATTCAAAATGAGACGGGCATTTGGTCTGGAAAAGGCTTCCGAAAACGTGCAAAGGTCTGTTTTTTGTTGGTCTTTGCCAGCAAATAATATCAAGTAGTCCGGAGAAACGTACCAAAGACTCACAACAGGAAATACCGTAACGCAGGATTTTAACACAGATTTCGATTTTTCACTGGCTGGCAATACCTGGCAAAGTACGCCATGATCAGACAATTTTTTGGCACACATCCTGTAAAAGCCGGTTGTATATATACCCGGCATCCGGACAAACAGGTCAAAGGGGGTCACAATCAGGTCAAAATTTCTTTCTGTATGTTCAAGGAAACTTCCGGCGTCTTCAGAGGAAATTCGGACACGGGTGTTGGTAAAAATGTCATTATTGATGTCAGCAAAAACGTCAGCTGATAAACGGATGACTTCAGGGTATTTGTCCGCAATAATCACGTCCTCAACACCCCATGATTCAAAAATGGAAGCTGTTATGCCTGTTCCAAATCCAATAACCAGTGCAGCATCTATTTTTGGATTAACAAACAGCGGAAGATATGCTGAAAGCTTTTGTGCCTTGGAACTGCTGCTATCGGTGCCGTAATAGTATTTTCCGTTCAGAAGTACTTTAACAGCACCATTGGTGTCTGAAATTGCCGAGAAAGTAGCAGATTTTCCTTCAATGGTTCTGATGGTGGAAAGGGTAGGCTGACTTTTTTCTGTTAACCTGAAAGAAACCGCAAGAGCAAGAAATAAAAATACTGCAGCAATTGCATAACTCAGCCTGAACAAGCGGATAAGTCTGGAATCCATAAATATCAAATAGATACCTGATAAGAGCGTGATAAAAGCAAAAAGCAGGTATGTCAGCTGTATGCCGAAAAGCGGAGTCAGAATATAAATTGTAACCAGAATTCCGAATACGGCAGAAAAGCTAAAGGAAGCTCCAAGCCTGCCAAAAGCAGTGGCAACCTGCTGAAGCCTTTTAGGATAGAGTTTACCGGCAAGGGGTAATGCAAGTCCATATAGCAGCGCCGGAAAGAAGAGCAGGGATGCTGATAGCAGGATCATTCCCGGCAGACTACCTGCAGATTCGGGATGCATTAAGAAAGTTTCATTTTGTTGCGAGGCCGAGAGAATACGCATTAATATATAGGAGAGAACCAGTACGAAACCTGTAGTAATCTGCAGTGTGGCAAGTGTCATGTATTTATTGACAGGCTTTTCAGAAACCCTTTTGTAGATTAGTCCTCCTGTAATGATTCCAGCCATGATGATCATACCATTAATAATTAAGGTATGTGATTGGAGTTGGCAACAATTCAGGGCCGAAATTCTGAAAGTAAGAAAAACCAGGGAGGCAATTGCAAACCCTTGCAGATAAAAAACCTTGAGCATGGCCCGGGTAAGTTTTACACCCATCTCAAGTACGGGCTTTTTCTTTCTGAACCTCAATGTGGTTTTCTCAAAGGGTTCCGTTTTTGGTAAGATGCTAATTTTAATAGTTTTTGAAAGATTGCCATATGAAAACAAGTAGGCCATGAGAGCAGTTGTAATTAAAAAAAGAGCTGCGACAATGTGAACCGCTTTATAGCCAAAAAATGGGAGTATCAGATAGGGCAGGGCCAGCAATGCAGCAAGTATGCCTGTTGATCCCGACAGGAGGGAGGCATTCATGTATCTTCCGGACTGGCTGACGTGTTTGATGAAATGCCTGACAAGCAAAGGAAAAGAACCGGCAAACAGCGATAGCGGAAAAAAAAGAAGAACTAAGGTCAATGAAAATCTCAGTATTTCGATACCAAAGTGTCCGGGAACTGATTTGCTCAGGATATCGTGAAATAAAACTTTTATGATCTGAAGCGCTGTTGGTTGAAAAAGAAAAAGGAAACCCGAGGTGGCCTGAAAAATGATAAAAAGAAGCATGGGACGCAGTGATTTGCCCACAAGCCAGGCCGATATCAGGGAGCCGAGCGAGATGCTCAGCAAGGCGGCAATGATAAAAGATGTCAATGAAATCAGGTGAGAACCGAAAAACAACATGTGAGAATGGATCAATCCCGCAAATCCAATGGTAATTCCAAGCGTTGCGAGCGCTGTTACAATATAAAGAATAATAGGTATGCCCCTGCGGGATGATGTCATGAAATCAATAGGGTTTTTATGGCGCTAAAAATACTAAAAGTTATGGAAGTACCGTGACGTTTAATCGTAGTTAGGTGAACCGATGCTTCGGGCGACGGGCGCGGTGAATGGTCGGGGTTCATTCATGGAAGGACTTTGTAATCAATTAATAAGGAGCTGTTTTTGATGAATGTGATGTTTTTTCGGATAAATGTCAAAACTCATGTTATGAAATCATCAAAAATGATATATTTGGTAGGGAAGTAACGGTAGAATGTCGATTATCAGTAGGGTGTGAATATTTATTACGTAGAATATTAAATTTATACGACCTAACTAACTGATTATTAACAAATAAAACTTTTTTTGCACATTTTAATATTTTTTAATTTTTTTTTAGTTTTGGTGAAGCTGATCTTAACCATCAGAAGTATTATTAACCTATTATAAACCTAAAATTTAATCTATGAAAAGGATTACGAGTTTGCTTGTATGTTTGCTCTTATTTGGCTTCAATGCCGCATTCGGGCAGAACATACAGATTAAAGGAACGGTTACCAGTGCGGAAGATGGTAGCCCGGTTCCTGGTGCCTATGTATTGATTAAAGGAACAAATACAGGAGCTGCAACAGACGTTGACGGCAAGTATGTTGTTTCTGCTCCGGCCAACGCAACATTGGTTTTTAGTTCCATTGGGATGCTGACACAGGAGATTGAGGTGAATGGCAGAACCGTCATTGACGTTGTTTTTGAATCTGAAGCCCTTGAAATGGATGAAATTATTGTTTCTGCTGTTGCCGCAGGTACCCCAAAAAAGAAGATGTCGGTATCTGTAACCCGTGTTGGTACTGAATCACTACAGGAAGTGCCTGCTTCTTCTGCTGCTACCGCACTCCAGGGAAAAGTCTCGGGTGTTACGGTTACACAAAGTGCCGGTAATCCGGGTAGAGCTGCCACCGTGATCATCCGTGGTGCAAAACAGCTGGTAGGAAGTCAGGATCCGCTCATCATTGTTGACGGAGTTATGGTAGACGGTACACTGGCCGACATTAACGTAGACGACATTGAATCGTTTGAGGTGGTGAAAGGTGCTTCGGCATCTGCACTTTACGGTTCGCGTGCAGGTAACGGAGTTATTGTTATCACCTCTAAATCGGGTCGCAATCTGAAAAGTGGTGAAGTTAGCGTACGCGTAAGGAATGAATTTGGTTTCAACAAGCTTTCGAACAAATACGACCTTTCAACCCACCACCAGTTTGTGCTGGCAGATGACTGGCAGAATTACGATTATACTAAGTATGCCGGCGTTACTTATCCTTCCGGTTACCAGGGCGGATGGGATACCGGGATAGAGGGAGCAAGGATAACCAGTCCTTTTAATTACATGGATCAGCCCTATGCCAAAACATATGACCTGCAGGATGAGATGTTTCCCGGTAATAATTTCTTCACCAATTATGTTGGGGTTGAAGCCAACCTGGGAAAAACTGCTGTGATGACTTCGTTTGAGAACAATCACCAGGGTGGTTTGATGGAGCTGGTTGACGGTTATCGCCGTCAGAACTTCAGGTTGAATCTGACCCAGAAAATAACCGACAAACTCACTGTTACTGCTACTAACCTTTACATCAAGTCGAACACCAAGCAACCTGGTGGTGAAAGTGAATACAACGGCGGTGTTTTCTTTAACCTGCTGCTTTCACAGCCTGATGTTGACCTAAATATGAAGAATGCTGACGGTCAGCCCTACCAGATCAAACCCGACTGGTGGCAGTCGAATACCACCAACCCGCTTTACCCGCTTTGGAAAATAAAGAGAGAAGAAAAAAGGGATCGCCTTATAAGCGCTTTTTCTGCAAATTATGCTCCGTTTGACTGGATGAATGTGGATGCTAAATATGCTTTTGAAATGCAAAGTACCAATTCTTACGAATTTGAACCTTATAGTACTTATGATGAAAATGGTAACTATAACCTGGGAAGTCTTTATGTATATTCATCAAGGCGTTTTGATGAAACAGCGCAGACAACCCTTAATCTTCAAAGAGTATTTGGCGCTTTTACTGCAAAAAGTAAATTAAGCTATATCTACGAAAGAAGGTTTATGGAATGGAATGATGCCACAGGAACCGATTTCAGTTTTGATGTGGACAGGCTTCGGGCTTTTGACAATATTGCCGGCGAAAGGGATATTGATAACTCAGTTAGTGAAGAAGTCACTAAGGACGCACTGGGCATACTTTCCTTGGACTACAAGGGAAAATACATTCTTGATGGTATGTATCGTATGGACGGTTCTTCTTTATTTGGTGAGAATGAGAGATGGGCTTCTTATTACCGTGTATCTGGTGCTTGGCGTATTTCCGAGGATTTCCAGATCCCTGGTATTCAGGAATTGAAGATCCGCAGTGCTTACGGAACATCAGGTCAGAGACCGGGATATTCCTATCAGTATGAAACCACTACTTTAGTTAGGGGTGATGCCGGAAAGCTCACTTTAGGAAATAGAGATTTGAAGCCTGCCCGTTCCACAGAATTTGAGGTAGGTTTGAATGCTGATTTCTTAAAGAGGTTTGATTTTGAAGCTACTTATTCCAAAACCATTACTGAAGACCAGTTTGTTGAAGCACCCCAGGCAATTCATATGGGCGGATGGC
>JAFGOR010000158.1 GCA_016926375.1 Bacteroidales bacterium
AACAACATTCTGTGCAAAATAAGTAGATACTTCAAAAAAACTGTTCCTGTCAACAATGAGATTTATAACCTCTTTAATGTCATATGGCTTATTGGGATCATCCGGAACGATGTCCCTGACCCGCTCATCCACACGCAAATCTGAATCACAGTATTCAAAATAGGGCGGATTTTCAAGATTGTTTGAAGGCAGGTAAGAGAGAAGCTTTTGCACCCCCCTTAGCGTATTTTCCTCATCCTCATATACAAAATGAGCAACTCCGCTCTTCTTCATGTGTACCATGGCACCCCCGAGATCATCAAAAGAAACATCTTCATTCAAAACCTCTTTGACCACATTGGGACCGGTTACAAACATGTAACTGGTTTTGTTGGTCATGAAAACAAAGTCGGTTATGGAAGGTGAATATACTGCACCGCCTGCTGCCGGACCCATAATGACCGACAACTGAGGAATCACTCCTGAAGCATTTACATTTCGGTTAAAAATGGACGCATATCCGGCCAGACTGGCAACTCCTTCCTGGATTCTGGCTCCCCCTGAATCAATCAACCCGATGATAGGAGCCCCCATTTTCAAGGCCATATCCTGAATTTTGGCTATTTTACCAGCATGAACAGATCCCAGCGATCCCCCCATAACATTGAAATCCTGTGAATAGGCAAATGCAAGCCGGCCACTGATTTTACCGTAACCTACAATTACTCCGTCTCCGAAAGCAGTGACTTTCTTTCCAAAATCACCTCCCGACTCAGCCGGCATAGAAAAAGCATCAATCTCTTCAAATGTGTCCGGATCAAATAGTAAGTCAAGCCGCTCTCTGGCTGTCATTTTGCCTTTTGAATGCTGCTTTTCCTTAACCGCTTCGCCTTGCTGTTCAGCATAGCTTCGGTTCCTTTCAAGAAATCGCGTGAATAGCTTTCCTTTTAGATCCATATGAAAAGTTTTATGCGTTATAAAAAGGGAAAATACAAACGAAATAATTCGGGAGGTGTTGGCGATATTTCAACGGACAGAAATGGTGCATACCTGAGTTTTTTCAACTTCATATCCTTATGATTTTCCGCCATAATGCCTGATACAGGCGCTCAACGGACAGTTTAAAGAACGTGATAATTGAATAAGAGCACCAAAGTTAACAATAAAAAAATGAGAATATCAATAGACATGACATTCTCATTCACTAACTAAATGAATTTCTATATGTTGAACAGACAAATTTTACTTCTCAGCCTGTTTCTTTTGATAATCAGCTATTATGCTCCCTGCCAGGTAACCGAAAACGCTACCTGCAAAAACACTGGTGTACCAATGCGATGTTATCGGGCAGGAACCGGAATGGCATCCCACGAATCTCCAATAGAAATAACCTGATAATCCGCCCGCCAGAATAAGTAACAGCATGTACCAGTTATGAAAAACCCAACTCTTCATTATTTCACATGTAATACATCATCAATAGCCTGCCTGAATGTTTCTTTGGGTAAGGCTCCCATAGCCATCTGGGGTTGCCCTTCCAAAGGAATGAACAACAAACTGGGAATACTTTGTATCCCGAACATAGCTGCAAGCTCACGCTCTTCTTCTGTATTCACCTTATATATCTCAAGCTTTTCATCGTATTCCGCTTTAAGCTCTTCCAGAATTGGAGCAACCATCTTGCAAGGTCCGCACCAATCGGCATAAAAGTCAATTATGGCCGGTTTTGAACCCTCATATTGCCACTCCTTATTCGCTTCATAATTGAAAACCTTTTGCTTAAAGGTATCCTTTGTTAAATGTTCCAATGCCATACCGTATTTGTTTTATTTCTATTCCACAAAAATTATGCCTTAAATCTATATATATAGATTCTTGCATATTATCTGTCATAATGTCACCCACACCTGAAGATTTGCTGCTTACCGATTACTAATCGTTGATTTCCGCAAATTTATGGAAGGTAAACCTGAAACGAGGCAGGAGCTCCTGATAAATTTCCCCGGATTCCAGCATTTCATCGTCTCCTTCTTCATACATCCACTTAACATGAACAGTCTGATTATCCTTTTTGTTATCAATAGTCTTGAAAAAATCAAGCAGCTGTTTTGAAACACTTGTATTGTAATAATCCAGGTTGATTTCAATGACTATCTCACTGGCCGTAAAATCTTTCAGCCAGGAAAGTATGGGGTGAAAAAATTTGGCAGCATCTTCCGGTAATGCCCTGCCTGAAATCTTCAATTCTCCGTTTGTCCTCAGGGAAACTGTAGGCAGTGATTCAGTTCCCTGGATGAATAGATCGCTCATGAGTCGAATGCGTTATAGCTAGCAATTGTTAAAAATCAATATATGAATATACTTGAAAAGTTCTTACGGATGATCATCACCTGAATAAAAAATTTAACCCGGCCGGCTTCCTGTCAGAATGCCCAAAAACAAGTAGCAGAGCAAGGTAGCAAATATTTAGCTGAATAGCAAATCTGTTACTTCTAAAAATTAGAGACCATGCAGGAAACAACTACATGCATTTATCCGTTAAAATATTCAGTATCGGTTACTTTTTATTAGTAGCCTTATTTTGAAAACAATATTTATAAAATCATTATATTTAACTATTCCATTCAACCGACTTTAAAATCTGTTTTATGAAAAACTTTATTGTACCTATTGATTTTTCAGTTGAATCTTTAAACGGCCTTAAATTAGCCATCTTATTTTCCAAACAGGCACAGGTCAACATTCACATGGTATATGTACTGCAGAAATCCTCCGATGCAGATAAGCAATCACAGGATGAAGAACAACGGATTGCCCAGGGAAGGTTTGAAAAAATCATCGGAGACTTTCAACCGCAGCTTGGCAATGACTCCACCATTCAATTTCAGATTAATAAGGGCAGGGTTTATCAGGAAGTGGTCAACCTTGCAGATCAACTTTCTGATTCAGTTATAACAGCTTCCACACATGGAGCTTCAGGCTTTCAGGAATTATTCATCGGAAGCAATGCATTCCGGATCATATCTGCCACTGAGAAACCGGTAATTACACTTAGAAAGAATTACTGTCCTGAGGGTATTTCCAAAATTGTTCTGCCGATTGATCTTTCTGCCGGTTCACGACAGAAAGTTCCTTTCACCACCGACCTGGCCAAGCTCTTCGGCGCTGAAATTCATGTGGTGGGTGTGCATACATCACGTGGCAAACAGGATGTTAAAAAAATCCGATCCTACACCAGCCAGGTAGCTGGTTACATCGAGGGGAAAGTCCATTGCGAAAGCAATGAGGTTTTCGGCGACAGTATTCCGGATATGCTCAATAATTACTCCAACGCCATTAAAGCAGATCTGATTTCCATCACCACCGAGCAATCATCGGGTATCAGTCTCATCATGGGTAATACAGCTCACCAAATCCTCAACAAGGCCGAAATACCCGTACTCTGCCTGACACCAAAACACATGACTAAATCCGGTTCATTTGCTTCAATGGGAGGTTGATACCATTTCGTGGCAGGGCAAAATTAAAGGCTGACTTTTACCGGAAAAACAGGTATTAACTAACTTCTTTTCTTCAGCAGTTTTTGCAGTTTTTTCCTGAATTTATGAGTAACAGGCGCTTCCTCATCATAATACCCGTGCTCATACCCGTAGCCATAACCATAACCATAACCGTACCCGTAACCATAACGATAGGAATATCCATAGTAGCCTTTTGTCTGCACATCATTAACCAACAGGCTCATGTTTTTCAGGCCTCTCTTTGTATAAAGGTCTTCCACAAGTTGTAAAACCAGTTTACTGGAATACCCGTGCCTGATGACAAAAATATGAATGTCCACCAGTTCCTTAAGAAGCAATGCGTCTGTTACAATGGCTATTGGTGGGGTGTCAATGATGATGAAATCGTACTCCTTTTGCATTTGCTTAATGAACTCGCTCATCCGGTCCGATTCAATTAATTCGGCAGGATTTGGCGGAACCGGACCTGAAACAGCCACTGAAAGATTATCCACGTTGGTATGATGGATGATCTTATCCAGACTGCTTATTCCTGCCAGGTAAGAACTGATTCCATGTTCATTGCTCAATTTAAAGATCCGGTGAATTTTAGGTTTTCTTAAATCAAGGCTTACCAGCAGTGTCTTCTTTCCGGCCATTGCAATAATAGCTGCCAGGTTGGCAGAACAAAAAGTTTTTCCCTCACCGCTGACGGTTGAAGAAATCGAAATTACTTTATGCAGTTCATTCTTGAGCAGGTATTGCAGATTTGCCCTTAATGATCTGAAAGACTCCGCCAGAGCTGATTTGGGATTTTCAAAAACCGGGAGATCAAAGGCCTTTTCATTGTGTCCCACGGAACCTAAAACAGGTACGGATGTCAGCTGTTCTATGTCTTTTTTGTCTACAATCTTATTGTTGAAATATTCAATCAGAACCAGCAGCATTAAGGGAATCAACCCCCCAAGCACAAGTGCCATCATGTAATTCATGGACGTTTTGGGCTTTATCATAACCGCATTTTCTGCACGTGCTATGTCGAGCAGCCTGTGATCAGAAGTATTTGAGGCTTTCGTAATTCCGGCTTCAGCACGTTTTTCAAGCAAAAAGGTATATATCTGGTCGTTGATGTTGAATTCCCGTTGTATGTTAATGAGTTGCCTTTCAGTAGATGGTAATTTCTTAATCTCAATCTCAAGCTCATCGATAGCTCTTCCGAGACCGCTCATCGAAATGTTATTGGATTCAATCAGGTTGTTCACATTCTCCAGGATATCCATACGCAGGTTTTCAATCTGCATATTCAGCATGGTCAGCTTGGGATTATTCTCGTTAGAGCTGAACTGCAGGTTCCTGCGTTCTGTGTTTAAATTATTGATTTGTGCCACCAGAGAATTGAGTAGTGCATCCTGTATTCCCATAACCGATGGAGCAATGATTTCAATATTTTCTTTCTTGGAAGTAATATAATCTTCTATGTATTTGAAGTACCTCCCGTTGATGTCAATATCAGCTTTTTGTGAGTTGAGCGTCTCCATTTTCTGAAACAAGGCATTCCCTTCCTGGCTGATGTTGATTATCCGGTTGGCCGATCTGAAGTTTTGCAACCTTACACCCGCCAGTTGCAAAGAGTCAATGGTTTCTCTCAGCTGTTGATCAATGAAACGTATGGTGTTTAAAGAGGTGGTGTTTTTATAATCAAGATTGGATTGTATATAAACACCGGCAAGTCTGTTCAGGTAATCCGATATTTGTTCCCGGTTGGGCCCGGTTAATGACAAGGTCAATATGGAACCCTTATCATCATTCACCTCCACGCTGAGCCCCCCGCGATACCTGTTTACCAGTCCGTTCATCTCATGCATGATGAAATAGTACTTTAAAGGGAAATGGTCAAGTGATTTCAGGCTTTCCGGCGTTCGCGGAAAAATGGTAAAGTTGAAATTATTGTGGCTAAAGGGCTGACCAAAGTAAAGCACTTCATTGATATCAAACTGATCATCAATGGTAAGTCGGTAAGTTGTTGCAGAAAGAATGGTAACGGTTACCGGATAGTTGAATTGATTGGGTTTCGATGTGTCCGGCACTACAATAAACGGAGAGCTGTTATACAGTTTCGACTCTGCGATGCCTCTTCTTCCCACAGCGGTATAAGTAATATTAAAATCCAGTTCTTCCAGGGCGGACTGTGCCATCTTATAGGATTTCAATATGGTTATTTCATTCTGCACCACCGCCTTAGTCCTCCTGCTGCGGACATTGGTCAGATCTTCGATAACACCTTCAATATCCCCGCGTGGCGTATTCTCATTGGCAACAATAACCGAACAACTGGCCCGGTAGATATCCTCAGAATATCTGTTCACCAGGTATGCAACAGTTAAAGCAACAAAAACCGACAGCGCAAACCACCACCAGTTGTAAAGAATCCGATAGAGATACTTTTTAATGTCAATACTTTCCTCTTCTCGGTAAATTTCAGGGAATTGATCCATGTCTTAATTGCTGAATATGAAACGTGTAAAGATAATAAAATAAAAATCTTATATTTGTTTGTAATAACATTTAAGCATGAAAAAGCTGGTTGTGCTTACCGGATCAGGAGTCAGTTCAGAAAGCGGCCTGAAGACTTTCCGGGATTCGGGCGGGCTCTGGGAAGATTATGATGTGATGGAGGTGGCCAGTTATGCCGGTTGGACAAAAAACCGTGATCTTGTATTGCGTTTTTACAACGAGCGCCGGGCCCAATTAAAGGAGACCATGCCCAATGAAGCCCATACAGGCCTGGTTGATCTCGAGAAAAAATTTGATGTCAGCATCATCACGCAAAATGTAGATAATCTTCATGAAAAAGCAGGCAGCCGCAACGTGCTGCATCTGCATGGAATTCTCACCCGGGCGCGTAGTACGGGAGATCCTTCCCTGGTATATGACATCGGATACAACCCGATCCGTCCTGGCGATACCTGCGAGAAAGGATTTCAACTCAGGCCCGACATTGTTTGGTTTGGCGAAGCTGTACCAGCCATTGAAGAAGCTGCTTCCATTACCTCGCATGCCGATATTTTCGTGGTCATCGGCACTTCCATGGTGGTATATCCTGCTGCCGGACTGATTGAGTACGTGCCCAAACATGCTCCCATATACCTCATTGATCCCAATGAAGTAACTGTGCCCGTTTACCGGCACATCCACTTCATCAGGGAAAAAGCCGGAAAAGGCGTGGATGTTCTGAAGGAGATTTTAATCAAAGAAAGTTCTTCATGAGAATTTTTCCGAACAGCATTTCCATTTTTGCCATCCTGTTGTTTTCAGGTGCTGAGCTCTTCTCACAACCTTTTCATGGTGGCCTCACTGCAGGTCTGACAGCATCACAGGTCGACGGTGATTCTTATTCAGGTTATAACAAACCCGGCATTCAGGCAGGTGTTTTTGTTTCAGCTGAATTATTCCCCTGGCTTGACGCCCGCATGGAAATTAAATACACTTCGAGAGGTGCACGGGAACCCGCCGATGATGACAATACCGGATCATATCTGCTGGGGTTGCATTATATCGACATCCCGGTTATGGCATTGCTGAAGTATAAAAAAACAGGTGCATTTGAGCTTGGACTCATTCCCGGATATCTGTTCAAAGCTGCCGGAGACGATGAAAACGGAAGCCTTCCCGATGAATACCTGGTTGACTTTCGAAAATTTGATCTGGGCTTGCTGATTGGGGCAGAGATAAATATAACGCAAAAAATTGCCGTGAATATCCGGTATTCCTATTCTGTATTTTCCATACGTGATCCGGATTCAGCAGGATCTTATTACAGCTGGTTCGGTAAAATTTTCGGACACTCCAAAGGCGACTTCAATAACTATCTTGCCCTGGGAATCAATTACAGGATAAGATAATCCCTGTCAACTCCTTCCAAAAAACAAGTACATAATAAAAATGGCAGCAATCACCCCGGCCAGATCGGCCAGCAATCCTCCTGTTACGGTATATCTTGTATTGCGTATATTCACTGCCCCGTAATAAACCGCTACCGTATAAAAAGTGGTTTCGGTGGAACCCTGCATAATGCAGGCCAGGCGGCCTGCAAATGAATCGGCACCAAAATAGTTCATGGTTTCCACCATAAGACTACGTGCCCCGCTTCCGCTCAATGGCTTCATAAAGGCTACGGGTAGGGCATCTACAAACCGGGTATCTATTCCGAAAATTGCTACCAATCCTCCAATACCATCCATTAAAAAGTCAAATGACCCGGATGCCCTGAAAACGCCAATACCAACAAGCATGGCCACCAAATAGGGAATAATTTTCACGGCTACTCCAAATCCTTCTTTGGCTCCTTCAATAAAACTTTCATACAGGTTGATTTTCTTCCGGATGCCCAGCATGATGAAAACAATAATAACCAGAAACAGGATGAAATTGCCGGCAAATGCTGTCCTCGACTCTACCATGGGTTGCGAAAGCCGGCTCAGGTAAAAAATAATGCCTGCTATAACAGCGGTAATTCCGGCAAGATAGGCCAGAATCACCTTATTGAAAAGATTGATACGCTGCCTGATGCCAACGTATATCAAACCTGTCATGGTAGAAAAAAAAGTAGCCAGTATAATGGGTATGAAAACATCAGTGGGGACCTTTGCCCCGCATGCCACCCGCATGGCAAGCACACTTACAGGGATCAGGGTCAGACTTGACGTATTCAACACAAGGAACATGATTTGGGCATTGGATGCTTTTGAAGGTTCGGTGTTGATCTCCTGCAACTCTTTCATTGCCTTCAATCCCAATGGCGTTGCCGCGTTATCCAACCCAAGCATATTCGCGCTGAAATTCATCAATATCGATCCCATGGCAGGATGATTTTTGGGAATTCCCGGGAAAATGCGACTGAAAAGCGGATTCATGATTCGTGAAAGAGCCCCTACTGCCCCTCCCCTTTCTCCAATTTTCATAATACCCAACCAGAGTGTCATCACCCCTATCAGGTAGATGGAAATCTCAACGCTGGTTTTGGCCATGTCAAAAGTGCTCTGCACTATTGCAGAAAAAACGTCCCTGTCGGCAACAGTGAAAATAAAGTTGAACTGCTCCAGAAAAAAATCACGGAAATAATACCCCAATACCCTGAACAGAGCAACCAGGAAGCCCACAAGAAAGAATCCGATCCATATGTAATTCAGAACCATGAAACCTGGTTTTTGTATTATTCATCACCTGCCAAAGCAAAATCAATTTGCTTGCGTTCCATATTCACCCTTACTACCGTAATCTGAATGGGATCGCCCATCTGGTATTTTTTTCCGGTTCTTCTTCCCCTGATACAGTAACTGTCTTCATCATATTCATAAAAATCTCCTGCCAGCTCACGCATGGGAATCATCCCCTCACATTTATTCTCAATAATTTCCACGTAAATACCCCATTCGGTAACACCCGAAATAACTCCGTCAAACAGCTGCCCTACTTTATCTTTCATAAACTCGGTCTGCTTGTATTTTATTGAAGCCCGCTCAGCTTCCATTGCCAATACCTCCATTTTTGAAGCATGCCGGCACATTTTTTCATACTGTTTCTGATTTCTTGAAGAAGCGCCGGATAAGTAATCTGCCAAAAGCCGGTGAACCATCATATCGGGATACCTGCGGATTGGAGAAGTGAAATGGGTGTAGTAATCAAAAGCAAGCCCGTAATGTCCGATATTGTCAGTTGTATAAATGGCTTTGGCCATTGACCGAAGCGCCAGGTTCTCCACAATATCCTGCTCACGGGTTCCCTTCACGTCATCCAAAAGCCGGTTCAACGACAAAGCAATATCTTTTCCCGATTTCAGTGACAGTTTATAGCCAAAACGTTTGATAAAATGCGAAAACTTCTGTAGCTTTTCGTTGTCAGGCCGGTCGTGTACGCGGTATACAAAGGTTTTCTTTTCAGATTTATCTTTTATTTTACCAACAAATTCTGCAACATGCTTATTTGCAAGCAGCATGAATTCCTCTATCAATTCGTTGGACAGGCCGTGTTCCCTGGTAACTATTCTTACGGGCCGGCCTTTTTCATCCACTTCTATCTTGACTTCTTCGCGTTCAAAGGCAACGGCTCCATTTTTAAACCTACGTTCACGCAATATCCTTGCCAGCTCATTCAGTTTAAGCATTTCACGGCTCATATCCCCTTCGCCTGAATCGATAATCTGCTGTGCCTCCCGGTAGGTAAATCGCCTGTCGGATTTGATGATGGTTCGTCCGAACCAGGCTTCCTGTATGGTGGCCTCATCATTCATGACAAAAACTGCAGAAAAACAAAGCTTATCCTCGTTGGGTCGTAATGAACAGATGAAATTCGAAAGTCTTTCCGGCAGCATGGGTACAACCCGGTCAACGAGATAAACAGAGGTGCCTCTTTGCAGGGCTTCTTCATCAATGATGGTTTCAGGATTCACATAATGCGTAACATCGGCAATATGAACTCCCACTTCCCATTTTCCGCCAGATACAGGCTGAATGGACAGGGCATCATCAAAATCCTTGGCATCATCAGGGTCAATGGTAAATGTAGGTACAGTTCTGAAATCGCGTCGCAACTTATGATCGGCTGCTGTGATACGGTCACTAATCAGGGCCGCAGCTTCTTCTACCTCCTCGTTAAACTTAAACGGAAGTCCGAACTCCGCCAGAATGGCGTGCATTTCGGTATCATTGTCGCCCTGGTTTCCAAGTATCTCAACAACCTCGCCGAACGGATTTTTCGCATTCCTGGGCCATTCAGTTAATTTTGCTATGGCTTTCTGCCCCTGGCGGGCTCCATTGAGTTTGTCCAGGGGTATGAACAAATCAAATGGCATTTGCCGGCTATCGGGAACGAGAAAGGCAAATTTGCCGGCCATTTCTACAGTTCCAACAAAGGTTTCACGGGCTCGCTCCATAATTTCAACTACCTCACCCTCGAGCCCCTTGGTTTTCCTGTGAGCATATACCAACACTTTAACCGTATCGCCATTCAGGGCGTGATTCAGGTTATTTTGTGAGATAAAAACATCATCTTTCAGTGTATCGGAAACAACATAACCATAACCTCCCCTGGCCATATCCACAGTTCCAATTACAGTACCTCCGGTTGCTTTGAGCCGGAACTTGCCTGTTGAGGGTTCATCAAGCGTTCCTTTTTCCTTTAACTCATAAAAAATCTCTGTGATCAGCCTCTTTTCGGCGGAGTCTGTAATGAGCAGTGAACCGGCCAGCTGTTTGTAATTGAAAGCTTTTTTCGGATGTGCTGAGAAAACAGCCAGTATACTGTTCGATAACTCTTTTTTACTGATTCCGGGTTTCTTTTTTTGTTGCTTTTTTCCAGCCATGTTTAAAGAATATTTGCAAAAGGTATGAAAGTTTTTATTATGGCTAAAAAAATACAGCGGGTATTTATAAACTGGACTTGGTGACCCCCAACGATTTTTCGGCCTTCTGGTCGCCCAACGGTTCCACATGAATGGTTACATCAAAAACGTTGGCAATTCTTGATTTGATTGATTCTTCAACGTTGTGGGCAATTTCATGTGCTTCACGAAGGGTAAGGTCACCGTCAACTTCCAGGTCAATGGCAATCATTATTTTATGGCCCATATTCCGGGCCCTCACCCGGTGCGGATGATGCGCTCCTTCAACCGCATCAATGGCATCAAATATCTTCTCATAAATAGTGCAGTCTTTGGTGCCATCCATAAGCTCAAAACTAGTCTCTTTGAATATTTTAAAAGCCACCCACAGTACCCAGATGCTCACCATCAGCGCAAAAATGGTATCCAATATGGGCATTTTAAAAACATAGATGAATATGAGGCTGATTAGTACCGAGCTTGAAATCAGTATGTCATTCTTCATGTTTTTACCATTGGCAATCAGCATGGAGCTTTCGGTTTTTTTACCAACCCGGGTCTGATGCCAGGCCAACAGCAATTTACCGGCAATTGAAATTATGGTTATGATAACAGCCAGTTTAGAAGGTATTTCCGTACTTCCTCCCGAAATTAATTTCCTGATAGTGGAAATAAAAAGTTGAGCCCCGGCAAAAAAAATAATAAACGACAGCAGCTTCGTGGCAATGGTATCGGCCTTGTCGTAACCATAAGGGTATTTTTTGTTGGGCGGCCTGGTAAGTATGCGGGCTGTGATCAGTGTGATAACCGAGGTGATGACATCACTTGAAGAATCTACTCCGTCGGCAATAACAGCAAGGCTTCCGGATATCATCCCGGCAATAATTTTCATGAATGACAAAATGGCGTTACCAATAATGCCCACCCATGAAGCTTTTTGTATTTCCTGTTCCCGTGTCAGCAATTCAGATCAATTGATAATTATATAAAAACCTGCATTATGCGAACAACAGCAGGCTCACGGCCATCACAATCATGCCTGCAATCACACCATAAATTGATAAATGGGCTTTGCCATACTCCCGGGCAGCCGGTAACAATTCATCAATCGAAATAAATACCATAATGCCTGCTACAGCAGCAAATAAAACGCCAAATACTACCTCGTTAAGAAATGGCAGCAGAATAAGAAACCCCACAATACCGCCAACAGGTTCAGAAAGCCCCGATAAAAACGACAGCCAGAAAGCCTTTTTTTTGTTTCCGGTGGCGTAATAAACCGGAACAGAAACAGCGATACCTTCCGGAATGTTGTGAATTGCAATAGCTACAGCTATGGCAATTCCAAGTGTGGGTTCCTGAAGTGCCGCAGTAAAGGTGGCCAATCCTTCCGGAAAATTATGAATGCCTATGGCCAGGGCAGAAAACAATCCCATGCGCAGCAGCTTCTTTTTCTTGAATTCTTCCGAAGGATGTTCCGCCTCCTCAATACGCTTTAGTTCATGCGGGTTTTCCATTTCCGGTACCAGCCTGTCAATAATGGCTATCACGAGAATACCCCCAAAAAAGGATCCGACAGTTACCCAATACCCGGTGACATCTCCCAATACCGCAGTCAAGGATAATTTGGCTTTTGAAAATATTTCAATCAATGAAACATAAATCATTACCCCTGCCGAAAACCCCAGTGAAACAGAGAGAAAGCTTGTGTTTGTAGTTCGGGCAAAAAAAGCAATGGCACTGCCAACTCCAGTGGCAAGCCCTGCAAAAAGGGTCAGTGTGAATGCAAAAAGAATGGCGTGCCAATCCATGAATTCTTAATCATTCAGGTTGCCAATCTTGTAAAGTGACTTTTCATCAAGCATCTTGATCCTCCGTCCGTGAAGTTCAATCAGCCCGTCCTGCTTGAATTCAGAAAGCAGCCTGATAACCGATTCCGTAGCTGTGCCCACCATGTTGGCCAGCTCTTCGCGGGTTAGTGTAATCTGAAGATACTTTTCACTGTCGAGGTCAAAGTCTTTTCGCAGGTGAATCAAAACCTCAGCCAGTCTTTCACGCACTGTTTTTTGTGCTATATCAGTAATGTAATCATTTGCTTCTCCCAATTCCTTGCAGGCAATCTGCAGCAGTTCAAGAGCAAATGTTCCGTTATTCTTAACAAATTCCAAAACGGTTTCAGCATGAACGAAACAAATAAGCGCATCTTCCAGAACTTTTGCAGAAGTACAAGCCCGTTCGCGGGTAATGGTTGACCTGAAACCCATAATGTCACCCTTTTTGGCAAACCGGATAATCTGCTCCTTGCCATCAAACCCTGTCTTGAAGATTTTTATTATTCCTTTCTGAACGCAGTAGAAGCCATTAATTCTGCTGCCTTCTGAGTATATGATGGTACCCCGCTTATAGGTGTCCGGTTCCTGATCAATGGGTATACTGGCCAGCTCTTCCGGAGTAAGGTGTCTGAAAATAGAGGAACTGTCTATAAAACATTCCTTTCTGGGTAATGGTGCCTGGTTTTTCATAAGGAGATAATGAAACTGCGAAATTGACTATTTTTACAATAAAGTTACCAAATTAAGCAAAAAAAAATGAAAGATGTAATTAATGTTAAGTGGGCTGGTGACATGGCATTTGAGGCCAGTATAGATGAACACCGCATTTTATTTGATGCCGCTTCTGCTGTTGGCGGGAAAAACCTGGGCCCCAGGCCAAAACCATTGCTCATGGCCTCATTGGCCGGATGCACCGGAATGGATGTGATCTCCATACTGAAGAAGATGAAGGTGGAAGTTGCCGCCTTCAATATAAGAACTGAAGGTCAATTAACCGATGAGCACCCGAAGCAGTTTACATCCATTCACCTGGTATATGAGTTTACGGGGAAGAACCTCCCGGTGGATAAGTTAAAACATGCCATTGAACTTTCTCAGGAGAAGTATTGCGGTGTCAGCGCCACGCTCAAGAAAGTAATTGACATCAGTTATGAAATTAAAGTGACTGACTTGTAGTCCGCCATCACCATCCGTTTTTTACCCGTTATGCTGAAAAAATTAGGCAACGGCTTGTTACACCTGATATATCCAAGGACCTGTGCATCCTGTGGGAATATTTTGCTGAACAACGAAAAAGTACTTTGCCTGTCATGCTATGCGGAATTGCCGCGCACCAGGTTTCACAATAATCCCGAAAACGAAGTGGCCAGGTTATTCTGGGGACGGGTACTGCTCAGAAATGCGACCTCATTCATTTTTTTCAACAAAGACAGCAATTACCGGAAAATACTGCATGAGCTTAAGTACAAAGATCAACGGCAGGTTGGCCATGAGATGGGCAGGCTGTTTGGCCTTGAACTCAGGGATACACCCTTTTCACAAGCCGACATGATCATCCCGGTTCCCCTGCATCCGGCAAAACAGCGCAAAAGAGGATATAACCAGAGCGAACTGATTGCTGACGGCGTGTCGCAGGTATTAAATATCCCGGTCAGAAACAACCTGATAACCCGGAAGATGAAGACTGCAACACAAACCCGCAAGAATCGTTTCGACCGGTGGCTGAATGTGAAAGACACCTTTCAGGTTCAGGATATTGCATCCCTGAACAACAGCCATATTTTACTGGTTGACGATGTGATTACAACAGGAGCAACTATTGAAGCATGCGCCGGATCGATTTTGGCAACATGCCAGGTATCGGTGAGTGTCATATCCCTTGCCTATACCAAACTGCAGTAAAAACAGCCCTGCTTTTACCGCAGTTTTTTTCTTTATCCTACAATAAATAAATTTGTCGCCGGGAAATAAAACAACAGAATTAAAGTTAGCTTTACTGTTGGTAAATATGTTCTCCAATGAATACTGCTGTTGTCATCTGATCAAAAAATAAAGAAATTGAAGAAAGCTTTTTGCCATATTGCAGGTTCCCTGCTTCTGGTTTTATTATGGGGATGCAGCGCTCAGAAGAATACAGGTTTATCACGCGCTTACCATAATCTCACTGCAAAATACAACGTGCTTTTCAATGGCCAGGAAAGCTATGAAAAAGGCCTTGAGAAAATTGAAAAGGAATTCACAGATGATTTTTCTGAAATTCTTCCCATTTTCACATACTCCGGAAAAGATGCAGCCGCTATTGCCAGCGCGGATATGGACAGAACCATTAAAAAATGCTCCAAGCTGATTACGCTGCACTCAATTACCGCCAAACCCAAGGTGAAGGATAAGAAAAATCTGAGCGAAGAACAGCGGGCCTTTTTCAGCAAAAAAGAATACAATGCATTTGTTGATGATGCCTGGTTACTGATGGGGAAGGCGCATTTCTACAAGCTCGAATACGACCTGGCTTCAGAGGCTTTTAAAAAAGTAATCAACGATTTTAAGAACGATCCGAATGTTTTTAACGCACAATTATGGCTCGCGCGGTTGTCAATACAAACCGGTCAGTATATCAACGCCTCTGAACTGCTTGCCATGTTATTGAATCATGAAGCATTTCCGAAAAAATTGCTTCCTGAATTGTATCCTACCTATGCCGATTATTGCTTTAAGCAAAAGGATTATGCAAAAACAATCAGTTTTCTGGAAAAAGCAACAACTGTTGAAAAGCGAAAAAGAACCCGGACCCGGTATCTATATATACTCGCCCAGCTTTATGAAAAAACAGGTGACCTGAAACGGGCTTCGGAATGCTATCAACAGGTCATTCAAATGAATCCGGTTTATGATATGGCTTTTAATGCACATATTAATATGGCACTTGCCTATGAAAAAGGTTTTGGCAAGGGACAGGATATCGAAAATGAGTTGAACAAAATGCTGCACGATGACAAAAATTTAGATTATCAGGACCAGATATATTACGCCTTAGGCAACCTGGCCATCAAAGAAGGGAACGAAGAAAAAGCGCTTGAATACTATACCCGGTCAGTTGACGCCAATAAAGGGAATGAGCAGCAATTGGCACGCTCCTATATTACCATAGCAAATCTTTATTATGCCAGACCCGATTACCCCAGCGCACAGGCTTATTATGACAGCGCCGTATCAAACATTGATGCTGATTATCCGGGATATAATACCTTGTTTACAAAATCTAAAAGCCTCACACGTTTGGTTACAGAAATCAACGCAGTAAAATTAGCCGACAGTGTTCTTTTGCTTGCCAAGCTGCCTGCAGATGAATTGAATAACCGCATTACAGCCCTGATTGAGGCAGAAAGAAAAAAAGAGGAAGAAGCCAGGATTAAGGCTCAGGAGCAGCAACTTGACCAGCAATTTGGTGATGAAACTGCCAGGCGCAGTTTATCAGATCAAAAATCCATTGGGACCGCAGCACAATGGTATTTCTACAACGACGCTGCCAAAAATCTGGGTTACCGTGAATTCAAACTAAGATGGGGAAACCGCAAACTTGAAGATCACTGGCAACGTGCTTCAAAAGCTATGATAAACTATGCTCCCGTTAGTCAGGACGATGAAGAAAATGATGCAACAGCATCTTCAGCCAGTGCCGATGCTTTCAGCAAAACATCACGCGATTACTATCTCTCCGGAATTCCAACCACCGATTCTGCTGTTAATGCCACGCATCAACGAGCTGAGCTTGGCCTTTACAATATGGGAATCATCTATAAAGACGAGTTGAAAGATTATGAAAAAGCTGCCGAGTCATTTAAAGAACTGATCAAGCGTTATCCCGCTTCAACCTATCTGCTGGCATCTTATTACAATCTCTATGCTATGGCCAGGGATCAAAACAACCAGGCCCTGTTGGAACTTTACAAAAATAACATCATCAGACAATTCCCTGAAAGCATGTATGCCAGGGTACTCACCAACCCGGAATACTTTAAGGAACTTGAGAAAGAAGAGTTGGCTGTGCGGCAGTATTACGAAAAAACTTACAGCTTCTACCTCGAGGGAAATTCCGGTGAAGTGATTGCCCGTTCAGATTACGCCAAAAAAACATATCCCGAACATGTTCTCATTCCCCGTTTTGATTATCTGGGCATACTCGCCCAGGCCAGGACTCTTGACCGCAATTCATTCAGACAAAAACTGACTGATATTGCGACTCAATATCCCGGAACTGATATTGCCAGTGATGCCGGCAACCTCATCAGTTACATGGACAAGGAACACCCCGAACTTAAAGAAGCAGAAGAATTTAAAATCAGCCAGAAACTCTACCAGCCTTCACCTGATACCACACACCATTTCGCCTTTGTGCTGGATAAAAAAATCAATACCAACCAGCTTGTATTCAATATCATCAACTTCAACCTGGATGCTTTCGACAAGCTCAACCTGATAGTTGAGATTGTTGACCTGAATAAGACCCAATCCCTAATCGCGGTTAAGTCTTTCACTGACCGGGAGCAGGTTATGCAATACCTCAGCACCATAAATAAATCAGAAGAGATTTACAAGGACATGCCCGGCATTCAGCTGATTCCTTTTGCCATTTCTTTACCGAACCTGAAAACCCTGCTCGATGATAAATCAGCAGATCGCTACCTGAAATTTTTTAAAGAACATTATCAATGATCCCCGACTCAAAAAAAATCAAAATACTTTGGACTGATGATGAAATCGACCTGCTGAGGCCTCACATTCTGTTTCTCCAGGAAAAAGGCTACACAGTAGAAATTGCCACCAACGGCCATGATGCGATTGATTTTGTTCAATCGCAGCATTTTGATCTGATACTGCTTGATGAAAATATGCCCGGTTTGAGCGGAATTGAAACCCTCAATAAAATCAGGCTTCTGAATTTAACCATCCCCGTGGTCATGATCACCAAAAATGAAGAAGAGCACATCATGGAAACTGCCATCGGGTCAAAAATAGCAGATTACCTGATTAAACCTGTTAATCCTAACCAAATCCTGCTCTCTATTAAAAAAAACCTGGACACCAAAAAGCTGATCACACGGGAAACCACGTCAGCATACCAGGCTGAATTCAGAAATATCGGCGAACAGATTAACCTGGCCCGGAGTTTTGCCGATTGGGAGGATATCTACCGCCGGCTGGTTTATTGGGAACTTGAATTGGAACGTTCCGATGACCAGAGTATGTTCCAGGTTTTCAGTATGCAGAAAACCGAAGCCGGAAATGGCTTCAGCCGGTTCATCAGGAATAACTACCTTTCCTGGTTTACGGAAAAAAACACCAATAAACCGCTGCTGTCACCTGCCGTATTTAAGGAAAAGGTATTCCCATTACTGGATCAGAAGAAAAAAGTATTTGTGATCCTGATCGATAATCTCAGACTTGATCAGTGGCGGATTTTGAGTCCCATCATTTCTGAATACTATACCATGGCAGATGAATCACTGTTTTGCAGCATCCTGCCAACCTCAACCCAGTATGCCCGAAATGCCATGTTTGCCGGCCTTATGCCCCGCGAAATCGCGTCGATCAACCCCGATCTGTGGTCGGATGACGAAGATGAAGGCAGCAAAAACATGAATGAAGAATCACTGCTGCTAAAGCAAATAGCCAGGTTTGGCAAGAATTACAGGGTGTATTATGAAAAGATCACGCATACCCGAAACGGAAAAAAAATTGTAGATAATTTTGCCAATCTGCTTGAATATGATCTGACAGTTATTGTTTATAATTTCATTGACCTGCTGTCTCATGCGAATACCGAAGTTGAAATGATACGTGAACTGGCAGGTAACGATACAGCTTATCGCTCACTTATTCTTTCGTGGTTTCAGCATTCCCAATTGCTCGATATGATCAGGCAAATGGCTGAAAATAATATTACGGTGGTATTTACTACCGACCACGGCTCTATAAGGGTTAACAATCCGATTAAAGTTGTGGGCGACAGAAAAACCACTACCAACCTGCGCTATAAAATGGGAAAAAACCTGAATTACAATCCCAAAGATGTTTTTGAGATCAGGGATCCGTATGCGGCCCATCTTCCTAAAACAGATGTGAGTTCAAGTTACATATTTGCCATTAATTCCGATTTCCTTGCCTACCCCAACAACTATAACTATTACGTAAACTATTACAGGAATACATTCCAACATGGCGGAATTTCCATGGAAGAAATGCTGATTCCGGTAGTAACCATGCTGCCAAAATAAGTTCGTTCCTTTGCTATGAAAACCATTGAAATCAACTCGCTTGAAGCAGTGGGAGCAGCTGCTCAAAACTTTGTTACTCTTACCAGGGGATTCAGAAGATTTGCCTTTTACGGCAGCATGGGTTCCGGGAAAACAACTCTGATAAAGGCAATCTGCAAGGAACTGGGAGCTGTTGATGTAATTACCAGTCCTACTTTTTCGCTGGTCAATGAATATAAGACCACAACCGGGGAAACCCTCTACCATTTTGACCTGTACAGGATTGAATCAACAGATGAGCTGTTTGACCTGGGTTATGAAGAATATTTTTACAGCCAACATTACGTTTTCATTGAATGGGCTGAAAAAGCAGAGGAATTGTTGCCCGATTCCTGCGTCAAGGTTAGTATTGAAGAAACAGATCCTTCAAAAAGGAAGATTCGCATTGAACTTTAATCATTGAAAAATTTGACTGTTTGTTGTTTTTGTACTAATTTAGTTCGTTTGCAATAACTAATCCCACTCATCATGGTTGAACATCGCCCGGAACCGGCAAGTAATCCCTTAATGTACGGCGGGTTGCTGCCTCAGGAAGAAATGCTTGCCATGGGGAAAAAGCATAAAAAACTTACTATTGGCATCCCCCGTGAACGGCAGCAAATTGAACAGCGAGTTTCACTGACACCTGAAGCAGTTGAAGTTCTGGTAGACAATGGTCATGAAGTCCTTCTCGAAACCAAGGCCGGAGAAGGAGCCAGGTATAATGATACGGATTATTCCGAATGTGGTGCATTCATTATTGATAACCGGAAACAGGTTCTAAATGCGGATATCATCCTGAAGGTATCTCCACCGGATATTAAGGATATTGAAATGCTAAAAGGCAACCAGGTGATTCTTTCATCGGTTCATTTCGGCCATCAAACCGAAGAATACATCAGGGGCCTGATGGACAAAAAGTGTACGGCCTTTGCCATAGAACAAATCAGGGATGAACACGATGGTTATCCGGTAATCCAGTCGATGAGCGCCATATCCGGCATATCTGCCATAAATATTGCTGCTGAACTGTTGAGCAATCAAACAGGAGGTAAGGGCATACTGCTCGGGGGCATCTCCGGAATCACCCCTACCGAAGTGGTCATCATCGGAGCCGATACTGTTGCGGAATTTGCCGCCAGGGCTGCCTTAGGGCTTGGAGCTTTGGTCAAGGTGTTTGATAATTCGCCCCAACACCTGGAAGATCTGCAGCGTAATCTCGGACAGCGAATCCATACTTCCATATTCCACCCTAAAGTATTGCGCCGTACCCTCAAATCAGCCGATGTGGTAATCGGTGCACTGAACCTTTGGGATACCGGTCCGCGTTACTTCATTACCGAAGATATGGTGAAAGAAATGAAGAGGGGTTCTGTAATCATTGATTTGAGCATTGACCAGGGTGGTTGTATTGAAACAAGTGAATACAGAACCCTGCAGGACGCCATTTATATTAAACACAACGTAATCCATTTCAGCGTCCCCAATCTTCCTTCCCGGGTTGCCCGAACGGCATCCATTGCTTTAAGCAATATTTTGTCTCCCATACTGGTCACTGTTGGCAATTCAGGTGGCTTTAAGCCTTTTCTCAAAGCCAATCTGGGCGTAAGAAACAGCGTTTACGTGTATAACGGCATTCTTACCAACGAAAACCTGGGAAACCGGTTCGGCATTCCATCAAAAAATATTGACCTGCTGATTGCCGCATTCTGAAAACCCTGATGGATATTTGTTTGCCATCCTTCATTTACTGGTGACAAATGCCCTTGTTATCCACAATAATTAAGGCTAAATTTATTCATAGTCAGCACGTGTGCCTATGAACTATGAAAACATGTTAACGCTCAAAAGCAGAATTTCCGGATATGACGCAGGATCCCTGCTTGATGTGGCCGTCGGAAGAGGGGATTTCCTCAGGTTTGCAATCAATTCATTCCGCTCGTGGCACAGCGCTGCAGGTATTGATATTGACGCGGAAGCATTGCAACAGGCTGGCGAGGTGTTTTCAAAATCACCGGTAATTCTTGTACTGGGATCTGCCTTGAACATGCCCTTTACAGATCAATACTTTGACACGATTACCATGTCAAATACGCTTCACCATATTGAAAAACTGCAACTGCTCTTCCATGAAACCATCCGGGTTTGCAAACATAACGGACTGATTGTAGTTAATGAAATGCTGAATGAAAGCTATCACGAAGCGCAGGAAACCTACATGCTCTACCATCGGTTCAG
The DNA here is from genome assembly GCA_016926375.1 of Bacteroidales bacterium. GTDB lineage: Bacteria > Bacteroidota > Bacteroidia > Bacteroidales > UBA10428 > UBA5072. Next base: position 21,221 of record JAFGOR010000158.1, read on the forward strand.
TGCAGATGCAGATAACCAGCAAGGCAGGTTCCACCGTGAACCCTTTAATCTGAAAGAATTACTGAACATTATTAAGAATGACCATTTTCAATTGCTGGAATATTTTATTCATGAAGAAGCGGCTGCGGATATCATGAATGAAGAGGAAATAGCTGCCATGGCAGCACGGTTGAAAAACAAAGTAAAGCATCTGAAAGGCTCAAGTTATTACTATTTTTATGAAAATAAGGCAAATGACATCATCAACCGATTTAAAAAAACCGGCATCCAACGCCCGCGTCATGTCACTTTCCTGCTTCACACACGATAACCCTCTTATTTCTGGTTGATGATGAATTCCCGACACGCTTAGAAATCCGGACACGGTACCATCCTGACTTTATGCTTTATTGGCCTGGTTTTGAATACATAGCTTACCGAAACCTCGTGTGAACCACCCGTATTGGTAATGAGTCGTGAAATAGTGAAATCATAGCTGTACCCTATGTTGATGTCGCCTGTTTTAATGCCAACCAGCAAAGTGAAAGCATCCCTGTTAAACACCTCTTTGTAAAGGGGAATTCCCCTGTACCATAAGCCAAATACTACCGGGCTGTGGAACCAGTACACACCCAGATCGAGTTGCCGGAATTGGGCTTGCTGCTTATACATGAACGCAAGTTGTATGCTGGTTGGTACCGGCCTCAGTAATTTTTCAGGCCTTACAAATTTCACACCCCCAAATACGGCATACTTTAACGGAACCTTGGCCTGATTCTCTTCATCACCTTCATATAAGTACAACGACTGATTGGGTCTCAACAGGTGATCTACTGAGGTACCCAGCCAAAACTTACCGGAATAGGTGAGCAGTGAAGTCGAAAAATCAATATCACCTACTTCATCAAGTGTCTTTATTTCATTTGTTTGTGGCGCAATCACCACCGATGATCCGGAAGCATTGAACTGGTCGGCCCAAACCAGTCTTTCAAAATCAATCCCCCGCTCGGTATAGTTAAAATGAAGACCTGGCCTGACACTCCAGGTCTCGGTTATTTTGAAATCAAACGAATACTGGATTCCCAAACTGGTGGTTCTCATCCTGCCTGATCCGGCAACATCCTGGTATGCCAGCACACCAATGCCGCTGCTGAACTTTTCTACAAATTTGTCAAATGATACGGAATAGGTTTGATATCCGTGCTTGATCTCCGGCCATTGATTTCGGTAATTAAAGGCTATCCTGTTTTTATCGGTGAGCCCTGCAAACGATGGCGCCAAATACAAATAGTTGGAGTAGAACTGCGAGAATTGCGGATCCTGAGAAAATGCCCTGAATGAAAAAGACACCAGAAATAATATGATTATTCCAATTCTTAACATAGCCGATTATCGCAATAAAGTAACATCTCCCGTTTCAACAAATGCCTGCCCGTTATCGTACTTTCCTTCCACTTTCCAGATATAAACATCTTCCTTGGCTACCTGGCCGTCAACTATTCCATCCCAGCCAACTTCCTGGTCAAAGCTTTCAAAAATCAACTCACCCCAGCGATTGAATATCATCAGATGATACGCATCAACATAGTCGAGAATTGCCGGCTTGAAAGTTCTGTTTTCCTCAAACTGCGCAGCAGGGCTGAACACATTGGGGAAAAGAATCTTTCCTGTAGGCCTCACCACAACCGCGGTGCTGTATTCATACAGGTCGTAACAACCCTTATTTGTCCATACATTCAGTGTCACATCATAAGAGCCATCCTTCTTGTATACATGCACAGGATTCATTTCCTGCGAGCCGGTTCCATCACCAAAATCCCACAGGTAAATATTGCCCTCCTCCGGATAATCGCCATTATCCGACTGGTTAAAGAAATGCACTGCCTCTTCGTTCACATATACTGTGCGGGGCGCAATATCAAAATAAGCATTGGGGAGTACGTATACGTCGTTTGTTGCACTGTATGAATCCATGGTTCCATCCTGTCCCCAGGCCGTAAGTTTGATTTTATAGGTTCCCCATTCATAATAGGTATATTCCGGATTGGGCTTGTTGGAAACTGCACCATCACCAAATTCCCACAAATATGAGGTTGAATAGGCCGACATATTTTCAAACTGAATCGTCAGTGGCATACAGCCGGGTTCAACAGGTTTGAATGCTGCAATAGGAGGATGCGGTACTATTTCAACACTGGTCCATACACTGTCGGCACAATGCTCACCTTTTACTACCAGGTATATCAGATATTCATCCGGGCCGGCATATACATGTGATCCCGGATCACGCGATGCCGATGTGCTGTCGTCCCCGAAACGCCATTGATAGGTCCAGTTGCCCGGTTCAGTAGTATTGACCAGGTTCACCGTACGGTCGGGAATCATCTGGTAAGTAGGATCTGCATAAAATGAAGCTTCCGGTGAAGGATGCACTGTAATGTTGGTAAACCCGGTATCCACGCATCCAAAATATGACGTGGAAATGATTTCAATTGTGAAAACAGTGTCGTGATCTGTATCATTTTCAAATGTGTGCAGCATATTAAAATCCCCTGATGCTGATTTTCCATCTCCAAAATTCCACTGATAGCTTCTGCCACCGGGAGTGGAGGATAACAGAATGTCGGCCGGGGCACAGGCTTTTTCAGGATATGTGGTAATGGCCAGTTCCGGATTCGGATAAACTGTGATGTATTCATTGGTGCTGTGTATGCAGTTGTTTGAGCTAATTGAGGTGAGTCGCACATTAAAATACTGCACTGAATTGGAAGTATTGGTGAATACATGAACCGGATTCTCCAATGAACTGGTGCTGCCGTCTCCAAAATCCCAGTTATAATTTACTGCATTATCCGACTGGTTCGTGAAATTTACCTGAACCGGACTGCATCCGGGAACGGCATCAGAAATAAATACGGCCTGCGGAGCATCATTCAGAATGCTGATGGAATCAACCGCCTGACATCCATGATCATCTACAACCCGTAACCTCATATCGTAAATACCCCTGAGGTATGAATTGAATACCGGGTTGGGTATATCCAGGGCCGACAATGGGGTGGTTTCGCCACTCCATGTATAGGAGACATAATTCCCCGATCCTCCGCTGACTGAGGCATTCAATGGCAGGTTACTGCCGGAACATACCATGGTATCAACATCCAGAATATCCACAACCGGGTTGGGATATACGCTAACCCAAATGGTATCGGACGCTTCATTGGCATTGATGTCATTTACTGTAATGGTAAGCATGTAATTGCCCGGATTGGGTGAAACAAACACCGGGTTTGAGGTATTCACCGCACTGAGATACTGTGTATCTCCTCCCCAAATAAATGTATAGGAAGGTGTTCCACCGGTTGGCGTTACAGCAAGCTGCAGGTCTGTTCCGGCACAGGCTCTGTCATGAGTTGTATTGATATTCAGTATGATTACCTCATCTTTTACCTCAATGGGTTTATAGGCAGGCGGACCACTACAGCCCAGGCTGTTGGTCTCCACAACTGAAAGATTGTAATTGCCCAGGTTGGGGAATTCAACAATCACAAAATTCTGGTTCACCAGAAGTTGATTCATCCCGGGAGGTATGGTCCAGGCATAATTCGACCCGGGCTGATAATTCACAGAATAGATGACATTGGTCTGGTTGATTCCCACTACTTCAGGCCCGGTTATGGTTATGGCAGGCGGTAACGGCAAAACAACAGCCATCACTTCTTCCCTGCTGCTTTCGCAATGGGTAGTCTCGTTGTAGCTGGAAACATAAAATCTTCTTGTATTTGTCAGATAATCTGTGGTATAATTATTACCCTGGTACAGCATGCTGCCTCCTGCAATACTGTCGTACCAGCGGGTGACCGTGCCGTTTAATCCGGGTGTTGAAAGCAACAGCAGTGTATCTGCCCCGCATTGTGTCACATCGTCTGCATCCGGAAAATCGGGAATAGGATAAATATTGGCCATAACTCTTCGACGCGGACTTACGCAACCTGTTGTGGTATTCACTGTGGAAACCCAGTAAGCAGTTGAACCGGTCAGATAAGGAGTCTGATAATTCAGTGCCGTATCCAGCAAGATACCGCCCGTGGCAGCATCGTACCATCGGTTACCGGTTCCGTTATTTCCAATGGTTGAGTGAATCGTCATGGTTCCCGAACCGCATTGGGACGTGTCTGAAACACCGGGCATGTCAGGTACCGGATCGATCTGAATATGAACCGCAACCCGGCTACTTTCACATCCTGTAAACTCATTAAAACTGCTCACCCAATAGGTAACCGAACCCGATAGCAGGGGTGTTGTAAAGGTATCGGACTGAGCCAGCAAATTTCCTCCCGTTGAAGCGTCATACCAGCGGTTGGTGGTTCCGTCATTCCCCACAGCAGCTGGAATTTCAAGATTAGTAGCACCACAATGCTGAATATCTGATACATCAGGAACATCAGGCACCGGATGAATGTTTGCATTAACAATTCTCCGGTAACTTTCACATCCTGTTGTGAAATTGTAACTTGCTACCCAGTAACCCGCACTTGAATTTAACACCGGTGTGGTATAATTATTTGACTGTAACAGTATGGGTCCGCCGGATGAATTCTCATACCAACGGTTGATGTCTCCGTTTGCCCCCGGGGTTGAAGAAAGTATTAATGCACCTGGTCCGCAACGTTCTTCATCATTGGCCGAAGGCACACCAGGCATCGGTTTGAAAAATATCCCAACCGTATCGGCAGTAGGAGGACAAGATCCGCTTGTTATGCGCCATTCAAAGGTGTAATAACCCTCATCACCCGGTGCTATCTCAGCTACTACATTACGGGCATGTTCATCGGGATTGAAAGTCACATTTCCTGCCCCGGTTACTTTTCGCCAGGTTCCGGTACCAATACCCGGATTGTTTGCCTGCAATATAACCGATACGCCGCATATGGAATCATCCATACCGGCATCGGCAGGCGGAACCGGCATTCCAAAATCAACCACAAGGGTATCTGAGGTTCTGCAACTGGCATTCACAATTGTCCAGGCAAACTCATACAGTCCTTCGTTACCGGGCAGTATTTCAACCGTAACATTCGGATTGTGCATATCCGGATTAAATACCGGCGGCATAGCAGAAGGATTGGTCACTATGTGCCATGTTCCTGTGCCCACTGTAGGATTGTTTGCACCCAGCGGAGAGGTTACCGAATTACACAAAAACTGGTCCATGCCCGCAAAGGCAGGAGCAGGATTTTCATCGCGTGCGATGACTATATTATCAGAACTTCCGGGACATATACCATATTGGCTCACAACACTCCACCGTAATTGGTTCGAACCAAACGACAGATTTGAAACCAGTGTATTTGGATCATGAATGCCCCCGATAACAGCACCTCCGCTAATTACACTCCAGGTACCCGTTCCTCCGTTTTCTGCAGGAAGCGCAGCCATATTAACGGCAATGGAATCACACACTCCCCGGTCAGGTCCTGCATTTGCTGGTCCCGGACTCAGGTCACGGAGTATCTGAACTGTATCATGGGTTGTCGGGCAGGCTCCATTTGGGCTCCTCACAGTCCAAACCAGTTCCGAAAAACCTCCTGCCAGTGAGGTTACAGTAGCTGTTGGATTGTGGATGTCGCTGAAAACAGCTGATCCTGAAGCCACCGTCCAGGTTCCAATTCCGCTATTAGTAGGTGCCTGCGCATGCAATACCGTGCTGGTATTGGAGCAAAAAGCCTGATCAATCCCGGCTACTGCGGAAGCCGGAGGCAGATCACTGGTAATAATAACTTCATCAACGGCCACGCAAGGACCATTGGTCATGGTCCACCTGAATAAATTCGGGCCCGGGGCCAGGTTCGTAACATGACTCTGCGGATCAGAAGGATTGCTAATTACAGCACCGGAGGTTGTACTCCATTGCCCCACTCCAATAACCGGTGTATTGCCCTGCATGGTATATTCATCATCACAAACCACTTCATCCACACCGGCGTTGGGTGTAGGCGCAGGCGTATCAAAAATCTGAAAGGTAATTTTACTCGGCGCACTGGCACAGGCTCCTATGGTTTCGGTTACCCAGTAGGTATATATTCCGCTAACCGTATTATCTATGAAAGTAGGCGAACCTGTTGGATCAAAGGTGCTTCCCGTATGAATGTGGTTGGTAAGCAGCGAATCGGTATACCAGTTCACCTGACCTCCCGAAGTAGACAGCGTAAGTAAAATAGGACTTCCGGCACAAAACTCAAGCGATGGATTGGTGATTACCGGAGGGGTAGTAATGATCTCAATCAATGCAGTTGTTGTGATTGGGGCATTATCCCCATCAATCAGGTCAGACGGGGGAATTGCATCAAAAGGATTGTGGTCATATGGATTGCATATATTCCAATTCCTTAATGTAATTTCAAATATATCACCGGCCAGCCCCCCTGCAGGAGCACTGATGGGCCATGAAATTTCAGTTGGTCCGTCGGCAGGTATCGGTATTTCAACTATGGGTCCGGCAACCGGAGGCAAAGAATTGCCTGCCGCATCGGTCATCTGGTAAACATTGCCAAGCGGATCGCGGATGGTAATGTTGGGAATGCGATCACCACCAATGGAAGTTGTTCCGTAAATAAACTGAACCCAGCGTGTGATCCGGTTGGGCTTGTCAGGTTCAATGTTGATGTTGCAGTTGAAGGTGGAAACATCCTCAAAACGAACGTCAATGATATCATCTCCTTCGCAAAACTGGGCAACAACAGGATCGGTAATAATAACGGCACCGTTCTCATTGTCCCGCGCCCAGGCACTGAACTGCTGCTCCTGCCGGCTGCTGCTTACACATTGCTGACCATCATAAATAACATAGGCTTCGGCTGTATAGGAACACTGGTCTGCCGGCGGGTATAAATGAGAGGCTGTTGCGGTGAAAACTGTATCGCCTTGCGAAATAGCGGGTACTGTTGTTGTTGCTCCGGTGCCGTCGTTCCATACATACAGTATCTGAACGCGTGAAGGATCAACCGGTAACATGAACTTATACCTGACATCCATGTTCAGGCTAACAGGGGCACAAACGCTGCTGGTTACTTGACCGCTGAAATTATCGGTGATCAGTGCGCACTGACCGGCAACCCGCAGCGAAAACGTGGTTGAGATTAACGTGGTTACGGTTAGTAGTTTTGTAAATGTGCCCCTCATACCTGTATCTTTAGCCCGATAGATTCGTTCCTCAATGAACTGTGAGATATGAAATCAGGATCTTTCCTGGTATAAGTCCTATCTGGTTTATTAAAAAATTACTGACTAACTGAATTTGGATGTATATACGATTTTATTTGACCAAGGGTTTCAAAGTATTGATGAATGTATCAAATTGCCTGACATAATGCCCTTCGGACTGGTTTTCCAATGAAAGGTTTTGCAGAACGCTTTTTTCAGCGGCCTGCCATTAATATAAATTGTAAATCAAAAGATTATGAGCCTATGTGGAAAATATTGAGAAGGCTTTAGCTAATTTACGATAAAAAACCCGATTACTCCCGGTAAAGATGAAAGAAACCTCTTTTCACTTTTTCGCCTATCGGATACTCCTTGTCATTATATGCTTCCAATAAGGTAATAACATAAAAATACACTCCTTCAGGGGCCTGGCGGTTGGAATCCCTGATCAAACCGTTCCATCCTTCCCATTCCCTGATACTGCCTGCATAGGAATGAACCTTGTGGCCTGCCCGGTCAAATATGCTGATGTCAATGACCAGCACGGAAACATCTTCCGACCGGAAAATATTGTTTCCGCCACTGCCCTCTACATTCTCGTCAATGACCAAACGGTCATTTCTGCTATCGGCATTGGGCGTAAATACATTTGGCAGGGAAAAATTCTTTAACGGGCCATCACCGAAAGCGTTTTTTAGCTCAGCGGTAACGCTTACCGAATCGGTACAATTTTCTTCCGACCGGGTTGTCAGTACTACCTTATACACGCCGGGCTTCTTAAATTCATGAACCACCACAAGCGTATCGTCAACCGAAGAAATCAATGTGTCCCCGTCGCCGAAAAGAATCATGTAGGTCGACAAATTCTTTGATCCTGAAAGATCAAACTTGTACTTTCCGGGAGCCGATAAAATATCATCATTATAAAAGGTGCCGTAATTCTTTCCCGGGTATTCAGCGGTGTCACCTAAACTGATATACTCCGGTTTACTCATGGATGCCTTTGTTTGAATCGTTTCATAAAACACCGAATCGGATCGGCTGATTCCATAAAGGTCTGTTACCGTTAACCGATACCAGGTGTCGGCATAAGGCGGATTGTTCACCCTGGTAATCAGGGAACTGGGCGGATTGGATGCTTCCGGATTGTCGGTTGTCCACCTGATTTTGTAACTGTTGGGCACATTTACCCTGGCTCCCGAAAAAGGATTGTAATAATACAGGGGAATCCGGGTGGTATCCGAGTGCAGATCAAGCGAAGCACATTTATAATACCCGAATTTCAGTTTATCTTCAGCGTCTTTGTTGGTGATTTTCACATTCAGATCATTAACCAATATCCATACCCTGAATGTATCCTGCTCCGGTCCTTTGGAAATTTCAACCCGGTAACCCGAAGATACCGTAATGGTGTCCATGCCGGAAAATGCGCCAGTGGTGCTGCCCGGAATGTTGTGGTACGACGAATCGGCATGGCTGTACACCGCCCATTGAAAGGTCCATCCGGTACTCCCGTCGACTGATGCAGCATATACAGATGCATTTATAGCAGCTTTGTATTCCGGCCTGTTAAATACATATACCTTATCAATACCAGTTCCCGGATTATAATTGGCGTTAAGAGAATCACTGGCAGCAGGGGCAAAGATTTGCGCCTGCAGGTTGAAATGTAAAAGCGAAAATAAAAATCCTCCGGTTAAAACCTTTCTGAGCAGCATGCTGTATTCGATTTATCTACAATGCTAACTAAAAAAAACCATAAATATTATGGTTCATCTTCAATATTGAACCGGACATGCACCGGACAATTTACTGAATTATGCCATTTACAGGTCAAAGAGTCCTTCAGGCGCATTGATCCGGATTACTTTTTTCTTCCTGTTGATTTCCAATATGATGTCCTGGTGTACCGGAATCAGGAATTCCCTGCCTTCAGAAAATACACTTAAAAGCGGATTGTTAACAATGGGATTGATTTCTCCTGCGGTACCCACAATTCCTAACTGCGTATCTATAACGCTGAAACCCGATAAAGAGGGCAATTCGTCGCGGTTCTTTTTTCGGGCCCTTACTTTTTGTTCAGGTATATAAACCAACGATCCGGCAAATGATTTTGCCCTTGTTTCCGAATCAACATCTTCAATGCTGACCAGGGCGGCTTCCTGAGAGGTAACCTTAAAACTTTCAATAAAAAAAGGGACCAGTAACCCGTCTATTTCGACGAATACTGACTCCCCTTTTCTGATATCTTCCACTATCACATTCCTGTTACCAAGCAACAACGCGCCTTTTGTACCATGCGGCCTGGTAAATTTACCCAGGAGTAAACAATGCTCCCTATTAATCATCCAAATAATTCATCTTAATTAATAAAGAATTACCGCAGGATGACCGGCCAACAGGAATAAGAACAGGTAACTGGCTAAGCTTCTGTTGAATCTGCCGGTTTCTCTTCGGTTGTGCTTTCTTCTGCTTTTTCAGCAATAGGTTCAGCAGCCTCTTCAGCTACTTCAGCAGCCTCTTCAGTTACTTCAGCAGCCTCTTCAGCTACTTCAGCAGCCTCTTCAGTTACTTCAGCAGCCTCTTCAGCCTTTTCAGCTACTTCAGCAACAGGCTCAGCAACCTCTTCAACCTTTTCAGCTACTTCAGCTACTTCAGCTTCAGCTGCTTCTTTTGACTCTTCAGCCTGAGCTTTCAGTTTTTTTGCAACTTCCTGTGCCTTAGCTTCTCTGACCTTACTTTCTGCCGCCAGACGTTTCTTTTCCTCATCGGATTTACCCTTTGAGATTTTTTCGGTCTGCGCTTTCAGTTGAGCCAGCTTGTCATTATACCATTTCTGGTAACGTGACTCAGCATCTTCTGCAGAAAAAGCACCTTTCTTAACACCTTCGAGGAGGTGTTTCTTCATCATTACACCTTGTGCTGACAGAATAGCCCTACAGGTGTCGGTAGGTTGAGCGCCCTTTTGTAACCAATCTAATGCTCTATCAAAATTTAATTCAATAGTAGCAGGATT
>JAFGOR010000018.1 GCA_016926375.1 Bacteroidales bacterium
CATCATCATCAGTTAAATTTGATGAATACGAAAAAGAATAAAATAACGTCTAATTCGGTCAACGTTATTTAGGCATGGACAGACCAGTAACCAGTAACCAGTAACCAGTAACCAGTGACCAGAACCCAGCACCCAGATTCCAATTTCTTTTCGCTATTTTTGCACAAATTTTTGATAATGGCAGCATTCAGCGAGTTAAAACTGACCAAATCGGTAAAAAAGGGAATTGAGGAAATTGGTTTTAAAGAACCAACTCCCATTCAGCAGGAAGCAATTCCGGCAATAAAATCGGGACAGGATGTACTGGGAATTGCCCAGACAGGTACCGGTAAAACTGCTGCCTATATTTTACCATTGCTTACAATGCTGGTGAAGGCCGAAGGAGAAGATCCCCGTGTGGTTATTCTTGTTCCAACCCGGGAGTTATCCATTCAGGTGGGGGAGGACATTGATGAACTGGCACAGTTTACAAACATCAGACATGCGGCTGTATATGGTGGCATTGGCTGGACCAAACACGCCGAAATGCTTGTGCCCGGGATTGATGTTTTGATAGCCACCCCCGGCAGGCTGATGGATTTATACAACCACAATGTGTTAAGTTTGAAGAAAGTTAAGACACTGGTTATTGACGAAGCTGACCGTATGCTCGACATGGGATTCATGCCCCAACTGCGTACCATTTTTGAAATATTGCCCATGCGCAGGCAGAACCTGCTTTTTTCAGCAACTTTCTCCGAACAGGTTGAGAAACTTACTGAAGAGTTTCTTGCCCTTCCGTTGAGGGTAGAAGTGGCCCCCAGCGCAACACCCGTCGAGATGGTGAAGCAACAGGTTTATCATGTGCCAAATTATCGGACTAAACTGAATCTTGTATCCCATTTGCTTGAAGATGATGTGACTTTTAAAAAAGTGATCATCTTTTGTAAAACAAAGACCATTGCCGAGTCTGTTTATAAAGTAGTTCACCGGAAGGCAGAGGGAGAGAAAAGAATATTGCATTCGAATAAGGGGCAAAGCTCCCGCATCAATGCAATCAATGCGTTCAAGAACGATGAGGCACGCATTCTTATCTCGACCGATGTTTCGGCACGGGGCATCGATGCAAGTAAAGTCACGCATGTCATCAATTTTGATGTTCCGGTAAGTTACGACGATTATATTCACCGTATTGGGCGAACTGCCAGGGCCGGAAATCATGGCGAGGCAATAACGCTGCTCGATCCTTCTGAAGAGTGGCATTTTCTGAAAATTGAAAAAATGATCCGCATGTCGGTGCCTGTTTATGAAATTCCGGCCAAAGTTGAGATACTCGAAACTGAAAGGGTAGAACTTCAGGCACAACTACGTGAAATCGACAGGCAGCGCAAAATCGACGATCCTACATTTAAGGGGGCTTTCCACGAGAAAAAGCACAAGCCATCAAAAGAAACGCGCGATTATACCGACAGGTTTGCACGGAAGAAGCCAAAACATAAAAAGAACAAACGCAGGTAAAACCCTGCCTTTCAATTTCGGGAAAAGTGATGTTTTGTTAAATTTGAACCATGGATTACTGTTTTTCCAATTTGGCAGAAGCTTCGTTAATCCCATCGGCTGTTAACCAGCTTACGGCCGATTTTGCCGAGGATTTCAGGGAAGGTATCGACATTAACCTTGGGGTAGGCTATGTGAACGACAAAACCATCCCGTTAGATGCCATTAATCAGGCATATACCGACATTGTTTCGCAGCCGGTTCGTTACCGCAGCGCTCTTAACTACGGTGGCGCCGAGGGTTCTGTAAATCTCCGTAAATCGATTAAGGATTATTACCTTCGCTACAATATTGGCGGATTAACGGAGAAAGATTTTGAGAACCGCAAAATCCTGATCGGAGCCAATGGCGCTACCAGTATCCTCAACGCATTGTCGGATACCCTTAAACCAGGCCTGGTAATTACCGCCGATCCGTATTATTACATCTATACCGAAACCCTTGAACGTAAAGGATTCAGAATAGTTGCCATTCCCGAAGATAACGAAGGTTTGAATGTTCACGTTTTAAACGAGACACTTCAAGGGATCAACCCCCGGGAAATTAGTTTTTTCTACATTGTTACCGTAAACAATCCCTCAACGGTTATTCTTTCAAACAGCCGCAGGAAAGCCATCGTAGAAATAGCTGCGGAAATCTCGTTGAAAGCCGGCCGTATTGTCCCGGTGGTTTTCGATAAGGCTTACGAAGACATTATCCACAACCCCGGAACAGAGAAGCCTGTTTCCGGTTTAAAATATGGCAAAACCGGTCACGTTTTTGAAATTGGCACACTCTCAAAAGTTTTTGCCCCGGCGCTGCGTATTGGGTACATCATTTGTCCGGATAATGATTTTGCAAAAGTATTGACACAATGGACTTCCGACATTGGTTTTAGTTCACCGCTTATAAACCAGGAAATTGCCGGGTGGCTGCTCGATCATACGATTCATCAACAAAAAGAAAAAGTAAATAAAGGGTATCGTGAAAAGGCAGCTTTTATTAAAAAGCTTTTTGCAAAACATCTTGGTGACTATCTTGAATCGTATTCGGGTGGCGATGCTGCGTTTTACTTTTATTTAACCTTTAAAAACATTCGTACCGATAAAGGTTCGAAGTTTTTCAATTTTTTATCAAGGATAACAGGTGTACCCGAAGTTGACGGAGCAGGGGAAAAGAAACCGCGTTTGATATATATTCCGGGAACCATATGCAGTAAAAACGAAAAAGCAAAATACCAACTTCGTTTATCGTATGGATTTGAAGAGCCTGAGGTGTTTAAGCGCGCAGTTAAGTTAATGGCTGAGGCGTGTGAATATGCAGGATGCTGTTAGTGTTTTATCCAAAAACCAAAACACTTTTTTATCTTTAACTGCATCAATCATTAAGCATCTGTTATGATTCTTGTATTTATTGCCTATCTGGCTATTTTGATTGGCATTGTGGCTTACTCGGCACGCCGCTCGAAAACCAATGCCGATTTTGTTCTTGGAGGTAAAAAAATCTCAGGCTTTTCACTGGCCCTGTCCGAGCGGGCGACAGGGGAATCGGCCTGGCTGCTGCTTGGTTTAACCGGCCATGCCTACGCCGAGGGGATGTCGGCAATATGGGTTGCACTGGGGTGTGTTACGGGCATCTTGTTTTTATGGACTTTCCTTGCAGAACCCTTACAGAAGCTGACGGCAAAAACAGGTGCGCTTACAGTCCCCGGGCTTTTCTCCGGAAAGTTCAAGGGCACGAAACGCAGCTTTGGAATCGTATCATCGCTGGTGATAATATTCTTTTTTATGCTATATATTGCAGCGCAGTTCAGCGGTGCCGGCAAAATTTTCAACGATACATTCAATATCGATCCTTTCTGGGGTATGGTGCTAGGGGCAGGGCTTGTAACTGTTTACACCATGCTTGGCGGATTTATTACGGTGGTTGCCACCGATGCTTTTCAGGCAGTGCTGATGGTGGTTACCTGCGTGGTTTTGCCTCTTATAGCCCTGGGTGTTGCGGCAACATATAACATCAATATTGCAGAGACCATTATGCATGCCGATTATACCATTCCTTTAAATATCGAGGCTGTAAAACAAACAACCGGAGGGTTGCTGATTTTGAACGGATTGAGCTGGGCTTTTGGCTATACCGGGCAGCCCCAGTTGCTTACCCGTATGATGGCCATGCGCAACAGGAAGGAAACGCGTCAAAGCCGTTGGTTGGCTGTTGGCTGGACACTGCTGGCATACACCGGCGCTTTTATGACCGGCATTATAGGGTATAAACTTGTTCAGACTGGCGCATTAGGCGATGCGGCTGCAAGCGTAGCCGGCGATGCCGAGAAGATTATGCCGGTTATGGTGATGACCTTATTGAATCCAATCCTTGCCGGAATATTGCTTTCAGGCGCAGTGTCGGCAATGATGTCAACGGCTTCATCGCAGCTTATGGTTGTATCCTCTTCATTAACTGAAGATTTTTATTCACACGTAAGCAAGAAAAAAATTGAAGAAAAACGGATGCTGCTGCTTAACAAAGTATTGACCCTTGCAGTGGGATTAGCCGGTTTTTTGCTGGCCATTACCATGGAGGATACTGTTTACGGATTGGTTTCGTATGCGTGGAGTGGGATAGGGGCATCGTTTGGGCCTGCCATTGTACTGCTTATTTTCTGGAAAAGGTTTTCACGGGCAGGTGTCTTTGCCAGTTTAATTACCGGTACAGTTTCATCGGTGGTTTGGAAAACATGGCTTGTTGAGCCTACGGGGATTTCGGAGCGGCTGGCCAGTTACCTGCTGGCGTTTTTTATGGCCGTTTTGTTCAGTTTGATAATTCC
>JAFGOR010000019.1 GCA_016926375.1 Bacteroidales bacterium
ACACAGGGCTACATCATGCTTGCACATGATTACGCCCTGTGCTCATACATATCGTTCCTTCGGAACTGTAATAAAAAATGAATCGCCCGTATAATCCTTAACCTGACTGCTATGGTTGCAAACCACGCCTAGCGCATTGTTGTACTAAATATCAAATCAGATTGATGAGCTTAGTCTCCCGACTAAGCTCAATTTTTGACTTTTTACACAGCCTATTCAGGCCGGGGTTCCAATATCGACAACAACGACCCCATGGCTATAGCTTATTGATTGCAGGTGGTTTTTTAAGGGGACAAATTCGCATTTCGAAATGGTTATTAACAATCCAAAATAACCGGAATTTTGTCTATTTAGAATCATTCTAATGACAGTTCACTTCAAATTCTCAAATAAATGCTTTAACAAATTTGGTTAAGCGCTTAACTGACAAATTTGTATAGAATAGTTACGTGTAACATGCAGATAATTAGAGATATATTTATTTGACGGAAATTTAAAGTTTTAATCAACTGAACCAAAAATTAATAGGACGTCGGGCAAATAATCAAGCGAAAAATGATTTTTTTTTTATTTATTTTTTCACAATCTTGCTACAACAAAATTCAAAACACAGAAAAACTTTAAACAACTTAACCTAAACCCAATACTGATATGTACAAAGAAGTCTGGAGTAATTGTTTGAAAATTATAAAAGACAACGTCCCCTCCATTAGTTTTCGTACCTGGTTTGAACCAATCGTTCCACTCAGATTAGAAAATAAGGTACTTACCATTCAGGTTCCCAGTCCTTTCTTTTATGAATACTTAGAGGAAAAATACATTGATATCATCAGCAAAACGCTTCGCAAAGAATTGGGATATGAAGCTAAGCTTGAATACAGCATTGTAATGGAAAACCCCGGCCAGTCTTCTTCCAAACTATACACCATTAAACTGCCGGCAAAGAATCAGATTGAAATTAAGAACAATCCTGTCAATCCGATCAACATTGAAGAGAATGCAATCAAGAATGTATTCATCATTCCGGGTATCAAAAAGATGAATATTGATCCCAGGCTGAATGCTGAGTATTCATTTGAAAACTTCGTGGAAGGAGAATGTAACCGGTTGGCCAGATCTGCCGGTTTTGCGGTATCGAACAACCCGGGTGGTACAGCTTTCAACCCGTTGCTGATTTATGGCGACAGTGGTTTGGGAAAAACCCATCTGGCGCAGGCTATTGGTATCGAAATAAAAGACAAGTACCAGGAGAAAACAGTACTTTACGTACCTGCTAACCGTTTTCAGTCGCAGTTTGTTGAGGCCATTCGCAACAACACCAAGAATGATTTCCTGCATTTTTACCAGATGATTGATGTGTTGATCATCGATGATGTCCATGAATTTGCCGGAAAGGAAAAAACCCAGGACATCTTTTTCCATATTTTCAATCATTTGCATCAGTCGGGCAAACAGCTCATTCTTACCTGCGACAAGCCGCCGGTGGAGCTGCAGGGATTGGAACAGCGGTTGCTTTCAAGGTTCAAATGGGGGCTTTCTGCTGACCTCCAGATTCCTGATTATGAAACCCGTGTGGCCATTCTGAGGCAGAAAACCTATAAAGACGGAATAACACTCCCTGAAGAAGTTGTTGAATACATTGCTACCCACATTACCGATAACGTGAGGGAACTGGAAGGTGCCTTGATATCCCTTCTGGCGCAGAGCACGCTGAATAAGAAGGAAATCACGCTGAACCTGGCCAAGGAGATGATTGATAAGCTGATTAAGAATACCAAGCGTGAAGTTTCTATCGATTACATCCAGAAGGTGGTTTGCAATTACTTTGATGTGCCTGTAGATTCACTGCAGTCGAAAACCAGAAAACGCGAGATTGTTCAGGCCCGTCAGGTTGCCATGTATTTTTCAAAGAATCTGACCAAATCATCACTGGCAACCATTGGCTCACAAATTGGCGGAAAAGACCATGCCACTGTATTGCATGCCTGTAAAACCGTTAATAATCTGGTTGAAACAGACAAGCAGTTCAAAACTCAGATTGAAGAAATTGAGAAAAAATTAAAATTCTGATTAAAAAGAAAGGTTCATCAAGTGAACCTTTTTTTTTACCTTCTGATTTATATGGAGGATTCATACAGAACACTTGAAAAACCTGCGGAAGGCATATTCCGTGATCGAAACAGCCGTTTTCTGGCATTTGGATTTCCGGTCAGTAACACTACTGAAATAAATGACATTCTGGTTGGCATTAAAAAGAAGTTTCATGATGCCAGGCATCACTGTTATGCTTACAGGCTGGGGTTTAAAAAAGAAAACCTGAGAATGAATGACGATGGTGAGCCATCCGGAACTGCCGGTAAACCAATATACGGACAATTATTAGCTCATGATCTGACGGACACATTGGTGGTTGTGGTCAGGTATTTTGGCGGTACACTGTTGGGTACAAGCGGCCTGATTAACGCATACAGGTCG
The DNA here is from genome assembly GCA_016926375.1 of Bacteroidales bacterium. Classification (GTDB taxonomy): domain Bacteria; phylum Bacteroidota; class Bacteroidia; order Bacteroidales; family UBA10428; genus UBA5072. The sequence goes on from JAFGOR010000019.1 coordinate 2,476, forward strand.
GCAACATCCGAAATGATTTCAAATGCAACTATAGTCAGCAGGTTTGTTGAAGAACGGTTCAGATTGGTTTTTCCCTACGAAAATCTGAATGCCGTAATGAAAATACTGAAGGAAGAAAACCTGGTTCCCGGAGAACCTGTATACGACAGCCAGTGTGCCCTCACCATAACAGTTAGAAAAGGTCTTTCAGAAAAGGTTACCGGCAGACTGAAGGTAATCAACGGGATGAATGCAGAAACTTTGCAAATGAGCGATTAAAATCATTGCTAAAAAGCATAAATTGAAATAACTTAAAGCGGATATTTCAAAACACTTCCTGATGAAACGAACATGTTTGTGTACAATTGCAGATGCCATTGAAAATAGCAAACATCGAGTTCCATCTGGCCATATAAATTAATCATTTACAGATGAAAAACAAGAGCCTGGTTTCAATCACCGATTACACCAAAGATGAATATCTCCGTATATTATCGCTTGCTGATGAGTTTGAAAAAAAACCCGATCCGTCCCTGCTGAGGGATAAAGTTGTGGCTACCCTTTTCTTTGAACCTTCCACCCGCACCCGATTAAGCTTTGAGAGTGCCGTGCTGAAGCTGGGAGGCAGGGTCATCGGCTTCAGTGATTCCAGTTCTTCAAGCGTTACCAAGGGTGAAACCCTTTATGACACCATTAAAATAGTGAGCAATTACTGTGATCTGATTGTGATGCGGCATCCCCTTGAAGGAACTGCGCGGTTTGCCAGCGAACTCACCAACATACCGGTTATTAACGCCGGCGACGGAGCCAATCAGCATCCCACACAAACCTTATTGGACCTGTATTCAATCCTGAAAACGCAGGGAACCCTGGACAACCTCACAATTTTCATGGTGGGTGATCTGAAATATGGCAGAACTGTTCATTCTCTGCTCATGGCCATGTCGCAGTTTAAGACAACCTTTCATTTTGTTTCGCCCGATGAGTTGAAAATGCCTGATGAATATAAGTATTACCTGAATTGCCTGGGACTTAAATACACCGAACAAAAAGATCTGACGGCTAACATTGCAGGTGCTGATATTATATACATGACCCGGGTTCAGAAGGAACGATTCTCTGACCCGATTGAATATGAGAGGACCAAGAATGCCTATATTCTGAAAAACAAAATGCTCGAAGGAACAAAAGAAAACATGCGGGTTTTACACCCCCTGCCAAGGGTTAATGAAATCGACCTGGATGTGGATGCCAATCCCAAAGCCTACTATTTTACACAGGCACTCAACGGGGTTTTTGTAAGGCAGGCTATTATTGCGTCTATTCTGGGTTTGAAATAAATAAAAGATATATCCATGTTGCACAAGAAAGACAATAAACTGGAAGTAAGTGCCATTGAAAACGGCACCGTAATTGATCATATTCCTGCCAAAGCGTTGTTTAAAGTCATCTCCATTTTAAGCCTGGACAAAATCGACAAGCAGATTACCTTTGGAACCAATCTCGACAGTAAGAAACTCGGAAAGAAGGCCATAATTAAACTATCAGATACTTTCTTTATCGACAAGGAGATCAATAAGATCGCTCTTGTGGCTCCCCAGGCTAAGCTCAACATCATCAGGAATTATTCAGTGGTAGAAAAGAAGGTGGTTGAAGTTCCTGATGAAATTATTGGCATTGCCAAATGCATGAATCCCAAATGCATTACCAATAATGAAAGAATTACCACCCGATTCAGCGTAGTTTCAAAAAGGGAAGTCAGGCTCAAATGTCATTACTGCGAAAAGATCACCGATCAGGAGCACATTGAAATTGTTTAAAAAAGCTTGATCAGCGCAACCGGTCGAAGGAATTTATGAGCATGTCGTCATGCCTTATTGCCCTGTAGGCCATTATAGTAAGCACCACACTGATCATTGGGAAAATGGCTGATATTTCAAAAGAAGGATGAAGCGGGTTCAGGTTATTCCGGGTAATATTGTAATAGAGAAACATTACGGCCAGCAAAACAATCAACAGAATGGTGTTGAGTATGCAAATCCGGATCTGAATCAGCCTGCGGTTATAAAGGAATATGCACACAAAGCTGATGAGTGAGGTTAACAAAACCAGTGAAATTACGGCAACCGTGTTTTTATAGGTTTGTGGTTCCCCGGCATCAGCTTCGATAACGATTGCATGCGACTTAAAAACAAGCGTTCGGCTGTCTTCATCAATCATTTTGGCGTAGGGACTTACGATAAGAAAACTCATTACTACAGTAACAAGCAGTAAATAAACAGATTGTACTCTTTGTATCATAATTTCAGGTTTCAGAGTTCAAAAATAGGAAAAAATTTAGTTGACAATTTATATACCGGATGAAAATGAATTTGGATAATTTTGCAAAACGAAATGTCATTTATGGATAAACGGGAAATACGGGCCATGATTTCTTTACTTGATGACACCGACATTGAGGTCATCAATTCAATTACCGGCAATCTTGTAAAACAGGGTACTGAAGTAATTCCGGAACTGGAAAAAGCATGGGAAGGTTCTCCCAACGAAAAAATTCAGGTACGGCTCGAAAATCTGATTCAGGAGATTCAGTTTAACGGTGTTAAGAAAGACCTGGAACGATGGATTCGTACCGGTGCGGAATACGTACTTGAAGGAGCCTTTCATGTAGCCCGGTTTCAGTATCCCGACATCAGCATCAGCAAACTGAATGAGCGTGTTGAAAACATCCGCAAGGATGTATGGATAGAGATTAACAGCAACCTGACGGCGCTGGAAAAGGTCAAGATATTGAATTACATTATCTTCGACCTGCATAAGTTCACACGTAACAACGATGACTTTTATTCTCCCCAGAATTCTTTCATTAACCTGGTTTTTGAAAACAAAAAAGGGAACCCGATATCCCTTGCCATTGTATACCTGGCTGTTGCCAGCAAACTTGAATTGCCCATTTATGGTGTAAACCTTCCCAAAAACTTCATTCTGGCCTATAAGGATGAATTCAGGCATCGGGATGCTGCTGATGAATCTGAAGACATACTTTTTTATATCAATCCATACAACAAGGGAGCTGTTCTGGGCCGAAGAGAGATTGATTATTTCATTTCACAGCAGCAACTGAAATCCGATCCTTCATTCTATGTGCCTTGTTCCAATAACGATATTATTGCCAGGCTCATCAACAACCTGATTCTTTCTTTTGAAAAGCTGGGCCAGGAAGAAAAAATAACCCGGATGAAGGAACTTCTCCGGGTTGTTGAATCATAAACAAGTCAGTTACCTGATGCTATTTTGCATAGCTCACGGCTCTTGTTTCACGTATTACGGTAATCTTAATCTGACCGGGATAGGTCATTTCGTCCTGAATTTTTTTAGCGATTTCATAGGAAAGGCTGTCGGCTTCCTTATCGGTAACTTTTTCACTTCCTACAATTACCCTGAGTTCCCTGCCGGCCTGGATGGCGTATGTTTTCATCACACCGGGATAGGAGAGGGCCAAAGATTCCAGATCTTTGAGCCTTTTGATATATGACTCAACCACTTCACGGCGGGCACCGGGTCGGGCACCTGATATGGCATCACAAACCTGCACAATGGGTGAAATAAGTGAAGTCATTTCCACTTCGTCGTGATGCGAGCCAATGGCATTGCATATCTCGGGCTTTTCCTTATATTTTTCCGCCAGTTTCATGCCAAATACAGCATGTGGAAGTTCCGGCTCATCATCAGGCACTTTGCCAATATCATGCAACAATCCGGCTCTTTTGGCCAGCTTGGCATTCAGACCTAGTTCGCTGGCCATAATGGCACAGAGGTTTGCCACTTCACGTGAGTGTTGAAGCAGGTTCTGTCCGTAAGATGAACGGTACTTCATTTTACCAACAAGGCGGATCAAATCGGGATGCAATCCGTGAATACCCAAATCGATGGTTGTTCGCTTACCCACTTCCACAATTTCTTCTTCCACCTGTTTTCTCACTTTTTCCACAACCTCCTCAATGCGGGCAGGGTGAATCCTGCCATCAGTTACCAAAAGGTGCAGCGCCAGCCGGGCAATCTCCCTGCGCACAGGATCAAAAGCCGAAAGGATAATGGCCTCGGGTGTATCGTCAACGATGATTTCAACGCCTGTTGCTGCTTCAAGAGCCCTGATGTTTCGGCCTTCTCTTCCGATAATGCGGCCTTTTATTTCATCACTTTCAATATTGAAAACAGTTACCGAATTTTCAATAGCTGTTTCCGAAGCAACGCGCTGAATGGTTTCAACAACCACTTTCTTGGCTTCTCGTCCGGCGGTCATTTTTGCTTCAGCCATGATTTCGTTAACGTACGAAATGGCCTGAACTTTGGCTTCTTCCTTCAGTGATTCGGTTAACTGATTTTTGGCGTCTTCAGCTGAGAGTCCTGATATGGTCTCTAACTGCTCAACCTGCTGCCGGTGCAACCTGTCAAGTTCCTCGGAGCGTTTGTCGAGCAAACCAAGTTGGGATTTCATGTTTTCACGCATGGCTTCCAGTTCATTGCGTGTACGCTGCTGCTCCTCAATTTTTTGAGACAGCTGCATTTCCTTTTGATTCAGTCTGTTCTCAATTGCATTAATCTTGGAATTTTTTTCGTTGATGTAACGCTCATGTTCCGACTTCAACTGAAGAAATTTTTCCTTGGCCTGAAGCATCTTGTCGCGTTTCTGCGCTTCACCTTCAGTTTCAGCATCCCTGAGTAATGTATCACGCTTCTTTTTCAGGGCAAAATTCCATAGGAAATAAGAAAGCCCGGTACCGCCAAGAAAACCGATACCGCCTATCAAAATGCATTTGATAGTTGCTAATGTATCTAAGAGTATAATCATTGAATCTGATAATTTAATATATATGGTAAATAAAAAACCCGCATAAGTTTCTTCGTATGTTGATAAAACCCCATTACAACATGGGTGGAGAGGCCAATATGTTTCGGACTTCCAATGTCCTGCATTGCTGCAGAAATTCCGGCAAAACCGGAATCAGGGCCTGTCCTTGACACGATGAGCTGTTCTCCAATTTAGTAAGTGTTGAGTTTTTCAGCACTTGAAGAAACTATGCGGGCTATGTTTTTGTATTCAAAGAACGCTATTACTCTTTGTTCAGATAAGCTTCAAGCTCTTCATTCAAATCTTGCAACTGTTGCTCCAGAGGTGATATGTCAAACTTATTTTCCATTTCAATCACCCTGGTCACAAATTGCAGGGCTGCCATCGCCAAAAAATCCTGTACATCTTTGTCAACATAACGCTGCTTGTATTGCAGCACCTTCTCATTAATCAACCGGGCAGCTTTTCTGATCTTTTCCTCATCCCTTCTTTCTATTTTAAGCGGATAATACCGGTCGGCTACATTTACTTTTATTGACAGTTTATCATCCATTATAAAAAATCCAAACTTATCGGTTCAAGAGAGCAATACATTTGTCAATTTCCCGCACAATTCTGTTTACCTGTAATTTCGTTGTGTGTACATCATCATCAGGCACTGATGACAACACTTTTGCTATTTTTAAATTTTCGTATTTCTTATCCAGTGTTTCCAAATTATGCTCCAATGCTTCAATCCGTTTTATGAGTTCTGCATTTTCTGTCCGAAGCGTTTCGGCTTTTCTTTTTTGTTCTTCATAAAGCGAAATCACAGTGTTCACTCTGTGCTTCAGACTGGTAAATAATTCGTCAGACCTTGAATCCATTTATACAAATATAGTTTCAAATTTTTATTTCAGAAAGCAAAAATAGTATTTGTTATTCACATTAGTTTAAAAAACGAAATATATATAATAGCTTTACAAGCCTGATATATCAGCCTTAAGATCATTTAAAGATATGCATAATTTTTCATTTTCATTTTTGCTGGCCTTCTTTTTTATTAATCCCGCCCTGTTTGCTCAATCCCGGATTAATGCAACCGTTTCTTCACCGGTAGATATCCCCATCCTCCTTTCGGGCAATTATGGCGAACTCCGGTCTACTCATTTTCATGCCGGAATCGATATAAAAACACAACAAACAGAAGGGAAAAATGTTCTGGCCATTGATTCGGGCTACGTTTACCGTATTGCTGTCCAAAGTGGCGGTTACGGAAAAGCCGTTTATCTGAGGCATAAAAATGGCCGGGTTTCGGTTTATTGTCACCTGAACCGTTTCGTTCCGGCATTGGAGAAATATGTTAAAGAAGCGCAATACCGGAAAAAGTCGTTTGAAGTTGACCTGGCCCCCCATGCCGGACAATTTGCCTTCAGCAAAGGTGCATTGTTGGGGTATTCCGGTAATTCGGGAAATTCTGCCGGTCCCCACCTGCATTTCGAAATCCGGAATGCACAGGGTACGGTTACATTTAATCCGCTCAACTACGGATTTCCGGTAAAAGACAATACCAGTCCGGAAATCCGGAGCCTGATGATTTGCTCACTGGATCCCCATGGCGCAATTAATGATACAGCCAAAAAAATTGTGGTGCAGGCAAAAGGCAGGAACGGCAAATATGCCCTTGCTCCGGATACCTTTCGGATCAGCGGCCGGTTTGGTATTGGCGTAGAAACCTATGATTTTCTGGACAACTCACCCAACGAATGCGGGCCATACACCATCAGGCTTCAGATCGACAACAGAACTTTGTTCTTTTGCCGTATCGACAGCATTGCTTTTTCGTCTCAGGGATATATCAACAGCCATGTTGATTATGAGGAGAAGATGATTTCGGGCAGAAAAATACAGAAGCTGTATCTTGATCCCAACAACCAACTGAATATATATAAGGTGGTTGTTAACAGGGGCATCATCCGGCTCTCTGATCAGGAAGTTCATCCGGCAGTCATCACTGTGCGCGATACCTATGGCAACGAATCTGTTCTTAAATTTTACGTCAGGCAGCAACAGGCTGCTGGCAGCAAAGCGGTGAGGACGGGAGAACAGCAAATTACCCGTAAGTTCTATTATGACAGCCTGAATGTATACGAAAATCACGATATCCGTGTGGCCATACCCAAAGGGGCCTTGTTCGACAACATGGGTTTTACCTATGAAAAGATTGAAGATACGGTGATGTATGCTTCATTGCACAAAGTGCATAATGAGTTTACCCCGTTGTACAAAAATTATATGCTCTCTGTCAGGGCCAGAGAAATTCCAAAAAACCTGTATGAGAAATTGTTACTTGTCAGCAAAAGCAAAGACGGAAGCTGGATGAGCCAGGGAGGTGAATTCAAAAACGGTTTTGTGACAGCCCGTGTGAGGTCGTTTGGCTGTTTCTCAATTGCTGTTGACACAATGAAGCCGGAGATCAAGCCAAAATCTTTCGTTCCCGGAGGCAGATATTCCGGAAACCAGGTTATTTCCTTTACCATTTCCGATACACTTTCAGGCATCCGGAAATATGCCGGTTATATCGACAAGCAATGGGCCCTGTTTGAATATGATGCCAAGAACCAGCTATTCTCATACACTATTGACAGCTCCCGACTGGCAAAAAGCGGCCTGCATACCCTTGAAATATATGTTACGGATAACAAAGACAATGTAACCCGATACCTGTCGGATTTTCATTATTAAGCTGCGGAGGTTTGGCGTTTCCGGTATGATCCGGGTTAAGATATCAATTGAAAACCAAGTGGTACTAAATAAAGAATGGGTGAGCGCCTAACTCACCCATCTTTAACCCTAACTACAAAAAAACAAACTAATTATTAACTAAAACTACTAATTATGAAAATCAAACTCTAGCTATCTTATACAAGGACCTGCAATTTCTTTTTTCATGAACCCCATACAAAACAACACTGCAAAAATAATCAACAAACCATATCTGAACAAGGGCGCCTGTGTTAAAAATGTCAAAAATTTGTTAAGTTATTAACATTTATTAGGGGTTATGTCAAAAAAAACATCAAAGAACAAAAATCAATTTTGAGCGTTCCTGATAATGATCAATTTCTGGTACGGATTTTAATATTAATTTTATCAGCAAATCTCATTACTATGACAAATAAATATCTCGTAACACTTATTCTTTTTTCAATTTTCACCATTGAAAATGCAATTTCGTGTACAAATTTTTTAGTTACCCGCGGAGCGACCAAAGACGGATCAACAATGATTTCATATTCAGCTGATTCACATGTGTTGTTCGGTGAACTCTACCATTATCCCGCAAAGGATTACCCGGCAGGTGCGATGCGTGATGTATATGAATGGGATACCGGCAGGTTTTTGGGGAAAATCTCCGAAGCCAGGCACACCTACTCATTAACAGGCAACATGAATGAACACCAGCTTGCTATTGGTGAAACAACATTTACGGGCCGCGGGGAATTGCAAGACACCACAGGAATCATGGATTACGGAAGCCTTATTTACATAGCTTTGCAGCGCGCCAAAACGGCCAGGGAAGCCATCCAGCTGATGGATCAACTGATGTCGGAATATGGATATTACAGTACCGGTGAATCATTCTCCATTGCTGATGCGAATGAGGTATGGATAATGGAACTGATAGGGAAGGGACCTGGCAATAAGGGTGCAGTGTGGGTTGCACGAAGAATACCTGAAGGATATGTTTGCGGGCATGCAAATCAGTCGAGAATTACCACTTTCCCGTTGAATGACCCGGAGAATTGCCTTTATTCCAAAGATGTGATTTCTTTTGCACGCAACAAGGGCTATTTCAGCGGTAATGATGAAGATTTCAGCTTTTCAGATGCTTATGCCCCTGTTGATTTTGGCGGGGCACGCTTTTGTGATGCCCGGGTATGGTCGGGTTTTAGAAAAGTAGCCGATGGCATGGACGAATATGCCGATTATGCAAAGGGCGAAAATTTACATCACCGGCTTCCTTTATGGGTTAAAGCCAACAAAAAGCTTGGAGTGGAAGATGTGATGGATATGATGCGCGACTATTACCAGGGTACCGACTTGGACATGACCCGGGATATTGGTGCCGGCCCGAATAAAAACATAGTGCGCTGGCGACCCATGACCTGGGAGGTAGACGGGAAATCATACCTCAATGAAAGAGCCATTTCTACACAGCAAACCGGCTTCTCATTTATCACGCAATCGCGCTCCTGGCTTCCTGATCCGGTTGGCGGTATCCTGTGGTTTGGCGTGGACGATACCTACAGCACAGTTTATACACCCATGTATTGCGGTATGAATGCTGTACCACCATCCTTTGCCAAGGGAAACGGATCCATGATGGAGTTCACTCCCGATGCTGCATTCTGGGTTTTCAACCAGGTGTCTAACCTGGCTTATACCCGATACAACTACATGATTCCCTACATCCGGGAAAAACAGAAAGAACTTGAAAAAAAGTACCTGGCTGAAACCATGGAAGTGGACAAGGTTGCAGGTGCGCTATACAAAAAGAATCCCAAAAAAGCCATTCAGTATATCACATCATATTCTGTAAAATCGGGTGAGAACACGGTTGCAGCATGGAAAAAACTTTATGGCTTCCTGTTTACGCGGTATATGGATGGTAACGTTAAAACCGCTGTTCCGGGTCAGCAGAATCCTCATGTTGAATATCCCGGTTACGATGAACAATGGTACCGGCAGGTTGTGGAAGATGCCGGAGAACGGCTGAAGGTTCCTGAAGGAGGAAGCCATTAAAACCAAAAGCGCCTGTTTTAGTTAAACAGGCGCTTCTTTTTGTCCTTATTTGGTGGCTTTTTCAAGCCTTTTGAGGATGCTGAAAATAAATGCGGCTGAAAGCAGACAGCAGATGATAAACACACTCCAGAGTTCCCACAATTCAACCTTGTCCCAGAGTTTTGTGCCAATGAACAGAAGCTTATTGCCAACGGCTGTCGCCAGAAGCCAGCCTGCCTGCATCAGCCCCTGAAAGCGTGACGGCGCAACTTTCGATACAAAAGATAGTCCCATCGGGCTGAGGAAGAGTTCAGCAATTGTAAGTATAAGGTAACTGCTCATAAGCCAGTAAGGAGTAACCCTGATGGCTTCCGTAATAGGTGATCCTGCCTGCGACAGTGGAGAGGGAAGTTTAACGGATGCCAGAAGTATAACAATGAAGCCCACTGCTGCTATGATCATTCCTATACCGATCTTTTTAGGTGTTGAAGGCTCAAGGTTCTTCCTGTTCAGCCATGCAAAGACACCCATTACCGGGAATGTGAGTGCAACGATGAAAAGAGGATTGAACGATTGGAATACCTCCGGAGTTATGGAACTGCTTGTCTCGAAATTGTCGAACCACCTGCTCATCAAGGTTGTCGGGTCAAATCCTGAGGTAAAGTAGAGAACAAACAGCAGCGCTATGACAAATAGTCCTCCTCCGATGAGTCTTAACCTTGATGACACGTTTTTCGATATCACCAGGGCAAAGCCGGCAATGGTGGCAATGACTGCAAGCATTGACGGGAGGGTGAAGAAGAGGTTTGTAAAAGGCCCTACAAGTTTGTCTGTGTAATCACGGGCAAACAGTGTCAGGGTGAGTCCGTTCTGGTGGAATGACATCCAGAAAAAGACAACCACTATGAAAACCAGTATAAGTGAAGAGACACGGGCATACTCATCCTTCTTAGCCGTGGTCAGTATCCAGGTGATAAAGCCAGCAAACAGTCCGAAAGCAAGCCCTGTGGCCAGTCCAACTACAAAGCTAAGCCCTGCGGCAAAGATACCCATCGATATTGCGGCAAAAATAAGTGGTCTGAACTCGAACTCGACACCTGTGGATGAGGTGGCGGAATCTTTCACAGGCTTTTCTTTGTTGGGTAGCAACCGGTTGAAAAATATGTAGACGAGCAGCGAGATAACCATCGCCCCGGCTGCAATTCCGAATGCATAGTTGTATCCGTGTGAAAATACATTGAGATAGCTCTCTGTAAAGGCGCCGAGATCCGTTACCGGTCCGGCCAGGTTAACTTGATTTGCAAGTTGCTGAAACTCCTCAATTTTTGAAGGATCTGTAAGTGTTCCGTTATTGAACTGATGACAAAGGGCAGGAAGTGACCCGTCATGAGCAAAGCCATTGCTCCTGAGCCACCAGTTTCGGATGCCGTTTGCAGCAAAGGGAGCAAAGAAGGCACCAACGTTGATACCCATGTAGAATATCATGTAAGCTGTGTCTCTGAGCTTTGAATACTGGGGATTGTCATACATCTGTCCTACAACCGCCTGGAGATTACCCTTGAACAGGCCGTTTCCGAAAGCAATTGTAAACAAACCTATAACTGTAAAGGTAAGAGTCATTCCTGGTATAGCCATCAGAAGATATCCGCCGAACATGATAATTATTCCAAACAGAATCACAGTCTTATACTTTCTGGTTGCATCAGCAAGCAATCCGCCGACAAGAGCCAGTGCATATATGCTGAAATAAAACCAGCTGTAAATATCACCGGCCTTTTCCGCTGAAAGCCCATATTTGGCCTGAAGAAATAAAACCAGAATGGCCATCATCGTATAGAATCCAAACCGCTCTCCCATGTTTGAAAAAAAAGCCACGTATAGTCCCTTAGGATGTCCTTTAAACATATTTTTTATGGTTTAAATTGATGAATCAGGTTAAAATTTTTATAAAAATAGAATTCATTTCCAACCCGGGAAATGACTTTTGCCTGTATTATCTTGAATCTGCTCCAATTGGTCTTTTATTAAATTACGCCACGAAGTCACTAAGGCACTAAATTATTCGGGAAACTCAGATTTCAGTATCGGAGCGAACTGAAATCAATTGGTTTCTTTGTGACTTAGTGACTTAGTGACTTTGTGGCAGAAGTTTACTATTTCTGAGTGAAATCAATCTTCAAATTTGGAAAACCGTTCGCTCTTTGAAAAGAAAAAATCACATTCGATATCAGCATTTTCATCACTGTCGGAACCATGAACGGCGTTCCGCTCAATGTTCTCGGCAAAAAGTCTCCTGATAGTGCCTTCAGCGGCTTTGGCCGGATCCGTTGCACCCATGAGTTTGCGGTATGCTGCTACAGCATTTTCCTTTTCAAGTATACCAACTACAACCGGACCTCCGGTCATGAAAGTCACAAGACTCTCAAAAAAGGGTTTTTCCCTGTGCACCGAATAAAAATGCTCGGCATGATGCCTGTCGAGCATTAACATTTTTAACGCAGCTATGTGAAATCCGTTGGCATTGATTTTTGCCAGAATGGGCCCGATATGTTCATGCCTTACGGCTCCTGGCTTGATGATAAAGAAAGTTTTCGTTCCGGCCATAAAATCGAAAAGTTTGGTATCAGGCGAATATAATCAAATATTTGACTTATTGTTCACCACAGGTGAACCGTGTAAGGCATGTTGAAATAATTTAAAAACTTGACCTGTTAAATCTGCCTTTAAGATAAGAAGTTATTTAAATTTGACCCGGTTTAGACACTATGGGAAAAGATAAATCAGACATAATCAGGAGCGATACATCCGTTATTGCAGAATTGCTCGGAAAAAGCGGCAGACATATTGCCTTACTCATTCATGTGAATCCTGACGGGGATGCGGTTGGCTCTGCATTGGCACTGGTCAATTTGTACAGAAAACTGGGGCACCACCCTGCCGTTGTTTCACCCAGTGATTATCCTGTATTTCTTAAATGGATGCCGGGTACCGAAAGTCTGATTAACTTTAAAAAGCAACCTGAAGTTGCGTTAGACGTGATAAAACAGGCCGATTTGATCTTTGCTCTGGATTTCAATGACCTGAAAAGGGTTAAGGAACTCAATGAAGCTCACCAGGCAGCACAGGCTTATAAAGTGCTTATTGATCACCACCCTGATCCCGATATGGCTGTTGATTGCATGATCTCCGATACGTCAGTCAGTTCAACTGCTGAACTCGTCTATCGTTTTATTATAGATACCGGCATGAAAGCACATATCGACAAGGATGTGGCATCCTGCATATTCACTGGTATCATGACCGATACAGGTTGTTTTAGCTTCAATTCGTCCAACCGGAATACCTGGGAAACGGTAGCAGAATTGCTTGATTATGGCATTGAGAAAGACCGGATTTACAGCCAGGTTTATGATAATTTCTCGGCAAACCGGATGCGCATGCTTGGATTCTGCCTGAATGAGAATATGGAAGTACTGCAGGAATACAAGACCGGTTTTATATGGCTTTCACGTAAAGATTTGGATGCTTATAAATTTGAGCCCGGTGATACGGAAGGTTTTGTGAACTACCCCTTGTCGATCAGGGGTATCCGCTTTTCTGCTCTGTTTATTGAGAAGGAAGACCACGTCAGGGTTTCTTTGCGTTCCAAAGGCAGTTTTGCGGTGAACACTTTTTCCAGGAATCATTTTAATGGCGGGGGGCACCTGAATGCCTCGGGTGGAGATTCCTATTTGAGCCTGCATGATACCATCAGCCGTTTTAAGGAACTGCTGCCTCAATATATCGATCAACTAAACGATTACAATGAATAAAGAAGTATTGTTAATTGTAGCTGTTTTTTTTCTTCTTTCCTGTTCACGTAAACAGGAGCCTGCAATCAGTGAGGCGGAGATCCGGGAAACTGAAGAAGCCCTGATTGGTGTAAACCGGCTGCTGATTCAGAAAGACAAGGAGAAAATTGTGGAATACCAGAAACAACATCAGCTTACCCTTCAGGAAACCTCATCGGGCTTATGGTATGCAGTAAATTTCAAGGGTACAGGGTATAAAGCTGCAGCGGGTAACCTGGTCACACTGGCTTATGAAGTTTCTTTGCTTGACGGGACAACATGTTACGACTCTGATTCTCTTGGCCTGAAACAGTTTGTGGTTGGCAAGGGAGGTGTTGAATCGGGGCTTGAAGAAGGAGTACTGCTGCTCAATGAAGGAAGCAAAGCATTGTTTATCATGCCGCCACATCTGGCACATGGCGTGCCGGGAGACGGCAACCGGATACCTGCCCGCGCTATCCTTGTTTACCAGGTTGAATTAATAAAAGTAGAACCCTGAAATCATGAAAATTAGAACCCTCATTCTGATCACACTGGTCTCTATGGCTTTTTTATCCTGTGACCGGTTCTCCAAATATCCCGGTTTCAAAAAAACCAAACACGGTATCTATTATCAATTGCATACCCTGGGTGAAGATACGGTCAGAGCTCATGCCGGAGATTTCATCACAGTTAACCTTACCTACATGACCATGGAGGATTCGGTTTTTTTTAAGGGAACAAGAAAACTTCAGGTAAGCAAACCGGCTTATGACGGGGCCATTGACGAGTGTTTCGGCATGCTTTCCGCTGAAGAAAGTGCCACTTTTATTATTCAGGCAGATAATTTTTTCACAGTTACACTACAAACAGCTTTACCACGTTTTATTAAACCGGAAGATGTCCTGAAGGTGAAGATAGAAATGTTGGAAATACAAACCGAACAGGACTTTTTGCGCCAAAAAGAGGCTTTTTTGTCGTGGATTGAGGATTTTGGTGATTATGAAAAGGTAATCCTCAGGCAGTTTATCCAACAGGAGAAGCTGGATGTAGACCCATTGCCTTCAGGCCTTTATTATTTAAACCTGAAGCCGGGTAACGGTAAAAAGGTTGAAATTGGTGATACGGTTACCGTGAATTATGAGGGCCACTTTCTGAATGGAAAGTTCTTTGATTCAACAGTCAAACGCCGTCAGCCATTTCAGTTTGTCTACGGAACTGAGTGGCAGGTGATCAAAGGATTGGAGGAGGCCATTGGTATGATGAGAGCGGGTGAAAAATCGCTTTTCATTGTTCCCTCGGAGCTGGGATTCGGCAATCGGGGTTCATCAAGCAACATCATACCACCCTTTACGTCGCTGATTTTTGAAGTTGAAATTTTAAGCGTATCTTCGCCCAATAATAGCTGACGCAACCTTTGAAGGTATTTTGCATCTTAAAACAGAGTTTGGTTAACTATTCTAAAACTTTTGAATTTTGAAAACATCACATTGTTTATGGTTCTGTATGGTTTTTACCCTGCTTATGCTGGCAACAGGCTGTGTAAGTAATGATGAGGATAAAAAAAGAGATGATGAACTTAAAATAATTCAGGAGTATTTGGAAGCCAACGGCATCACCGATGAAGCCAAAACCGAGGGCGGAATTTATTTCATAGGGGATACTACCGGAAACGCGGCATCACCTGAAGAGGGTGACTATGTGATTATCAGTTATGTGGGCCGGTTTCTGGAAAACATGGAAATCAGGGAAACCAGTTACGATTCGCTGAAAAGCCAATGGAGTGCTGCCGAAAGCTATAAGAATTATTTGTATGGTCCGATTATGATGCCACTGGGAAAGAGCATTGCCGGTATTAATGAAGGACTGTCACTGATGAAAGAAGGAGGCAAGGCTACCCTGATCATTCCTTCGGATAAGGCATTCTATGATTTTACACCGCTCATTTATGAAATCCGTCTGCATAAAGTGGTTGATAATCCTTTAACTTATTCAAAATCGTTATTTAAGACTTACCTTACGGCAAACAGTTTTACACAGTTACTGAAAGACAGCGTTTTTTACAAGGAACTTGTAACACCTCCGGAAGATACCATTACGCCTGTAAACAACGATGAAATCTATTTCCGGTTTGCCGGATTGCTGATTGACGAGTTCAGAAATGCTTCAAATGACACTTTTGATACCAATTTTCCACTCAGCAAAGACCAGATCAAGTTCATCTGGGGCAAGACAAAAATTTCCGCAGGAGAAATGATTTCCCCTTTGGCAGGAATTCCGGCAGGTCTTAAGCTGGCTCTCGGTGAAATGCGCAAGGGCACACGTGCATTGGTTGCTGTCCCATACAGTCAGGCTTTCGGAAAAGACGGACTGATTGATTCAAGATACGGTTTTACCATAATACCTTCATATCAGAATGTGGTATATGAAGTTATTGTGGATGACATCGTTACACCTTAATTAAGCTCATTTTTCAGGCTTGTAAAATAAAAACCGCCGGTTGCTTTTTGAGATCAGGAGGGTTTGTGATGCGCCAATCCCTGATGGTTTTTGTTTTGATCCACTCGGTTGACAGCGTGATGTTTGATGCGATACAAAGCCGAGTGGCAGGTTTGCAGGCCTCCAGAAGAGCCTGGATGAGTTGATTGTTCCGGTAGGGCGCTTCAATAAAAATCTGGGATTGCTTTTCTGATTCCGATCTTTTTTCGAAATGTTTTATGCGTGCAATCCTTTCGTGGCTTTTTACCGGCAGGTAGCCGTTGAAGGCAAATTGCTGACCATTCAGTCCTGATGCCATGAGTGCTAAAAGCAGTGACGAAGGCCCTATAAGAGGAATAACTTTAACATTCAACCGGTGCGCCTCCTCTACAAGAATTGCCCCGGGGTCGGCCACCCCGGGAACTCCGGCTTCCGAAATCATTCCGAGATTCGAAGTCGCGGTGCTGCTAAAAATGCCTGGAATTTCAGAAGCAGGAGTGTGTTCATTCAGCAGGAAAAATTGAATGCGGGAAAGTTCATCTTTTAAACCACAACCTGCCAGAAACCGCCTTGCTGTCCTTTCTTCTTCAACCACAAAATAGTCAATTGACCGGATGACATGCAGGTTATAGGTTGGCATAACGCGTTCATAATCAGATTCCCCAAGCAAGGTTGGGATCAGGTAGAGTTTTCTTTCCATGTTATTCACGGCAGCGATAAGATAAAAATGAACCTAAAAATAGCGAAACAGGATCAGAATATGAATTTCGATCAATAAAAATCACTGAAAACCTTAACAATTTCAGCAGTTTTTCGTACACAATTTAGTCTCACAAATCATCAATGTCATTGCGTCATATAAAACTGTTATTATCGTTTCTTCTGGGAGGTTTTACCATTGCCGTTTCAGGTCAGGAATTGAAATACAGGAGTGATATGATCACTCGTGATGACGGTTTGTCGAACAGTGTTGTGACCTGCATTACAAAAGACAGGTATGGGTTTATGTGGTTTGGTACCTGGAATGGATTGAACCGGTATGATGGTTACGAATTGAAAATTTTCCATCACAACCCGGAAGACTCCAATTCACTTAGCAATGGCAACATCAACATAATTTTCGGGGACAAGGAAGGTGATCTGTGGATCGGCACCGATTATGGTTTGAACTGCTACAAGCAGTTAACCGGAAGTTTTAGAAGATATACATTTGATGAGGCTGATTTTGCTACCCGGAACATCAATGAGATAAACGGAATCACGCAGGATGCCGAAGGTACTATTTGGGTCGGATCGATGGGCGAAGGTATCACCGGATTGAATAAAAGTACAGGCGCATACCATCATTTCAGGAATAGTTACTCGGTCCGGAGTAATAACGTAAACACGCTGCTGGTCGATAACCTCTTTGACAAATACCTTTGGATAGGGGCTTCTGATGGGTTGTACCGTTTTAACATTGAAGCAAAACGATATGAAAAAATTTCCGGAGGCGATCTGAAGGATGGGGTTTCTGTTCAGGCAATACTGCAGGATGAAAACGGGAACCTGTTCCTGGGAACATGGGGGAGTGGCCTGATTAAGATGGACAGGAAAACCAACAAGTTCACATTTTTTAATGCAGGTAAAAATGATCCCGAGAATCTCAGGAACAGCATGATTCAGACCATGGCATTGCAGGATCGGAATCATCTGGTTCTGAATGTATGGGGCAGGGGATTAATCCGGTACAATATCGCTGATGGCAGTATTGATAATCTTGATAATGAGTCCATTCAGGCTGATCTGAAAAACAAGATGATCACTTCAGTTTATACCGACCCAATTGGAATCCTTTGGACCGGTACGCTCCATGAAGGAATTATTAAAATAGTACCCATCATCAATTCCTTTAATCATTACAGTGCTTCACGGAACGACCAGGTGTTCAGAAACAGAGGCGGAGTGGCTGCTGTCATTGAGGATTCAAAAGGATATCTCTGGCTTGGTACCCGCATTGGAGGACTGATCCGGATTAACAGAAAAACGCAGGAACATAAGATTTTCAACCAGGTCAATGGGCCTATCAGCAGCAACAGCATTCTCTCTTTATTGGAGACGGTTGAAAACAAGGAGCAGGTAATATGGATTGGTACCGACCGGGGTGGCTTGAACAGGCTTGAACCGGCAACAGGAAAAATAAGGATTTATAAAAGACAGGATGAAATTGGTGCCGGACCCAGCAGCAACAGTATATCTTCCATTGTGCAATACGATCGTGACCATTTGCTGTTGGGAACACGTGAAAGGGATAAAGGAGAAGGTCTGGATATTTTCAACCTCAGAACCGGCAAGTTCGTTAATTTAAGATATGTATGCGGAGACTCCACAAGCCTTGGAAGTGATGATGTAAACCGGATTTTCAAGGATAAACTTGGAAAGGTATGGGTTGGTACACGAAATGGCGGATTGAATGAGTTTGTTATTAAAGACATTGATGCTGCAAAACCGGAAGATATTGGCTATTTTATCCGATATATCAATGACCCCGATAATCCGCAATCGCTTAACAACAATACCGTTTATGCCATATTTGACGATGCAGACAACAATTTGTGGGTGGGAACAAATGGCGGCGGATTATCCAAGTTCAACAGAAAACAGAACGTATTCTCCCCCGGACCCGCTCATGAATACCTGAATGACAATATCATTTACGGAATTCTTGGAGATGATCATGGCAATCTTTGGATCAGCACAAGCAGAGGCATCATTGTTTTTAATCCGGAGTCAGCCCGGATTCACCGTTTTGACAAATACAAAGGAATTAAGGAGAATGCTTTCATATATGGGTCTTATTTCAGATCGGCTTCCGGGGAAATGTTTTTTGGAGGTATTGAAGGATGTCATTCTTTTTATCCGGACAGCATCAGAATTAACCTTCGTGTTCCGCAAATAACCATAACTTCGCTTTCCTTCTCGGGTAAAAAGGGATTAAAAAGTGTAGCTGAAATTACCGGAAAATCAGTTATGGCTTCCAGACATGTAGAACTACCTTATAATCAGAATAATTTCTCGGTTACTTTTTCTTCTCTTGATTACAATATGCCCGCGCAGAACAGGTACAAGTATATGCTGGAAGGGTATGACGAGGATTGGATTGCTACCGATGCATCACGCCGGTATGTTAATTATACCAACCTTGCTCCGGGAAAATACTTGTTCAGGGTAATCGGATCAAACAGCGATAATATATGGAACCATGAAGGAACCACCCTGACGATTTTAATCAAGCCTCCTATTTGGGCTACAACACTTTTCCGGATGCTGATGGTCCTGTTGGTTGCAGGTATCCTTTCGTATGTTTTCTATTCCATTCTGAAAAAGTACCGGCTCGAAAAACTGAAGGTTGAAAAAGATGCACAGGAATCTCTTCAGGATGAAAGAAAACAGTTGCGAACGCTGATCGATTGCATGCCGGATCTGATTTTTATAAAGGACCGGGAAAGCAGATTTACAGTGGCTAATAAAAAAGTGGCCCAGGTTATGGGAACTACACCGGAAAACCTGATTGGGAAAACCGATTTTGACTTCTATGAACCCGATCTGGCGCAGTCGTTTTATGAGGATGAGCAAAACATTATACGTACCGGAGAATCCATGATCAATCATGAGGAAACAGCTTTTGATGAATTCGGCAACCGGACCATCATTGCTACAACCAAAGTCCCCATGAAAAACAGGGAGGGCGAGATCATCGGAGTTGTGGGTATTTGCCGCGATATCACTAAGCTGAAAAGAATTGAGCGGGAGCTCAGGAAAAAATCTGAGGACCTGCAGGAAACAAATGAACTTCTGGAAGGCAGGCAAAGGGAGATTCTCCAGCAATCTGAAGAGCTTGCATCCCAAACGCAGCATCTTCAAATGGTAAATACCGAACTGGAACACCTGAACCGGACAAAAGACAAGCTCTTTTCCATTATTGCCCACGATCTCAGAAATCCGTTCAATGCCATCATGGGATTCAGCAAACTGTTGAAAGAAGACTATGATGAGATGGACAACATGCAGCAAAAGAATGTTCTTGATCTGATTAACGTATCATCCCAAACTGCCTTTAATCTGCTTGAAAACCTGCTTCAGTGGGCCAGAACACAAACCAATAAAATTGCTTTTCAACCCGAGAATTTTGATCTTTCCGAAACTGCCACTTCAGCCATTGAACTGCACAGTGCCCTGGCAATTAAAAAAGGGATTACACTTAAAAATGAGATTGAACAGGAAACCCTGGTTTATGGCGATAAAAATATGATTGATGCTGTGTTGAGAAACCTCATCAGCAATGCCATCAAATTTTCGCATCCGGAAGGACGAATCATTGTTTCTGCAAATAAAACCGGAGACAACTTTGAAATAGCAGTCGAAGATGACGGAATTGGCATGGATCAGGAATGCCTGAGCAAGTTGTTCAGGGCCGATACATTCTTCTCTACTGCCGGAACCCGGGGAGAA
This sequence comes from Bacteroidales bacterium, assembly GCA_016926375.1. Lineage (GTDB taxonomy): Bacteria > Bacteroidota > Bacteroidia > Bacteroidales > UBA10428 > UBA5072. Next base: position 22,849 of record JAFGOR010000019.1, read on the forward strand.
TCCGGAACAGGTCTTGGTCTGATTCTTTGCAAGGAATTTGTAGAAAGAAACAATGGCCGTATAAAGGCAAAAAGCAAAGAAGGAGCGGGAACTACCCTGAGTTTTACCCTCAATCCTGCAAAGCGCAACTGATACTTTGAAGAATTCGCTGGTTTGTCATGCGAATAAATAGGTGAAAGACAGTCGTCAAGCTAAGCAAAGCTTACGCCCCTGCCTGCCTGCCGGCAGGCTTACAGGCATACGCGTCAACTTAATTTATCACTGATACATTTATAAAATGATTTTCTTAATTATTCAGAGTCATAACCTG
>JAFGOR010000159.1 GCA_016926375.1 Bacteroidales bacterium
ATTTCGGCACCATTAAGGCCGTCGATTGCATTTTTTGCTTCATTGTCATTCAGCATCTCAACAAAACCAAAACCTTTACTTCTTCCGGAATACTTGTCGGAAATAATTTTAACCGAAGCCACTTCGCCGTATTCCTCGAAAGCTTTTCTTAATTCGTCTTCACTAACATTGAAATGAAGATTACCTACATAGATGTTCATAAAATAAAAAATAAAAGAATGAATAGAATATCAATACAAAAATAAACGAATAATTGATTTATCGGAATATTTTGAAGCTTATTTCTGAATTTAAACCAAAAAGTACTTGTAGCGCTATATCATATAAAATGAAAATTCAAGTGTGCAATGCCGCTTATGAATATCAAATTTGTTAAGTATTAGATATGTAGATGCATACAGTTGTACTGAAATCGCGGAGCGATTCAATTTGAATAGCGCCGGGTGAAACCCGGTGCAATCAATGGTCCCGATTTTCAGCAACCACATAGTGGTTGAATTATGAATTGCAAAAAATGTAACAATATTCAACCACTCCGTGGTTGGGAAACTCCAAATGTCTTATAACACCGGGTTTCACCCGGCGCTATTCGTATTAAAGCACTCCGTGCTTTTGGATTGCCTGTAGTTGGCTTGCATGACTGCCACTGCTCCTGCCGCCCCCCTCGGATGCTGAGCGGAGTCGAAGCACTGCTACTTCTTCCGCTCCCTCCTTCGGATCAGAAATCTTCGTATCACATACAAAATACCCCCTGCAATAATCCAGAACGGCCAGATGCGGATGACAAAAAGGATGAAGTTGACCAGTCCATACCATCCTTTTACCAGCGAATTTTTTAACCTTTCGCCAAACTTTCCCTTGTCGGGATCCAGGTAGATTTCCGTTCTTTTTGTAAGTTGCAGGTTCAGCGTGCTGAAGTTGACCTGGTTGGTGAGGTATTTCAACCGGCCGGTTGTGCTTTCTATCTCCTCTTCGAGCTCACGGATTTTTGTCTGAATTTCCAGGATGTCTTTAATGGTTTTGGCCTGTTTTAACAATTCGGTATATCGGTTCAGGTAATTTCTTTTGTTTTTCAGTCGGGTATCCAGGTCGATGTATTCTTCGGTAACGTCGCGTGCATTGATGTTTTTGTTATAGACTTCCCCTATTTCTTTTTCAATTTCAGCAATCAGGGCATCCAGGTTTTCAGCCGGCACACGAATGCCCACGTAGCAATTGTGCTCATAATCGGTGTTGTTATAGGTTTCGTTGGAATAGTAAGCTTTGTGTTTTTTAACCAGACTGTCAACTGCGGTTTTCGACTTCACAATGTCTTTCACAATCAGCAACAGGTTGGCATCGCGAATGATTTTGCGGTCGTAGGTTATAGCCCGCGACAGTTCGGGTTGCTCCGCCATGCTTTCCTCCTGTGACTTATATGCATCGGTTGCCCCGGCAGGAGCAGGGGTCCTCATTTCCATTTTTGCCATACCTTCCGGATTACCACCTTCGAAGTTCACCGGGTTTGAGTGGCATGAAAGCACCATGAACAGTGCCAGTAGGGTAATTGCTGTGATACTGTATTTCATATAATGGTGATTAGACAATTTGACAATTAGACGATTCGACAATTCGACAATTCGACGATTAGCAAATTGGCAAATTGGCAAATTGGCACATTATTAATTAGTACAAAAAATTCAACCCGATATACAATCCGCTTACACCGTCCTCCGGGTCCAGGGCGCGTCCATAGTCAACCGCGATGATGAAATTCTGGTTCATGACAATGTGCAATCCTCCGCCGGCGCCCAGATGCAGCTTTTCAGTGCCGCTATTCACCAGGTTGGCATACTCGGTTGGATCAACAGCAGGATCGATATTAAAATCATACGGGTCAGTAACCATACCTCCATCGAGAAAGCCGCTCAATGCCAGGTAAAGATTCTGGTTGAATACGATGGTACGCAGGAATTTCCACCTGAATTCCAGGTTTCCGTAAACGAATCCGTCACCCACGATCCGGTTGCGCATGACTCCGCGTATGGTTTTAGCGCCTCCCAGTCCGTCGCGTGTATAATTGGGGGCCGTATTGTAAACAAAGGGAAGCATGTAATAGGGCATGTCGCCGCTGAGTTTGGTTTGGTAGCTTAGCCTGTAGGCAAATGAAAGCACCTCGGGAGCCAGTGTGAAATACTGTCTGTGTGTAAAGGCCATGCGCGTGTAGGCAAGGTCTCCGTTTCCCAGAAAACCGGGAGCAAGCAGAAACTGCAATTCGGTCCACATCCCCTTCATGGGATTTGGCTCAATATCACGGGTATCGTAAACCAGTCCGGCTTTTAGCAGGGTGGTGTTGCCGCCGTCGGCCTCATCCTCCGGAATTATTCCCCATTCAACATATTTGTCAAAGAGTAAAGCTGTATCGGGCAGCTGATCCTCTGTGTCCTTACCCTTGTTCAACTTGTCGATGTCAACGGTTCCCATATTGGCCTTGTTGAACTCGAAACCGGCCAGCCAGCGAAGTTTTTTCCCCGATACCTTCCCCTGAAAATCAGCTCTTATCCGCAACAGTCGCCGGTCCATATTATAGAAAACACGCGACAAATAATCTTCGCTGTCCTCATCTTCCAGGTAGGCATGATAACCCGATTCGTATCCGTTAAAACCGTAAAAGTCGAGAGCCTGTTCCGTCATGTAACTGGCTTCAGCTGAAACCCGGATGCCCGGAATCAGGTGCTCCGAATCATAAGTAAACTGGCTTAATCCACTTCCCTTGGTGGTGTGGTTCCACTCAAAATAAAGAGAATGCAGGTATTTGGGGTATTGTTTTCCATCACCATAATAAAACAGGTTGACCAGGGCGCCGTATTTGAAGCCGATGTCGGTATCATAAGCAATGGCAGGCAAGGCGCCGAAGTTCCATCCGGTTTTGATCTTATCTTCCTTAACTGCAGATTTTAATGTGTCGGCCTGGCCGTATAATGCAATGGAAGAAGCGCTCATGATCAGCACAAACGCAAAGGATGTTTTTCTTATTCTCATATAGGTATCAGTAATTACTTAGAGTCTGTCAATAAAGTTGCCGAGATATCTAATAGGTCAAGTGTCTGTTCAGAGAGTTCCATTTGCAAGGCTTGCGCAGTCCGAAAATGCGGAGTTTACTAGTCGTTAATGAGCAATTTTCGGACAAGCGTAACACAGCAAATGGGACTTTATGGACAGACACTACCTAATGAACTGGAACTAAGGTAATACTTTTCCTCATGCCTGCGATGGGAGGGTGGAAAATGTATGTTTTTTTTTTCACCTGCTCATTTATAAGCAATAGGGATAATCAAAACTTAGATTGAAAATAAATTAACGGCTTTTTAACATTTTTTCACATTTTTTCCTACATTTGGTAATTGTAAAACGTTAGAACTTAACCAACTTTATATAATTATGGTAATATTTGAGGACCAATCAGTTAGATTAGATTTTCTGGAAGATGTTCCTTGCATTGTTTGGAAGCCGCTGAAGTACATTTCGGGCGAGGGCTGGAGAAAGCCTTTCCAGGTGGGGATGGATTTTATGGAAGAAAAGATCAAGACAATCCCCAATCTGGGCTGGATTAATGATGCCAGGTTACTGAAGGTTGTTAAGCCTGACGATTTGCTTTGGCTTAATAAAAATGTGAATGACAGGGCTTACAATTTTGGAGCCAAGAAGGTAGCGTTTGTATTACCGGAAAGCACCTTTGGTAAACTGGCAGTGAAAACCTATGCGGATTTTACCAACCGGCGCACCGATAATAGATTCCAGATTAAAGCATTTTTGTCTATTGACGAAGCCAAAAAGTGGATTGCTACAGAAGTGAGTGTTGATTCCAATGAAGTAAGTCTTTAAGAGCTTCATTTTCCTACCTGAAATACCCTACATACTTTGACGCTGAACCGTAGGTTCGGCCGGATCAAAGTATACCAAACCCCGACAAATAACCCGTAGCTAGTCAGATCTCACCCTGATCTGGTATGCAAAAGCCTTGTTTAGGGCAAACATATTGTCCTGAAGGATGTTATGTATTGTGTTGATGTGAACAGGAATTGGTTAATATAAATTATTGGAAAATGAAAAATGTTAAGTTAAATCCGCTGGAAAGAAATGTAGATATAGCGGTAATCGGATTGGGTTGCTATTACCCTGGTGCAAAATCGCCTTTGGAATTGTGGGAAAATATTCTGGCGCGCCGTCAGCAGTTTAGAAAGATGCCTGATGTGAGGCTTCCCAACAGTGAGTATTATGATCCGGATCCTTTGGTTCTGGATAAAACCTATCAAAGTAAGGCTGCGGTGATTGATGGTTATGAATTCGACTGGATGGGGAAACGCATTCCCAAACAAACTTATGAAAGCACCGACATTGTGCATTGGCTGGCACTGGATACGGCACTAAAGGCATTAGCTGATACGGGTTTGGACAAGGATAGTATTCCAAAAGAAAAAACCGGAGTTATTTTGGGCAATTCACTTACCGGGGAGTTTACGCGATCAAACCAAATGCTGCTGCGTTGGCCTTATGTAAGGAAGGCATTAAAAGCCTCTGCTGCACAGAAAGGACTTACGCATGTTCTGGGAGAGCTTGAAGGCACCATGGAAGCTTATTATAAATCGGTTTTTGCACCGGTTACTGAGGATACTCTGGCAGGTGGGTTAGCTAATACGGTTGCCGGAAGAATCTGTAATTACCTTGATTTGCACGGAGGAGGATATATAGTTGACGGAGCTTGTTCTTCATCGATACTGGCTGTTGTCACAGCCGCCAATTACCTGGAATCGGGACAAATGGACCTGGTAATTGCCGGTGGCGTGGATATCAGCCTGGATACCTTTGAACTGGTTGGTTTTTCCAAAACCCGGGCGCTTACTCCTGATGAAATGCGTGTTTATGACAAGGGAGGCAAGGGATTTTTACCCGGTGAAGGTTGCGGCATGGTTATTATGAAACGGTTGGAAGATGCTGTAAAAGACAAGGATCAAATTTATGCTGTTGTCAAAGGTTGGGGGATATCTTCTGACGGCAAGGGCGGCATCACCGCGCCCAGTGCTACAGGACAGTCGCGGGCGCTGTTACGTGCATATGAGAAAGCAGGTTTGAATTGCAGGAATCTGGACTTCATAGAAGGTCATGGAACCGGAACCACTGTGGGTGATAAGGCCGAACTGGAAGGCATTACCATAGCAATTAACCATAAAGAAAAATTGCCTCCCCGGAGCTGTGGTGTTACCTCACTCAAATCAGTTGTGGGACATACCAAGGCTGCAGCCGGTATTGGTGCATTTATTAAAACCGTGATGTCTGTAAATCGCAGGGTACTGCCGCCTACAGCAGGACTGAAAGACCTGAACGAAATTTTTGAAGACAAAGCCCAGTCGGTTTACCCGATCATTTACGGACAGGTAAGGGATTCCGGAAGCACATTGATAGCAGGTGTTTCTGCAATGGGATTTGGTGGTATTAACAGTCACGTGGTCATGCAATCTGGTGACACCCCCAACCCAAAACTGCAACCAACTTTGCCTGAAAGCAAACTCATGGTGTCGAACCAGACGCATGAATTGTATTTGTTTTCTGCAGACAGCCGCAATGAACTGATTGAAGGTTTGAGACAGTTCCAACAAAAAGCCTCTGGAATGAGTTATGCTGAGATGGCCGATCTCGCTTTCCAACACAATTTGCAGGCTAATAGCGATAAATCTTTCAGGGCCGCAATAGTGGCTCATACTCCTTTTGAACTCGAAAAGAAGGTAATCAATCTTGTTGAACAGGTTGGAAAATGGAATGAAACTAATCTGGTTTCTTTTGAAAACAACTCCATTGTACTGGGTCGCAGAAAGGAAAATCCCGTTATAGGTGCCTTGTTCCCGGGTCAGGGTTCACAAAAGCTGAACATGACCTATAAGCTCACTAAACGACATGACTGGATTAAGGAAATGGTAGACCGTGCAGCTGATCTTTTTATCTCGTGCGGATCTGACCAGGTTATGTCTTCCGTCTTCCGTCCTGTAGATAGGGCCGCCGACAAACAGGAAGTTGCTTCCTGGATGAATCAGCTCAAACAAACCCATATTGCCCAACCGGCTATTACGCTTGCGTCTCTGGTTTGGTACAAATTCATTGAACGTTTGGGTATAAAAATCAATTATGCCTCGGGTCACAGCCTGGGCGAACTAATGGCCTTTTATGCAGCCGGTTTGTTGAGTGAAGAAACCCTGCTTCATTTCGCCGCTTTCCGGGGTAAGTCCATGGCTGAATTCGGATCGGGTACCATGGCCAGCCTGGCATGCAATAAAGAGCAGGTTGAGAAGTACCTGAAACAAGTCAGCGGCTATGTTACCATTGCCAACATCAATGCGCCTGAACAAATTGTAATTAGCGGCGAGGCCGATAGTGTGCGACTGGTTGTTGCCCTTGCAGCAAAAGATCAGGTGAATGCAATAGAACTCCCGGTATCCGCGGCATTCCATTCAAAACTGGTTGCTGAAGTTGCTGAGGAAATTGCAAAATATGATCAGTTGAAGGCTGTAGCTCCGGGAATGAATTCTGTGAAGCTGGTAAGCAGCGTCAGCGGTACGGAAATTGATGAAGTCCCGGATTTAAATGCCTATTTTGCCACCCAGGCTGTTCACCAGGTTGATTTCATCAGCGTGGTAAAACATCTTGAAAACCAGTGTGATATGCTGGTTGAAATAGGGCCCGGCAAGGTTTTGAGTGGTCTTGTCTCCAATATCTCTGATAAAATCAGGGCTTTCCCGGTTGAATTGAGTTCCCTGGATGACTTTTCCTGGAATGTTATGCTTGCCAACGTATTTGTGCTGGGTTGCAACCTCAATGTGGATGAATTATATAAGGGCAGGTTGATCCGGGAATATACGCCGGCACACCAAAAGACCTTCCTGGTAAACCCATTGGAGCGACCCTTCCCGGAAGAACCATTAATTACAGAAAACGATCTGTCCTCAGGTATCGGAGCGTTGCTGGGATTTGGCAATGAAGATCCGGCATTCAGCGACTACCTGAAACTCAGAAGTGACTTCATCAGGCAAATGGTTGATGCAGATTTTAAGTACTTCAGCAAGAGTCAATCTGATTTGCCCGGACCGGTTACAGAATCCAGAATTGCAGCTCAAGTTCCCGTTGCCGCCAAAGCTGCGCCTGCACCTGCGCCTGCCAATTCAGGTATAAAGGACGCACTGTATAAAAAAATTGAGTCGATGACCGGCTTTTCTGCTGATGGCTTCAGGGATGATATGAAATTGCTCGATGATTTCAACCTGGACAGTATCAAGTCGGGTTCCCTGCTTGCCGGTATGGTGAAAAGTCTGAATGCCACCGGTAAAATCAATACATCGGAATTGTCCAATGCATCACTGGGAGAAATAATCAACAAACTGAACAAGCTGGCACCACAGCAGAAAAATGTGGAAAGCACTCCCGTTGCAGCTCCACCTGATGCACCGGGAAAAAACGTTGCTGAGGTAATCAACGGCATTCTGGCTGAAAGGACTGGATTCCCGAAGGAAAGCATTCAGCCTGATTTCAAATTGCTGGATGACCTGAACCTCGACAGCATAAAAGCAGGTTCGTTTGTTGCCGAGGTTTCCAAAAAATTCGGAATTCAAGGAAAACTGAATGCGTCGAAAGTGGCCAACGCCAAAGTTGAGGATGTGATCAGGATGGTTAGTGAACTGGTCCCGGAAAGCTCCGCTCCCGCCGGTAATTCAGATGAGCCGGCAAATGCTGACAACTGGGTAAATGCCTATTCGGTAAGGCTCGTTGAGTCTCCTGTGGCAGTTACCAAACAAACAGCAGAGGAGTACTGGAAGAACAAAAGCATGGTTATAGTTCACCATGCCGATGACGAAAAAGCTGCGGCTAACCTGAGCCGGGTTTTGAAATCACAGATTTCCAAAGTGATCTCTGTTAAGAGTAATGATCTGCACATGCTGCATTCATTCGAAAATACATGTTTGCTGGTCGTGTTGCCCGATAGGAGCATTAATGGTAACAACACTGAAAAGATTGTTTCCCTGCTGGCAGATGTGGCCGGGAATATGAGTGAGGTATCCATGTTGGGTTTTGTGCAGCATAATGACGGTTGTTTTTCAAGAAATGCGCTGATGTCGGCAGAATCAAAGGCGGCATACAGTGTGGTTGGTTTTGCTGCCAGTCTGCATCATGAAAGGCCGGATATGAGGATACGGGTTGTTGAGGTGAGCCGGAAACTTCCGGTGGATCTGATACCGGATATCTTCATGTGCGAATTTGCCACCGATGAATCGTTCATGGCTGCAGGATATGATGCGGAAAAGGTAAGGCGTTGCATGCAATATGAATCTGCCGTCACCGGCAAAACACTGAAAGAAGATCCCGGTTTTATTGATGAAGCCGATGTGGTTGTGGCTACCGGTGGAGCAAAGGGGATTACAGCAGAATGCGTTTTTTCATTTGCACAAAAATACAAATGCAAGATTGCCCTGATTGGCAGTTCGCCTGAAAATGAAGAAGTAAGAACTACTTTATCCAGGTATGGAAACGCAGAACTTACAGCTCAGTATTTTGTCTGTGATATTGGCAAAGAGGCACAGGTTAAGGAAACCATTGCCAACGTTCAGAAGAGTCTGGGCCATGTCACTGCCATCATCCACGGAGCAGGAAGGAATGTTCCGCGCAGAGCTGAAAATGTGACTGCTGCAGATGCTATGAGTGAGATAGCTCCCAAACTGACTGGGGCCATCAATTTGCTAAATGAGTTGAAGGATAACCAGCTGAAATATGTTGTTGCACTCACTTCCATCATTGGAGTTACAGGCATGCCGGGCAACAGCTGGTATGCTTTTTCAAATGAAAGCCTCGACTTGTTGCTCAGGGAGTTTGGTAATGAAAACAACTGCATGACAAGAACTCTCGCCTATAGTGTGTGGGATGAAGTTGGAATGGGCGCACGAATGGGCAGCAATAAAGTGCTTGCCGGTATGGGCATTGGTTCTATTGCTCCCGCTCTGGGTGTGGAACAATTTCTGCATTGGTTTGAACATGAGAATACTGATCAGCAAGTGGTTGTTTCATCACGAATGGGAGGACTCGATACCTGGAATCTGTATCAACCGGAATTACCCGAAGCAAGAAGGTATATCACCGATATCCGGCATCTGGAACAGGGAAGAGAACTAAAAGTCAGGGTAAGACTGAACCGCAAAGATGATCTTTATATTGACGATCACAATTACAACGGTTCACTGCTTTTCCCAACGGTATTCGGTCTCGAAGCCATGGCGCAGTCAGCATGCCTGCTGGCCGGGGTCGGAAAAGTCGATCATCTTGTTTTTGAAAATGTTTCGCTGCTCAGGCCGATAGTGGTGCCTGAAACAGGGGATATGGAAGTTGAAATTACCGCACGTGTAATGGAAGGATCCGTTAATTCGGGCCAGCCGGTCAGGATATTTACAGGAATCAGCACCGAATATGCAGAAACAGGTTTTAATAGTTTCTCTGCTGAGATCATTATTGGAACCAGGTCTGAAGCAATCCAAAAAGCCATTGACCTGCCTGAAGCACCATTGAAAATAAGTCCCGAAAGTGACTTGTACACCTGGTTGTTATTCCAGGGCCCCAGGTTCAGGAACATCAGCAAGGTTTACGGCCTGAATAAGGAAAGTGTCACATTTACTGCCGGCGCGGTTCAAAAAGATCCGGCTGAGGCATGTTTTTCGGAAACCTGCCGTTCGCCTTTACTCCTGGGCAGCCCCTTGTTCAGGGATATCCTGTTACAATCGGTACAACTCTTCCTCACCGGTAAAAAATACCTGCCGGTAGGAATTAAACGTTGGGAGATTTTTGATATAGGCCGGCAGTTCAATGGGGGTACGATTAAAAGTGTTCTGAATGAATTGAACGAAACCGAGGGAATCTGCAACGTAGAGTTTGTCAGCGACGGCTTTCTGGCGGAACGTATTGAAGGTTATACCGTGAAAGCTCTTGAACCAACGCCTGATTATCCGGAACCTGAAAAAATTGCTGCCCTGGAGCTGGTTTATCGGGAGGCATTGGATCATGAACTGGGTAAGTACAGGAATCTGATGGGCAGTAAGGTTCATTATGGCCTGTTCAAACATGACGCGGAGTTCAACCGGATGGATGCCTCAGAGCGGCATCTTCTTGAAGACAACCTGCTCCGGGAATTGCTGGCTGAAATGAATGCAAATCAGGATGGCAAAGACCATCAGATTCAATGGTCGGCAAACGGAAAACCAGCCATTGGCAACAGTTATCTGAAGATTTCCATTTCCCACAGCCGGTCGGTTTTGTTGATGACAGTCGGCAGCCACGAACAGGGTTGCGATGTTGAGTTTGTGGAAAGCAGAACATCGGGCGAATGGAATGAATTGCTGGAAGGAAGATATGGTAGTTTGCTGGAGCAACTTCAGCGTACAGATCACGATCTCAACATCAGCGCTACACGCCTGTGGTGTCTGAAGGAGGCCATGATCAAATCACGCGGAGTGATTCCGGTAAACATCAGTATTGAAAAAGTGTTGGATCGCGGTGTGGTTTTCAGGGTCAGAACCGGCGATCAACCTGATAGTATGGTACTGACTTTCCCTGTAAATGTGCTGCCCAACAATACGGCTATCGTTGCAAACCTGATTGAACTCAGGTCAATACCGGCTGATACGGATCATACTGAAACTGAAGAAACCGGTAATTCTCTTGTTTACGATGAGAAACAGGGGAAATTCAGTTATGGGTTTTATACTACTTTCAAGGATTGCAAGCGCTTTTTCGGGAAAACACATTTCACCAACTACCCGGGATGGATGGGCACGTTGCGCGAACTGGTGCTTGCCCCTATCAGCGAGCAGCTTTTGAACGACCTGGGATCGGGCCTGTACGGCATGGTTACCAATGAATCGGACATTCAGATATGTAATGAGGCAGATACGCTGAATGAAATTACCGGAAATATATGGATCACCAATAAGTCGGATTTTAAAAATTCATTCATTGACCTGAATTTTGAGTACCTGAAAAAAGATCCGGGTACCGGTTCCCAAATCAGGCTGGCCAGTTGTAACCTGTCGACTACCTGGGTGAAGATTGAAGGACGTGGAATTGTTAAGAAATCGCCAATTCCGGCTTACTTTTTGGATTTTCTGGAGAAGTACCAGGGTAAGTCGATCTCATTGAAAAGTCAGGAGAAACTCAGTAATTACCCCGGAATGAAAGACCTGGGTAGGCTTAAATATGAGAATCCGTCTAAAATAAG
>JAFGOR010000160.1 GCA_016926375.1 Bacteroidales bacterium
GATATCTTCCACCACCTGGGTTTGAATCATATCAGCCAGATCCCGGCCTGCCAACTTCGACCTGCCATCGGGAAAAATGCCGTTATTACGTACCGTGCTGTAAATACACAGCGTGCCAATAACTGAATCGTTTGCTGTTACACCGGCATCTGTATGAAAGGCAAATGCCAGGTCAACCGGAATGTTCATTCCCCGGCTGTATTTACCGCTATACTGGGGCCGTGAATTGCCGATGAGGAAGTTCACCCATTCACCGCGCGACATGTAATCATCATTATAATCGTTTTTACCGGCATTCAGGCTATAAACAATACTGTCGGGCATTCCGGCATATTGTAAATAATACCTTGATCCTTCAGCCCACCTGGGTTTTCCGCTCAGTTTATAGCGGTATTCCGGATTGCCTTCATTGATCTCACCGTCGAATGCCGGTTTGCGAGCTACATTGCCCATGCCTCCTCCAAATTTAACAGCGTCGGAAGTAATTGTACCCAGTCCTTTGCCTGTGAAAAGGCTCACTGAACCTGAAGCGGGATGGGCGCCCTGCAAAAAGGTAAAGGTGCCCAGGTAAATCCAGGTGCCTGCTCCCATGGTCTGGTTAACACGGAAGCGAGCTTTACCCCCTGCATAGCTTACCTCATACATGACTTCGCTGAGATTATCAGGTGCTTTGGCATAACTGACATACACGGCATAATCACCCGAAGCCGGAATATCCGGAACATAGATCAGGGCAGCGCTGTCACCGGGTGCTGTTGATATGGACAAACTGGTTCCCGACTGAAAAGGATTCTGTTTCGGATAAATGGTATCAGTGGGTAGAAATCCCGGTAAAGAATCCGTCCAGTTCTTCAAACCGTTTCTGATAATCAGGCGTGAACCATCCTTAACCAGGTTGTTATCAACAATTACCTCATGTACCTGGGTATCCCTTTCCCTGGGCATCAGCACAACAGCTCCCGCGTTTTCAAGCATCGGCACCAAAAAGGCTGAAGTAAACGACCAGGGAAAAATATCTTCCATTGTTTGCCACAACCGGGCCCTTTGCCACTGCCAGCGGTCAAGCTCCTGGTCAAAAAACATCCCGTGACTGGGCCACAGGGCAATGTGTTTACCGCTTAAACCCGAGCTGAATTGCGGTTTCTCCAAATTAACCACAAGGGGCTTGCCTGCAGTAAGCAATGGCATCCGGCTGCGATCGTAAAGTGATGTGTTTTCCCGAAAGGCATTGGGGACATATTCCTCAAGGCGCCTTCCCCTGGCCCGGCATTGAACCTGGTAATCGCGGAACGTGCGGCCAAGGCCGTCAATAATTTTGTTGTTGATATCTTTCACCCATTCCGGTCTCACGGGTATATGGGTAACCGAAGGACTCAGGTAACAGTCGATCCGGTTTGAAAACCTGTCAACCTGAATGCTGTCAACGCTTACCTTGCCCAGGTATCTCCAATCATTGAAAAGTTCAGGAATAAATGCTGCCTTACGTATGGCCTTATGTTCCAGCCGAACCGACTTTCTGTCGGGTTGTTGCCCGGATGCAGCCAAATGCAACCCGAAACAAGCCAGAAGCACAATACCCCAATTAAAGATGCCGCGCATCGATCAAATTTTAATGAAATGCCTGAATGCCTGCCTCACCTGCCAGACGTAACCCCGGATAAAAATAGTAACTTTCGGAATATGGAAACTGAAAACCTTTCAACATAACCCTTCCTTCATACCAGCATCGCAGGCAGGCTTATTCTGTCTTCTGTTTTCCTTTTTATTATCTTTGTGGCACAACATAATACAAATGATACTTATCGCCGACAGCGGATCCACTAAAACCGAATGGTGCCTTATTGATAAAAACAGCAAACCGGCTGCGTCATGCATCACCGCGGGAATCAACCCGATGTACCAGGACGGGGAAGCCATTCTGAAAACGCTGCAACAACAATTCAACCTTTCCGTGGAAGAACCACCTGAAATCTTCTTTTACGGAGCCGGTTGTATCAGCAACAGCATCAACCGGATTGTTTTGACTGCTTTAAAAAGCTTTTTCAATTGCCACTCCGTGACGGTGGATACCGACCTGCTGGGAGCAGCTCGCTCACTTTGCGGGGATAGTGAAGGCATTGCCTGCATACTCGGCACCGGGTCCAATTCATGTTATTATAACGGCCGTGAAATAGCTGAGAATGTAAGTCCCCTGGGATATATCCTGGGCGATGAGGGCAGCGGAGCAGTTATTGGTCGCAAATTCATAGCAGATTTACTTAAAAACCAGCTCCCTGAGCGTATTGTCACATCATTTTTCGATACCTGCAAGTTAAGCCGGCAGCAGATTATGGAACAGGTATACAAAAAGCCCTTTCCCAACCGTTTTCTGGCACAATTTACCGGATTCATACACAGCAACCTGCATGAATCAGAACTGTACAACCTGGTAAAAACAAGCTTCACCGAGTTTTTCAATAGGAATGTGAGTCAATACAACGAGGCCCATCACCTCCCGGTACATTTCACCGGAAGCGTAGCCTTTCATTTCAGTCCACTGCTTCGTGAAACAGCTGAAAAAGAAGGCTATTCCATTGGTAGCATCACCGAAAATCCCATGGAAGGTTTGATACGTTACCATATTAATAACACACACCGGAATGGACAAGGCCGCTAAAAAGAAGGCTCCGCCAGTGCAAAGCATTACCGAATCGCCCTCGCAATTCAGGGACCTCGAAAAAATGTCCGTATCTGAATTAATTACGCACATGAATCAGGAGGATGCTTCTGTTCATAAAGCCGTCCGCGAAGTGCTACCCCAAATTGAAAAACTGATTAACCAGGTTCTTCAGAGGATGCAGCAGGGGGGCAAGTTGTTTTACCTGGGCGCAGGAACCAGTGGCCGACTGGGTGTGCTTGACGCTTCAGAACTGCCACCAACGTTTGGTGTACCGTATGGCCTGGTTACCGGGATGATTGCAGGTGGTGACCCGGCCTTAAGAAAAGCTGTGGAAAATGCTGAAGACAACCCCCATAAAGCCTGGGAAGAGTTACTTGTAATGGGCATCGATAAAACCGACTCGATCATCGGCATTGCTGCATCCGGAACAACACCCTACGTAATTGGCGGAATTCAGCAGGCACGGGAAAACGGCAACCTTACAGGATGTATCACTTGTAATCCAGGATCGCCACTGGCAAAAGCCGCCGAATTTCCAATAGAAGCGGTTGTGGGGTCCGAATTTGTAACCGCCAGTACCCGTATGAA
>JAFGOR010000161.1 GCA_016926375.1 Bacteroidales bacterium
TTCATACGCTGTATGGTGGATCAGGCAATCCATTCTTCAGGCCCTGGCAGAACAATCCAGGATTGTCAGGCTTCCCCTCAACCAGGTAGGTTCGCTTAACAAGATCAACAAGGCTTTTTCAAAATTCGAACAGGAATTTGAAAGAACCCCTACCCCCGAAGAATTGGCAGACGCTTTGGAACTCACCAAAGAAAAGGTTACCGATACACTGAAAGTTTCCGGCCGTCATGTATCTGTTGACGCACCGTTTGCCGAAGGTGAAGACAACAGCTTGCTGGACATTCTGATTAACCATGATTCACCAAAGGCCGATAAAAAACTCATCAGTGAATCACTGATGAAGGAAATCGACCGGGCGCTCGCTACATTAACCGAGCGTGAACGCGACATCATCAAATTCTTTTTCGGTATTGGTGTTCAGGAGATGACACTGGAGGAAATCGGTGAAAAATTCGACCTGACCCGTGAGCGGGTCCGCCAGATCAAGGAGAAGGCAATCCGTCGCCTGAGACATACCTCACGCAGCAAACTGCTGAAATCGTATTTGGGATAATCCAAATTAATATATCATGTTTACGGTAGAGACGCATCATCATGCGTCTCTACGTGTTTTATACCGTCCGGTCTGTTATTGTTTCATCGAAAGCTGGATGCGCTTACGGGCCACATCCACCTCAAGTACTTTCACTTTCACATGCTGGTGGAGCTTTACCACATCGGCCGGGTTGCTGATGTACCGGTCGGCCATTTGGGAAATGTGAACCAATCCGTCCTGCTTCACACCAATGTCAACAAAAGCACCAAAGTTGGTGATGTTGGTAACAATCCCCGGAAGTTCCATTCCCGGCTTAACATCGTCAATAGTGCGAATATCAGGTGCGAATTCAAAAACCTTGATTGTTGAACGGGGATCCCGTCCGGGTTTGTCCAGTTCATTCATGATATCGGTCAATGTAGGCAGGCCGGCCTTATCATCAACATACTTGTTGACGTCAATACCCTTTCTTAAGGTTTCATCTTTAAGCAATTCTGCAACCGGGTGCTTGAGATCGGCGGCCATTTTTTCCACAATATAATAACTTTCGGGATGCACGGCACTATTGTCCAAAGGATTCCTGCCTCCGTTGATTCGTAAAAAGCCTGCTGCCTGTTCAAAGGCCTTTGGGCCCATCCTGGGAACCTTCTTCAGGTCTTCACGGGATTCAAACATACCCTGTTCCTTGCGAAAATCAACAATATTACGGGCCAGCTGAGGTCCCAAACCCGAAATATAGGTGAGCAGGTGCATGCTGGCTGTATTGAGATCAACACCCACCGCATTCACGCAACTTTCCACCACCTGATCCAGTGATGCCTTCAACCTGGTCTGATCCACGTCATGCTGGTACTGCCCCACCCCGATTGATTTGGGATCAATTTTTACCAGTTCAGCCAAAGGATCCATCAACCTGCGGCCTATGGATACGGCTCCTCTTACCGTTACATCATAATCGGGAAATTCCTCACGTGCCGTTTTGGAAGCAGAATACACTGAGGCCCCGGCTTCACTCACCACAAAAACCTTAACATCACGGTCGAATTTGACCTTCCGGATAAAAGCTTCTGTTTCACGGCTTGCCGTGCCATTCCCAATGGCAATGGCCTCTATTTTATAGGAATTAACAAGAGTTCCAATCTTTTTTATTGCCAAAGCTGTATCCTGAACCGGCGGATGCGGAAAGATAGTCTCATTGTGCAACAGGTTGCCCTGTGCGTCAAGGCAAACCAACTTGCACCCGGTTCTGAAACCGGGATCAATAGCCAGAACCCTTTTCTGACCCAGTGATGGCGCCATCAGCAATTGCTTCAGGTTTTCGGCAAATACCCTGATTCCCTGCTCATCCGCTTTTTCTTTTGATAAAGCTCTGAATTCTGTTTCAATTGAGGGGGCCATAAGTCGTTTATAAGAATCCTTTATGGCATTGGCCATATGCATGGCACAATCACCGGTGCTTCTTATGAATTTATGGTTAAGCGCATCAATGGTTTTATCAGCATCCGGTTCAATGTTCAACTTGAGGAATCCTTCATCCTCACCCCTGAGCATGGCCATGAGCCGGTGAGAAGGACAACGATTCAAAGGCTCGGCAAAATCAAAATAGTCCTTGTACTTAATACCTTCCTCGTCTTTGCCTTTTACCAGACTGCTTGAAATGACCGCACCCTGGGCAAACGATTTCCGGACCAGGGTTCTGGAAAGCTGGTCTTCATTTACCCATTCAGCAATAATATCGCGTGCTCCCTGTAAGGCATCTGCTTCGGTTTCCACCTGGTCATTCAGGTATTGAGATGCTGTTTGATTGATATTTTTGTCGGATTGTTTAAAAATGGTCTGAGCAAGTGGTTCAAGTCCTTTTTCCCTGGCTACAGATGCTTTTGTTTTCTTTTTTGGTTTATATGGCAGGTAGATATCCTCAAGCTCGGTCATGGTAATGGCTTCTGTGAGCTTCTTTTTGAGTTCATCAGTCATCATTCCCTGTTCATCAATACTTTTCAGAATGGCTTCCCGTCTTTTATCCAGTTCCTCATACCTGTTGTACTGATCTTTTATAGTTCCTATCTGAACCTCATCCAGGCTGCCGGTAGCCTCCTTGCGGTAACGGCTGACGAATGGGATGGTGGCATTTGCCTTCAGCAGCTTCAATGTATTTTCAACCTGCCAGGGCAAGAGGTTCTGTTCCAGCGCGATAATGTGAATGTATTTGTTCTCCATGTTGAAAAATTGGCTTTCTCCCAACAAAAGTAGCCATTTGTTCCTATATTAGTCAAATGAATTTATCCACGTATAGCGGATTCAGGATTTACAAAGGTGAAATATTGCCTGTTACTCTGAAACGTGTTTTGTTGGAGCAACTGAATCTGATGCTTATTTTGTCAGAAAGCTTTTCAGACAATCCGGATTACGCAACACATGAAATACGAAAAACCACCAAACGGATCAGGGCTGTTTACAGGCTTTTTCGAAATGCTTTGGGAGATGAGACCTACATTTGCGAAAAGGAATTGTTTGGCTCATTAAGTAACCTGCTTGCAGAACAAAGAGTAAGTGCGGTACACCTGGAAATTCTTGAAGGAATTGCCCGTGATGAAAAGAATCCTGTTGGGGAAAAGCTGATGAACGAAATGATCTCGGCGCATCAACAGAGTCACCTGCAACTGACGAAACAGCTTACAGACAACCATGAGATGGTGCTGTCGATCAAACAGATAATAAACAGAGAATCAGAAAAGCTTGGTCGCGCCCCCATGATTGTATGCCACTATCACGATATAGTTGAGGGATTGAAAGGCACATACAGCAGTGGTAAAAAATGTCTGGATGTTGTGACCGTGCAACCCGGTACCGAAAACTACCACAACCTGAGAAAAAAGGTTAAGCTGATCTGGAATCAGCTGATTCTGTTACGGCCTTTGTGGCCCGCCATAATCACACCCATGATCCGTCAAATGGATCTGTTGGCGGAAAAGCTGGGAACCGACCATGATTTGGCAGAATTGGAGAATCTGTTTGTTTCCGGTAAAGCCGGAAATTATTCTGAAGCATCACTGCTGAAGCTAACAGCTTATATTACCAAAAGAAGAAAATCCGGCCAAAAGGCCATATTAAATTCCGCATTAAAACTATATGCGGAAAAACCTGCAGCATTTGCCGATAGAATGGAAAGCTACTGCAGGTTGTTTTGGGGAGAAGAAAACTACTAATGACAATCATTTGTATATTAATTTTTACTTATCTTATTGTCACTTTTTGCAGCAGCGCAAAAAGTAACCAACCTGCCTGCCGGCAGGCAGGAAACGCCGCCGCTGCTGATAAAAGGCTAAAAATCAATTCATGCGCTACACAAGAA
>JAFGOR010000162.1 GCA_016926375.1 Bacteroidales bacterium
CCCTACTTCTTCGAGTGAATAGGGCTGGGGATCTCCGAAAATCAATACCCTGAAGCTGTCCTTTGTGGCGGCAGGAATAAGGGGAAAATCGACTGATGCCGGAAGGGGACCGGTTGGCGGAACACCGGTGTATTTTAGTACAGGCGAACCGTTGGGTTTATGAATGTAATAAAACTTGGGTTGGTTGGTTGCATTAACCGGTAAATCATAATTACCGGGCTTGATTACAAAAATGATGTTGTCGTTGTCAACCGGTAATGTGTACTCTCCTTTGGCATTGGTAACTACGACGTCTTTTCCGTTTGAAACGGCCACATTGGCAATGCCTTTTTCTTTGCGGTCTTTGATGTTGTTTTTGTTCAGATCGGTATAAACCATGCCCCGGGCAACGGATTGGCCGTTAAGGGCGACGGGTGTAACTGACATCAGAAAAGAAACGATTAGAAAAGCAAAACGGTTTTTCATGGTGCAGGGGTTTAATTCTTGAGGCATAAAATGACTGAAAATTATGTTGGCAGTAAAATTACCACATAATGTTCATTATAATCCTAAAAAGAAAAGACTTAACATAAACTTTACAAACCCTGACTTAGTGTTTCATTTGTCTTTTTTCACCAAAATGTTATTGTAAAATTCTGATGAGTTCAGCGGTTAAAGTATATGGAATTCCCATTACGACCTCTTCTCTTTCTATTCCTCCATATCTGCGTGACTCAGGACATCCAAATGAAATGGACAGGTTTTTATTCAGGTAGCAATTCGAAAAAATGTTACCACAAACAGACAGCAGCGAATAAGGTGGCATTGAAGGAATAACAGCATGTCTGGCCAAGGTGTGCATAATTGTGGTGATGGCATAAGGTTCGACATATACAATGTACATGTCTGGTTGCATCTCCTGTTCCATGAATTCAGTCATACCAAGTACAATAGTGTTGATGTTACTAATCCTGGGTATATTATGAAAAGCCCCTTCGATAAACCGATGCGGAATTTTATTGTTTTCCGATATGGTTTTTGCTAACTGCTTTTCATTGTCGTCAAAGCCAATACATCTGCGAGCTCCCGGGCATCCGAGGTTTGTATTGTCCAGTTGCAGTGGAATATTAAAAGAGTGGCTAACTGCTTCACAAAATTTCATTTGTTTGGTTGGAACGTTAACAAATTCGGTTACCCCGGCATTTACTTTTATAGCCGAGCATTTAGCCCCAAAAATATGTTTCAGTTGAGTGATCATTATTTACTAATTGTTCTATCTATGATGTCTTTGAGTTCCTGCATTTCAAAACCATATGTTTTTCGCAATCGCCCTATTCTATCGTCAGGCAATGCGTCCGAGATGTTTAATGCCTCAGTGATTACTTGAAGGGGTATGTTATAGATGGAAGCAACCTCTTCCAGTGTCATACTACCGTATATCTCAGGTTGTTCATTGGCATGTTGATGTTTCGGCTGAGCCTGGTGGCGTTGCAACCGCTCATCACCGGATGTCTTTGGATGGTTTGCCGGTGCTATTTCCTGAACCGGCGTATGATCTTCTTTCGGGGATTCTAAAACTATACCGGCTTTATGAATGTGTCTGCGGGGCATGGGTGTTTTTTCCGGAGATACCAGCAAGGGCGATAAGGCAAGGATCAGCGTAACTATCAGCAGGGACAGGCCTGTTAAGTAACGGAGTGCTTTAGTTTTGATCATTCTGGAAAATATGCAGGTAATCAAATTCCAATGCAGAACAATATGTAGTAACAAAAAGAAAAGCAATATGATACCCAGCCACAAATGAATATCTCCCCATTCATGACGGTCGAGGCCCAAAAACTTAAGGTCTACATCAACGGCATATAAGGCATTGCGCTTGTATCCGGCTACCAGCACATATTTAATGAGCAATCCCAGTCCGGTAACAGCCATGAGCAACACAAACATAATGGCATCGATTACCAGGTTAATCTTTGACTTTTCTTTAATCCAGTTTATCATAACCAAAGGTGAATACTTGGAGAATAAGCGGTTTGACATGAAAATGTCAATCAAAAATAAATGAACTTTTGTTCATAATAAAGCAAAATGCACTAAATTTGATTAATATTTCATCGCATGCTTGTATTTTCATCGTGTGAAGTGCGTGGAAACTAAAAACTTTTTCCTGATAAAACAGCATGACATGGAGATTGAAATACTGAAATCGAAGATTCACCGGGCAAGGGTTACTGGCGCCGATCTGGACTATGTGGGGAGTATTACCATCGACGAGAATTGGATCAGACAGGCAGGATTATATGAATTTGAAAAGGTTCAGGTGCTGAATATAAGCAATGGCGAGCGGTTTGAAACCTATGTGATTAAAGGTGAAAGGGGAAGCCATGATATCATCTTAAATGGGGCTGCAGCCCGTAAGGTACAGGTTGGCGATCTGGTCATCATTCTGGCCTACACCCGTATCGACAGCAAAGAGGTTGAAAATCACCATCCACGTATAGTTATGGCAGATGACCTGGTGTAAAGCAAACAAGTTATTTTGAAGTGAACATATGTTTGTTTATATACAGCCTAATTATTTTCAAGGAAGTTCAAACTTACAATAAAACTAACTGATTATTATATACCCATTTAAGCTGCCTTGGCTTGACGGCTGCTTTCCCGCTGCCCTGCTACTGCCCCTGTCCCTGTCTCTAATATTCAATGTAGTAGCAGCCAAATACAAACAACAATGAATTGCAGCAATTGGCTATATTCTTTCGTATTCTTATCTTGCACTATAAAATCTGACATTTTTATGAAACTCATAAGAAGAATTTTACCGGGTGCATTGTTGTTGCCCCAAATATTACTGGCACAATTGCAAATAGTGACTCATCCGCAACACGGTGATGGTTATTTTTCAATTGTTGGTGAATCCGAAGCAGCCACTATTATTTACAGTTCTTCAGAAAACGTTTTAATAAAAAAAACTGCTGATTTTTTAGCGGGCGACATTGAAAACATATCGGGCAAACGGCCTGTCATTTCTACCTCAGAGAAATTCAGCGGACGCAACGTAATCATTATTGCCACCCTTGGAAACAACCGGTTGGTTGATAAACTGGTAGCTGATAAAAAGTTAAACGTTGAAGTCCTCAACGGTCAGTGGGAGCGATTTGTCATTCAAACAATCGACAGGCCATTCCCCGGGGTAAAGAAAGCACTGGTTGTTGTTGGCAGTGACAGGCGTGGTGCCGCGTACGGGGTGTTTACCCTTTCTGAAAAAATGGGCGTATCACCCTGGTACTGGTGGGCAGATGTTCCGGTTAAAAAAAGCGAGGAAATATATCTTGAGAAATGCAGGTATATTTCCAATGTGCCGGCAGTGAAGTACCGGGGAATATTTATAAACGATGAAGCGCCTGCGTTCAGAAATTGGGCCATTGAGAAATTCGGAGGCATTAACCACAAGTGCTATGAAAAGATTTACGAATTGTTATTGCGTAGTAAAGCAAACTTTCTATGGCCAGCTATGTGGATCCCGGCTATGTTTAACGTTGATGATTCTTTAAATGCCAGGGTGGCCGATGAGTATGGTATTGTTATTTCAACAAGCCACCATGAGCCCATGATGCGTGCTCATAATGAGTGGTCATGGGTAAACGGAGGAGCCTGGGATTATAAAACCAATAAGGAAAAGCTGCAGGAATTCTGGCGTGGCGGAGTAGAACGAATGGGTAACTATGAAAGCATAATAACAGTTGGAATGCGTGGCGATGGTGATGAGGGCATGTCGGAAGGAACCGCGGTGGATCTTTTGAAAACCATCATTAAGGATCAACGGGAAATTATCGCAGATGTCACAGGTAAACCTGCGGATAAGGTACCCCAGGTATGGGCTATTTACAAAGAGGTTCAGGATTACTACGACAAAGGGATGCGTGTTGATGATGACATTACCATACTTTTTTGTGATGACAATTGGGGAAACATTCGTTATCTGCCCAGGAAAGAGGACCTGAAGCATAAGGGAGGATATGGCATGTATTATCACTTTGAATATGTTGGCGCTCCCGTTTCATACAGATGGCTGAATGTAACCCAGATTGAAAGGGTGTGGGAACAAATGAAAATTGTGTATGAGCATGGCGTAAATAATATCTGGATAGTTAATGTGGGCGACCTTAAACCCATGGAACTGCCCATCAGTTTTTTCATGGACTATGCCTGGAACCCGGATGCAATTCAGGCCAAAGACCTGCCAGCGTATTACATAAAATGGGCAAAACAGCAATTCGGGGATAATTATACAAATGAAATTGCGGAGATACTTTCGCTCCATACAAAATACAGCGCACGACGCACACCGGAAATGTTAACTCCTGCAACCTACAGCATCGAAAATTACAGGGAAGCAGATCGAATCGTTGATGATTATAACAAGTTGGCTGAAAAAAGCAGGGATATCTATAGACAACTTCCTGAAGCATACAAACCCGCTTTCTTTCAGCTGGTTCTTTCTGGTGTTGAATTGTGCGCGAATATGAATGAAATGGTTATTTCAGCCGGGAAGAACAAATACTATGGAGAACGGGGTGCAGCCTCTGCTAATTGGTATGCAGACAAAGTGAAGGAATCATTTGAAAAAGATGCCAGACTTACCGAAGCATATCACAAATTGGTTGACGGAAAGTGGAATCACATGATGTCACAAACTCATATTGGTTATACATACTGGAATCATCCACCTTTGAATATGATGCCCGCTGTATCTTATGTACAGCTTCAAAAACCTGCAGAACTTGGCTTTCTTCCGGAGTATGGCACCAGGCCTGAGTGGGGTTGGCTTGATGTTCAGGCAAACTGGGACTTCATTAATACAATGCCTCTTT
Organism: Bacteroidales bacterium; assembly: GCA_016926375.1. Lineage (GTDB taxonomy): Bacteria > Bacteroidota > Bacteroidia > Bacteroidales > UBA10428 > UBA5072. The sequence continues at coordinate 4,854 of JAFGOR010000162.1, forward strand.
TCGATCGGGTTAACAATCAGAATTACTATATTGATGTAATCAACAGAGGACAGGAACCATTGAGCTATAACATAAAGGCAGCAGATGGCTGGATTCAATTATCAAAAGAACAGGGAACAACTCAGTATAATGAAAAAGTATATGTAAGCATTGACTGGGAAAAAGCACCTGAATCTGACACTGCCGGCACAATACTTATTTCAGGAGCAGGGAAAGAATATGCAGTTGCAGTGCCCATAAGGAATAAGCTGCCAAAGGTATCCGGCTTTGTTGAAAACAATGGTGTTATATCATTCGAGGCTACCCGTTTCACAAGAAAAACTGACACTAAGGAAGCATACTGGACAGTTATTCCCAACCTGGGACGCACTAATTCATCACTCATTATTGAACCGGTGACCGCTGGCAGACACACCCCGGCCATTAATTCACCCTGTGTTGAATATGATTTTACCGTTTTTGAAACCGGTGATTTGACTGTCAACACTTACCTGTCGCCCACACAGGATTATAAAAAGCAGGGCGGATTGAAATTTGCTATTTCAATTGATGATGAACAACCGCAAATAATTAACATGAATGAAGGTGAAATAAAACCTGACTATGAATATGCCGACTGGTGGATGAGATCGGTTGCGGATCACATTAAAATAAGCAAATCCCGGCATAAGGTAAATCAACCTGGTAAGCACACACTGAAATTATGGATGGTTGATTCGGGAATTGTATTCCAGAAATTTGTGATTGATACTGGTGGGCTCAAACCGAGTTATTTAGGCCCTGGCGAGAGTAATTTTGTTATTCCTCAGTAAAAGACCATACCTTAAGATGACAAAGGCTTTTCATTTTTTTTGCATTTGTGCGCTCATGCTTATCAACTATGGTTTGCAGGCTCAAATCAGTTCGCCACAGAATCATGTTGCTGACGACTCCCTGGTGGGCATGTCGAAAACTGAAACCGGTTCTTTTAGCGCTGTTAACCTACCGCAACCCGTATCATCTGAGAAAATTGATTTTTCAGGGCTCAGTTTTACCAATGAATTGTCACTGTTTGAATTGATTCAGGGCAGAATAGGCGGACTTGATATCACAAGTGCTTCCGGTAATCCCGGGAATAGTCCGTTGGCAGTTCTGCGAGGTCAGCAGGTTTTGGATAATCGTTATCCACTAATTGTAATTGATGGGATACCCTGGAAATCAAATGATCATTTTTTCAATATCTGGCATTCAGGCATGGAGGATCTGTACAGCCTGATTCCTGTATCGGCATCGGATATCAATTCAGTTGAAGTCCTTAAAGATGGTGCCTCCACGGCATTATATGGTGCTGAAGGTGCCGATGGCGTAATCCTTATTGAAACCAAAAAAGGTATCGCCCAAAAAATGCACGTGACGTATCAATTCAACCAGGGAATCATCAGGGAACCAGAGTTTCTGCCTATGCTTAGCGGGGATGAATATATCATATACCAATTGGAAGCATATCACAATGCAGGCATTATGAACCTGCCTCCCGAAATCACATATGATCCGGATTATGTTGGTTTTTATAATTACTCAGCCAATACCGATTGGTTAAAAGCGGTCACACAAAAAGGGTCACTTTCTAACCATCATCTGAGTATTCATGGAGGAAACAAAAAAAGCAGGTACTATGGTTCCATTGGTTACCTGGATCAAAATGGTACTGTCATCCATACCAGGAACAACCGGTTCATGGGCAGGTTAAACTTTGAGCATGACTTTACAGATAAAATCACCCTGGCATTGCATGCCAATTATGTGCATCAAAAACACAATGATAATGTGGTTGTGGAAGATGAATACGGTTATGGAAAAAGTATTCTTGAAATGGCTTTTGTGAAGGCTCCGAACATAAGCATTTGGGATTATGACACAGATGGCAACCGCACAGGAGATTATTTTGCACCAATAAACAATTATCAGGGGAACGGATTGGATTATTATAATCCGGTGGCTGTTTCAAGCTTAGGTGAAGCAATCCGAAAATTTAACGAACTCTCTGCAACTTCCCTGCTTGAATATAATTTTAAGAATTGGCTGAAATTCCGTGAATTCTTCACTTATCAAAGATCATCTGCCGATGAAGAATCTTTCCTGCCTAATTATGCCATTAATTCGGGTGGCCTGGCATGGGCGACCCCCGCAGTAAATAGCCGGAATGATTTGAAATTTCAACAGTTCCGGAATGAATTTCAGGCTATTGTGAAATTGCCTTTCAAAGAGCAGCAAAGGAACTCGCTCAACGGAGTGCTTTCCCTGATTATGCAACATGATGATTATTCCATTAGTCCCGACAGTGTACTGGCAACAAACAGGCCGCCCAACAGAAATATAAACGCCATTGTATTATCACTGCATTACAAACACCTTAATAAGTACATCGTAAATGCCAACACAAGATTGGAATCTGTTTCAAATATTGACAACAAGCATACCTGGGATAAAAACTATGGGGTTTCAATCGGGTGGTGTTTTGCTGAAGAACCTTTCGTGAAAAAACTTCAGATTCTGAGTGAAACCAGTATGATTCGGGCAGGATGGAGCTTTTCCAAATTCCAACCTGGCGGATATTTCCAGTTACCATTGCCTTATACCAATCCGGAGATTGAAATCATGACTTGCAATATAGGCCTCGGACTTGGTTTGTTTCATGACAGGGTATATGCAAACATGGATTATTACTGTAAAGAAACATGGAAGAAAAATTTATACGGGGCTGCTGTTGATGCCATGTTTCAGGTTCGGAGCAAAGGTTGGGAAATGATGGTTAATTATGAGGTTATCAAAAAGAAAAACTTCGATTGGGACCTGTACTTTTCCACAGCGCATAACCGGCAGATCCTTGTTGAAGCACCTGTAAATATTAACAACAGTGAGTCTGCAACATTGCGTAACGGAAGTTATGTTTCTCTTCTCTATGAGAACAAGCCACTTGGCTCAATATACGGATTGAACTATGAGGGTGTGTATTCTACAGATCAGGATGCGATAGCAGTGGACAGGGACGGCAACATCCTATATGACAATAATGGATCGCCCATTCGTGTTTCGTATGAGAATTACGCTTTTCAGGGCGGTGATGCAAAGTACCGGGATGTAAATTTTGATGGAACTATTGATGAAGGTGACCTGGTTGAACTGGGGAATTCCTATCCCAAATTCACGGGTGGCTTTGGAAGCACTGTCAGGTTTAAGAATTTTTCATTTACCTGTAATTTTCACTACCGCACAGGTTATCAGATAATCAACCAGGTGGCCATGGATTCCGAAGGACTTTATTCTAAACACAATCAGAATACAAATGTTTTAAACCGCTGGAGGTATCCGGGGCAACATGGAGATAACATGGTGCCTCGTGCTTACCTGGATCATCCCGCCAATAACCTGGGATCCGATCGTTTTGTTGAAAACGGCAGCTTTCTCAGGATGAATTACATCAACCTGACCTATCAGTTTGGTCCGGAAATCTGCCGCAAAATCCGTGTTCAGGATCTTTGCATCAGTTTAAGCGGACAACGTTTGTTCACTATGACCGGATACAACGGATCAGATCCTGAAACTGAACTTCACTATTCAGGCGTTTTTTCGCTGAACCCTGATGAAATCAGGGTATATCCGCCGAAAATATATACATTCAGTGTCAAGATAACGCTTTAACCATTTGTATTACTTGCCCGGAGGGTATGGGGTATTGTACAACACGATAATCAGGTCTGAAGTCGGAATGATGGTCAGCAACACCGACCCGGAAATTTCTCATATTTCTCTTATTTTTGTATTATCAAAACTGCCATCATGAAAATCAATTCCCTTTGTATTGCTCTGCTGCTGATAATGCCGAATCTGGCAAACGCGCAGGAAAGCCCCAAAAAACTCATTATCCTCCACACCAACGACCTGCACAGCCGGTTGAACGGTTATTCACCGGAAACCGACTACAGTCCCGAAACCTTTAACGACGACAATACCATTGGAGGTTTTGCACGCATTGCCACTTTAATTGAAGCCGAGAAAAGCAAGAACGGAGATCAGGTTTTGGTAGTGGATGCCGGCGACTTCCTGATGGGAACGCTGTTTCATGCCATGGAACAAACAACGGGTTTCCAACTACCCCTGATGAAGAAAATGGGCTACGATGTGGTATGCCTGGGCAATCACGAGTTCGACTTTGGTCCCGGCACACTGGCTGCCATTATTCAAAAATCAATGGATAACGGAACTGTTCCTTTGCTTACCCTAAGCAATATTACATTTTCAGAGAAAGATACGGCTGATGACCGGCTGGAAGCCCTGGTGGATAATGGCATTGTAAAGCCTTATCAGGTTATCGAAAAAAACGGACTGAAAATAGGCATTTTTGGACTCCTCGGATATGTGGCCATAAACGATGCCCCATTGGCCCGGCCTATTGTTTTTGCGGATCCGATAAAGACAGCTAAGAAAATAGCAACCTTGCTCCGCGAAAAAGAAAAGGCGGACCTGGTGATATGTTTGTCGCATAGCGGACTGGGAAAGGACGATGTGGGTAACTGGACGGGTGAGGATGTTACCCTGGCCCAAAAAGTGCCCGGCATAGATGTGATCATCAGCGGGCATACCCATACGCTCATTGATAAACCGCTTGTTGTAAACGGTGTACCCATTGTGCAAACCGGGGCGTATGGTGCAGGTTTAGGCCGGCTTGAACTGGAAATAGGCAATAGAAAAGTGTTGCGCACTGAGGCTCAGGTTGTACCCATTACCGATGCTGTTGCCGCAAATCTGTTTTTTCAGCAGGCCATTGACAGCCAGGAGAAAAGAATCAATAATGAAATACTGGAGCCATTGGGTTTTCAGTATGGCTCGGTAATTGCCGAAACCGCTTTCCCGCTGAGCTGCAACGAAGGAAAAGAAGCTGAAATGAGTAATCTGGGCCCTCTTATTACCGATGCCCTTTATGCTTATGTTAAGCATCTGTCACCTGAAGGTACCGATATTACCCTGTTTCCCACAGGCATGGTGCGCGATAACATAGTGCCTGGTGCCACCGGCAAACAAACGGTGGCTGATCTTTTCAGGGTGGTTTCGCTGGGCAGCGGAAACGACGCTATTCCCGGTTACCCCCTGGCACGGGTATATGTTACCGGCAAAGAACTGAAAGGGATTATGGAAGTGCTCTACCTGGCACCCTCGAGCAGCCCGAGTAATTACATGTATTTTGGCGGGCTGGATGCCACCTATAATCTGGATAAAGGACTGCTCCGCAAAATCACTTCCATACGCACAGCCGACGCAGCCGGGCATTTTGTGCCGGTTGACTGGTCAAAGGAAAACCCAAAGCTCTATAGCCTAACGGCAAATACATATATTCTGGAATTCATTGGTGTCATCAAAAAGCTCAGCAAGGGTTTGGTTAAGGTAACCCTTAAGGATGCCAACGGAAATCCCATTCATTCGATTAACGAGGCGCTGATTGATGCAGATCCTTCGGCTGAAGGCGTTCAGGAAATCAAAGAATGGATGGCCCTGCTGTGGTACCTGCAGCAACAGCCTGATAAAACCGGTAACGGCATTCCCGATGTTCCTGATGCGTACCGCATCGGATCGCCCAGGTTGCACCCATAGCCGGCAGGCAGGGGTGTAAGCTCTTCTTAGCTTGATGGCAATAGGTTACACCAGAAGTAATTTCTTTACAAACATAATTATTATCATATGTAGAAATATATATTTGATTTATTTTTGTGATTAGATTCACAGGTTGTGAGTAACTTAGTATCATAAGCATTAATAAAACAAATAACCATGAAATACCTGATTGTTGGCGGAGTAGCAGGTGGTGCCACAACGGCAGCACGCCTCAGGCGACTGGACGAGGCTAGTGAAATCATCATTTTTGAGCGGGGCGAGTATATTTCCTATGCCAATTGTGGGTTACCCTATTACATTGGAGGAACCATAAGCGAAAGGGATAACCTTTTTGTGCAAACCCCTGAATCGTTTAGCAAGCGTTTTAACCTTGAAGTGCGGATTCTTTCTGAAGTGATTTCTATAAACCGTGGGGCTAAGGAAGTTACCGTAAAGGATTTGCGTACGGGAAATGAATATAACGAGCATTATGACAAGCTTATACTGTCACCGGGAGCGGAACCGGTTAAGCCGCCACTGCCGGGTATCAACCAGGAAGGCATATTTACCCTGCGCAATGTACCCGATACCGACAAAATTAAAAAGTACATTACCGAAAAGAATCCCCGGCATGCCGTGGTGGTGGGTGCCGGCTTTATCGGACTGGAAATGGCTGAAAACCTGCATCAGTATGGATTGCGGGTTACCATTGTGGAAATGGCCGAACAGGTGATGACGCCGCTGGACTATTCCATGGCTGCACTGGTACATCAGCACCTGAAAACCAAAAATGTGGAGTTTTACCTGAATACCGCGGTGGCTTCATTTGCAAAGGAAAACGACCGGTTGCAGGTCAGGTTGAACTCTTCCCGGTCAATAATCACGGATATGGTTATCCTGTCCATTGGCGTGAAACCCGATAGCAGGCTGGCCAAAGAGGCGGGTCTGCAAATTGGACAAACAGGGGGTATTGTGGTAAACGAATTCCTGCAAACCTCCGACGCGGATATTTACGCGGTGGGGGATGCCATTGAATATAAAAACCCGGTTACCGGAACCAGTATGATCACCTACCTGGCAGGTCCGGCCAACAAACAAGGCCGCATTGTGGCAGATAACATTTACAAGGGAAATTTCAGAACTTACACCGGCTCAATCAATACAGCCATTGCCAAGGTATTTGACGTAACTGTTGCTTCAACGGGCGTGTCGGGAAAGCTGCTGGGAAGGCTGAATATTCCGCATATCGATTCCATAACCCATTCGTCGTCGCATGCAGGTTATTACCCGGGCGCGGTACCCATGTCCATTAAGATATCCTTTGCCCCTGATACCGGCCGTTTGCTTGGGGCACAAATTGTTGGGTTCGATGGCGTGGACAAGCGTATTGATGTTTTTTCAAGTGCCATACAAAACGGGGCAACGGTTTATGACCTGGCAGAGATTGAACATGCCTATGCGCCGCCATATTCTTCGGCTAAAGATCCGGTTAACATTGCCGGCATGGTAGCACAAAACATACTCGAAGGCATTGCCCGGATGGCTTCATGGCGCGAAGTGGCAGCTTGTCCCTCAGAGGATACTTATTTGATTGATGTTCGTACACCCGATGAATTTCAGTTAGGAACCATCGAAGGGGCGGTGAATATTCCACTGGACGAAATCAGGCAACATCTGGGTGAAATACCACACGATAAAAGGTTGATAGTTTTCTGCGGTGTAGGGCTCAGGGCTCATGTTGCCTGCAGAATTCTCACACAAAGCGGTTTTACCGAAGTCTTTAACTTGTCGGGTGGACTGAAAACCTATGAAACAGCCAGCCAAAAACAAAGTAACGAAGATATTTTCGCCAATGATTACATTGGGCATGACGATCATATTTACCAGGGGGCTAAGGAAAAGGCCCTATTCAAGCCGGTTGATGTTCAGAAGATGAAAGAATTGGATGCATGTGGATTACAGTGCCCCGGCCCGATTTTAAAGCTCAAACAAACCATTGATAAGCTCGATGTTGGGGAGGCGATTAAGGTGACGGCTACCGATGCCGGCTTTTACAAGGATGTGAAGTCCTGGGCCAACGTTACTGGTAATGAATTGGTAGAATTAACCCGGGATGGGGCCCAAATCACCGCCATTGTGCGCAAAAGCGAGCCTGTTGTTAAAAATATTGCTCAGCAGGGCAGTAATAATGCCACACTCATTTGTTTCAGTGATGACCTCGATAAGGCCCTGGCAACCTTTGTTATTGCCAATGGCGCGGTTGCTTCGGGGAAAAAGGTAACCATATTCTTTACCTTCTGGGGACTGAACGTAATCAAGCGTCAGCAGAAACCGGCAGTTCAAAAAGACCTGTTTGGGAAAATGTTTGGCATGATGATGCCACAATCAAGCCGTAAACTAGGCCTTTCGAAAATGAACATGGCCGGCATGGGCAGCAAAATGATGCGCATGGTGATGAAAGACAAAAATGTGGACACGCTCGAGAACATGATCCAGGATGCGCTGCAAAGCGGGGTTGAGATGGTGGCCTGCCAGATGTCGATGGATGTGATGGGCGTTAAAGCTGAAGAATTGATGGATGGTGTTCAGATAGGCGGCGTAGCCACCTACCTCGAGCGTACCGAAAGTGCCGGGCTGAACCTGTTTGTTTAAATTTGGCATAGTAGTATAGATTGGTTGGTTATTTGTTTTGCTCATAGGTTAGGGTTATTGTTTCCCAAATTCGCGTTAGTTCACCGGCAATATATCCGGAGGGATCGAATTCGTTAATGGTTTTGGCCTCCAGCAGGGCAAGCACCATGGTATCGCTATAGGGAATTTTACCAATGACCCGAATGTTTTTTGCCAGCAGGTTGCCTTCAATAACACGGGTCATTTCCTCATTCAGGTCGTACTTGTTGATAACAACAAATACAGGGGTTTTAAATCCCCCAATCATTTCTATAAGACGATCCAGGTCGTGCCAACCCGACATGGTTGGCTCGGTTACCGCTAATACCAGGTCCGATCCGGTAACGGCAGATATTACAGGGCAGCCTATTCCCGGAGGGCCGTCTGTAATGATGATTTCTGCATGATGCTTTTGAGCCAGTTCCCGGGCATATTGCCTGATTTTAGAAACCAGTTTACCCGAGTTTTCTTCGGCAATACCGAGCTTACCATAAACCATTGGTCCAAAACGGCAGGTGGCAAAGTATATGTGGTTGTTGTTATAGTTTTCGATTGTTATGGCGTCAACGGGGCAGACTATGGAACATAAACCACATCCTTCACACGCATATTCGTCAATTACAGGTATATCGCCCGAATATGCAAGGGCACTGAAACGACACACATCTTTACACAATCCGCAGCTGGTGCATTTGTCCGTGTCAACGACAGCCTTTGCTCCGCTTGAGAATTCTTCCTGTTGATAAATATCGGGAGACAATACCAGGTGCAGATCGGCAGCGTCCACATCACAATCAGTGAAAACAGCATGTTTTGCCAGTGATGCAAAAGCTGCTGTAACGCTGGTTTTTCCGGTTCCTCCCTTTCCGCTTAATATGACAATTTCAAAAGGTTTCTTCATGAGTTTAGCGATGTTTCAAACAATATTTTTTTTGTGATGCCTTCGAACAGGCTCCTTATTTCCGGGCTTGATTCAGCAACTATTTCCCCTTTTGAATAGGCGCTGGCCAGTTCTTTTCTGAAAGGGATTTCGCCCAGCAGGGGGATATTGTTTTGAGTAATGTAGTCATACAAAGGCTTGTAATTAAGTCCGGCCTTATTAATTACAATACCGTGTTTTTTACCCAGTTGTTTAACGGTTTCAGCCATCAGTATAAGATCGTTAAGGCCAAAAGGCGTAGGTTCCGTAACCATTACAACATAATCCGATTTAGAAACAGTGGCAATTACAGGGCAAGATGTTCCGGGAGGTGAATCAAACAGTATAACGCCCTGTTGCCGGGCGTGGGTAATGGTTTCCCTGATAACACGTGTTTGCAGGGCACTGCCAATATGCATCCGGCCTTCGATAAATTCGTCCTTCGCGTAGTAGTCGAAATGACTTACCTGGCCAATTGACTTGTGTTTTTCTGTAATGGCATTCTCCGGGCAAACATAGGTGCAGGCCCCGCAGCCGTGGCACATGTCGGCCGAAACTTCGATAAACTTTGCCGGTGGCAACATAACGATTGCATTAAAAGCACAAGCTGCTTTACATTTCCCACAAAACGTGCAGATGTTGGCATTAATCTCCGGTATCAGCAAATTTACAGGATAAACAGCAGTTTTCGATGCTTTGATAAAAATGTGACAGTCGGGTTCTTCCACATCACAATCCAACAACTGCACGTGGTGTTTCAGGTATCGGTTAAGTATATGGAACAAACCCGTACTAACAGTGGTTTTTCCTGTTCCTCCTTTTCCGCTTGTAATGGCGATTTTCATATTATCTGGCTTTGGTCTTTGGTGTTGATCAGGCTTATGACATTCTGTACCCATATTGCCAATACAGGATAAATGCAAGCCGGTTACTTAATGCGCATGCACCTGGTAGTAGCTTACGACTTAATATTTAGCTCCTCAGCGTTTTGAGGTATCAGGCCGGTCTGTTTTCGTCAATGATTTGTTGTACCGTTTTTCCGGCCGTTATCAGCTGCGTTTCGATATGGAGTTTGGTAAGCATGTCTTTTGCTTTGGGGCCGAATTCAACCGCAAAAACCTTATTTACACCATGGTTTGCCATAAATTCAGCAACCTGCAAACCTATGCCGCCAGCACCATTTCTCAACATGTTCTCCTTAAATTCCATTTGGTTGGTGTCAAAATCGTAAAAACAAAAGAAGGGACAGCGAGCAAAACGCTCATCGATCAGCGCTTCGGATTTATCGGCTGAAGCCGGGAAAGCTATTTTCATATTATTTTGAAATTGAGTTAAATATATCGTGATACATTAAAAAGTGTAATCGTTTGAATATGCGGAACTGGGTGCGTTAATACCTATCTGGTTCTGATGCCGCATTGATGAGCAGGAAAAATGGAATCCGTCACCACAAAATTTTGTACAAAAATAGCTTAAAAAATTTTAAAATGAACAAAAGTTCATATACATTTGAAAGACTTTGGTAGGTATTATGATACAACATGTTGGTTTAACTATAAATGATTCAGCTGAAATTGGAAATTTCTACGAAGAAATCCTGCAATTTGCCGTTCATCATCGTTTTTTCATGAACGAAGAGATCAATCGTATGATTTTTGGGTCGGAGGGCAGTATAGATGTTTTACTGATGGAAAAAGAGGGTTCGCAACTGGAGTTGTTTGTGAGTAAAAATCAGGAAAAAAAGCGTTATACGCACATTTGTCTTGCCGTTTCCGATGCCGGATGTATGTTTGATAAGGCACAGGAAAAGGGATACAGGGCCCTGGCAAAGCCTAACAAGGAAGGACGGTATACTTATTTCATCTGGGACAGGAGTGGAAACATGTTTGAAATCAAAGAAAACCGGCCATAAAAAATACCTGTGATTTTTGCTGCGGGGAGACCTGCTGATGAACTCACTTTTGTATAGCAGCTATTGGTGTATTAAATAATTTAACAGTATTATGAAACAATACGATGTAATCATTATTGGAGGGGGCCCGGCAGCTATTGTCACGGGCATTACCATTAAGAAGTATTTCAAAGAGAAATCGGTATTAATGATTAAGGAAGACGCTGAAGGACTGGTTCCCTGCGGCATACCTTACATTTTTCATTTATTGGGGAACGATGCCGATAAAAACAAGATGGGCCCGAAGCCATTTGTCGATTTGGGTGGAGAAGTGATTGTTAACACAGC
>JAFGOR010000163.1 GCA_016926375.1 Bacteroidales bacterium
CAGGAAACCAGTGAAGAAAAACAATTGCTGGTGAAGTTCGCGAAATTGAGAATTGTAACTGGCAACGAGTAACAGGCTTAAAAACATGCTACTAAAAGCTAACAGCCAACAGCTAAGGGCCAATAGCAGATTCCAAACCATTTCTCACAAATAATTTGAATGAGAGCAATTTTTACTTTAGCTTTGTCAAAATTATGGATATGGAATACGATTACAACACCAGCCGCAATCATTTGATTTTACCCGAATACGGCAGGAACATCCAGAAAATGGTGGAACACATCCTCACCATTCCCGACCGCGAAGAGAGAAACCGGTTGGCGCATGCTGTCATTATCATCATGGGAAACATGAATCCGCATCTACGCGACATCAATGATTTCAAACATAAACTTTGGGACCACCTGGCCATCATGGCCGATTTCAAACTTGACATTGACTTCCCCTACGAAATACCGCGTCCCGAAGAGTTTGCCGAAAAACCCAGAGTCGTAAGTTACAATGACAGCGACATCCGTTTCCGCCACTATGGTCACATTGTAGAAGCCCTGATTAAGGAAGCTCTCAAATTGCCTGACGGAGATGATAAGGATACACTGATCAAGCTGATCGCCAATCACATGAAAAAATCCTATTTGGCCTGGAACCGTGATTCGGTCACCGATGAGATCATTCTGAACGATTTGTTCGAACTATCGGGACGAAAAATTACCATTAAAGAAGGTATCAAGCTTGCCGATCAGAAAGATTTCCAGAAGCCAAAACCGCAAAGCCAGCAACAACAGCAGCGGAAGCGGATGCAGATGCAGCAGCAGCGTAAAAGAACCATGTAAACTTTTCAGAATGACTTCCTTCAGAGTTACCGGCGGTCATCAGCTCAGGGGTGAAATTATTCCGCAGGGTGCAAAGAATGAGGCCCTGCAGGTGATCTGCGCCACCCTGTTGACACCTGAAAAAGTTACCATCCACAACATTCCGGATATATTGGACGTCAACAACCTGATTGACCTGATCAGCGCGCTTGGCTCCGAAGTGATCCGCATCTCCCGCAACTCCTGCAGTTTTTCAGCCCAAAACATCAACATCGACTACCTGCTCAGCGACGATTTCAGAAAACGCAGCGGCAGCCTGCGCGGGTCGCTGATGATCATGGGCCCCCTGTTGGCCCGCTTTGGCAAAGGCTATATACCCAGGCCCGGTGGCGATAAAATCGGCCGCAGAAGAATGGACACCCACATCAACGGATTGGTTAAACTGGGGGCTAATTTTGATTATGAATATACAAGTGAATTTTACAAGCTTCATGCCGAAAGGCTGATTGGCTGTGATATGTTATTGGAAGAGGCTTCTGTGACCGGCACAGCCAACATACTTATGGCTGCAGTTCTGGCAAAAGGCATAACCACCATCTACAATGCGGCCTGCGAACCTTATGTACAGCAGTTGTGTCATATGCTAAACCACATGGGAGCCAATATCTCCGGCATCGGCTCCAACCTGCTCACCATTGAAGGAGTAGATTCACTGGGTGGTTGCGAACACACGTTGCTTCCCGATATGATTGAAGTTGGTTCGTTCATAGGCCTGGCCGCCATGACCCGCTCGGAAATCACCATTAAAAATGTTTCGTGGAATAACCTGGGAATTATTCCTTCGGTGTTTCGCAAAATTGGAATTGAATTTGAGAAACGCGGTGATGACATTTACATTCCTGGAAAAAATCATTACCAGGTGGAAACCTTCATTGACGGTTCCATTCTGACCATTGACGATGCCCCATGGCCCGGTTTCACGCCCGACCTGATCAGCGTAGTGCTGGTGGTTGCCACCCAGGCCCGCGGCAATGTGCTGATTCACCAGAAAATGTTTGAAAGCAGGCTGTTTTTCGTAGACAAACTCATTGAAATGGGCGCCCAGGTGATTCTATGCGACCCGCACCGCGCCACGGTTTACGGGCTGGATAACCAAATCAGGCTGAGACCTACTACCATGACATCTCCCGACATACGTGCCGGGGTGGCCCTGCTGATCGCCGCTCTTTCAGCTGATGGCACCAGCACCATTCACAATATCGACCAAATCGACCGCGGATATGAGCAGATTGACCTCCGCCTGAATGCCATGGGCGCCAGAATTGAGCGGATTTCCTGAAATGTTCGTTTCCTGTTGGCAAAAACAGGAGCTCATTGAATACTTTTGCATCAAAAACGTTACATTTGTTGCCTGTGTTGTAATAAGCCATGAACCCTGAATTTATTGTTTTTGGTATCTGCGGTTTTGTTGTACTTTCCATTTTGCTGATTCCCCTGCTGAGGGCAAATCTTAAGTCGGTAACTGCACTTTTTCTGATTTTTCTGAATGCATTGCTCACCTCTGTTCCGGCAATCGGGGCATTACTGGGTAACACCTTTACGCTGGAGATTTTTGGCGGACTTAACTTCGGTAACATCCTGCTTGAAATCGATCCGTTATCGGCCTGGTTTATTCTGATTGTCAACATCACCCTCATAAACGGGGCCATTTACGGAATCGGGTACATGAAGGCTTATGAAAAACAAACCGGAAACCTCAGCCTCCACTGGATTATGTTTGTGATATTTCATGCCTCAATGCTCTGGGTATGCATGTTACACAATGGCTTTGCCTTTCTCATTGCCTGGGAAATCATGACCCTTTCATCACTCATCCTGGTACTGTTCGACCACAACAAGGCCAATACACTGCAGGCAGGGGTGAATTACCTGGTTCAGATGCACATTGGCGTTGCCTTTCTTACACTGGCCTTCATCTGGATATTTGTTACTCAGCAGACCTCCGGCTTTCAGGGCATTGCCACCTTTCTGCAGGGACCCCATACACACTGGGTAATACTTTTCTTTTTCCTCGGTTTCGGAATCAAAGCCGGTTTTATTCCGCTTCACACCTGGCTCCCCTATGCCCATCCTGCTGCACCTTCGCATGTTTCAGGAGTCATGTCGGGAGTTATCGTGAAAATGGGAATTTACGGAATCATTCGGATTGCCATGATGATCAACACGGATGCACTTATCCCGGGGATCATGCTGATGATGATATCTGCTGCAACAACTCTGTATGGCATATTGAATGCTGCTGTCCACAGAGACTTTAAGAAAATGCTGGCATTCTGCACTACCGAGAACATTGGCATCATTGGTATGGGAATCGGGTTGGCCCTAATCGGAAAAGCACTGGATAATCAGGCCCTGTTGATATTCGGTTTTGCAGCAGCATTAATTCATGTACTCAACCATTCGCTCTACAAATCGCTGCTCTTTTTTGCGGCAGGGAATATTTATACCAAAACACACACCCGCAACATGGAAATGCTGGGCGGACTTATCAGGCAGATGCCCCAAACAGCCATCCTGTTTCTTATTGGTGCACTGGCCATTGGCGGTTTGCCGCCTTTTAACGGGTTTGTTTCCAAGTTCCTGGTATATTCAGGATTTGTAGAAGCATTCCGAAACCAGGATATGGCGCTGAATGCGCTGATGATCATCGGCATCACCATACTATCCATGGCAGGCGGCGTTTCGCTGTTAACCTTCACCAAAGCATTTGGTACTATTTTCCTGGGTGAACCCCGTTCGGAGATCATGCACAGGCCCGGCGAAGTTTCCCTGCTCATGCGATTACCCTTGTATGCCATTGTGTTGATCATGCTCGTTATTGGTGTTTTTCCGGTTTTGGTCATGAATCCCGTATTAAGCATCATCACCGGGTTTACGCCTGCCGGCCTGATCATGCCATTCACCAACATCACCGGCATGCTTACCCTGGTTGGAAGAGCCTCCCTGTTGCTGATTGTGCTGATTGCCCTGCTTTATTTTATCAGAAGCCTTGCTTTCCGCAGGAAACCGGTGGAAATCACCTCTACCTGGGGTTGCGGGTACATTGCTCCGGGGCATGCCATGCAGTATACGGGCAAGTCGTTTTCCAAAAGCCTGGCCAAGCTTTTCGGATTCATTACCATTGAAAACAAAAAGTATAAGGAACTGAAGACCGTTTCCATCTTCCCTTCTCCCAGGACCTATACATCCTGTTATCTCGAATTTTTCGAAACCCGGATCATTGATCCTGTGATCAGGCAATTCCTGAGGCTTTTCAATTACTTTACCTTCATTCATAATGGCAAGATCCAGTTTTATGTGCTTTACGGACTGTTGTTTATGGTCATACTGATCATCCTGTCGTTTATTAATGTGTTGTAATAACCCAACATGAGCGTTGCTTTTCTGATATCAACCCTGCTCTTTATACTGCTTATTTCCCTGGTTCATCCCGGGAAAAAGGGGATGGTTGCTGTTGCCGGAATTATTGTAAACTCGGTCATGAGCTCATGGATAGCAGTGGCTGCGCTTTCAGGCAATGCTTTTTCTCAGGTACTGAATGGCGGTCCGGTTTTTGGTGATATTGCCATACGGCTCGACAGCATTTCAGCCTGGTTCATTTTGGTTACGAATTTTACCATGCTGATGGGAATTCTTTACGGACGACAGTATCTCAGGCACCACCCTGCCCGATCTGCCGACATGAGCATGCATTACATCAGCTACCTGTTAAACCATGCCGCCCTCACAGGCATTTACTTCATACAAAACATGCTGGCCTTCCTTTGTGCCTGGGAAATCATGGCCATAACAGCCTTTATACTGGTTATCTTTGAACATGCCCGCATGGAAACCCTCAAAGCAGGAATCAATTACCTGATTCAGTCGCACATCAGCATCATCCTGCTCACCCTGGGTTTCATCTGGGTTTATACTTCCACAGGTTCATTTGATTTTGAAGCCATTCGCACCTATTGCCTTTCCGCAGGGAAAGAGGCGGCCCTGCTGCTGTTTCTCGTATTTTTTGTTGGTTTTGGCATTAAAGCCGGTTTTGTTCCCTTTCACACCTGGCTGCCCCATGCCCATCCTGCAGCGCCTTCGCATGTTTCAGGAATCATGTCGGGAATACTGATAAAGGCCGGCATCTACGGTATCCTGCGGCTCCTCCTGTTAATGCCCGAAAACCACCTGGCCATGGGTTATTTTATCCTGGCGGTTTCAGTAATTACCGGACTCTACGGGGTGATCCTGGCCATTGTGCAACACAACATTAAGAAATTACTGGCTTACCACAGTATCGAAAACATAGGTATCATTGGTATCGGAATGGGTATTGGCACAATCGGGGTGGGACTGGGCAGCCCTTTCATGGCATTCGCAGGATATGCCGGTGCCATGCTGCACGTACTCAATCACGCACTGTTCAAATCACTTCTTTTTTACAGTGCAGGTAATGTATATAATGCGCTGCACACACTGGTAATCGACCGAATGGGCGGTCTCATCCGCAACATGCCCCGCACGGCCCTTTTCTTTCTCATTGCCTCCCTTGCCATATGCGGTCTTCCTCCATTCAACGGGTTCATATCGGAATTCCTCATTTACTCGGGACTTCTCAGCGCAATCGGATCAAGTCACACGGCCTCTGTAATCATACTGGCCGTGATTGCGCTGGCATTAATAGGCGGACTGGCCTTACTGTGCTTCACAAAAGCCTTCGGCATAATTTTTCTGGGAACAGCCCGGCATGTGCAACATGCCGAAATCCGCGAGGAAAACAATGCAACACTGTTCCCCATGGCACTTACTGCAATACTCATCATCTTCATTGGTTTGCTGCCCCAGCTTTTCATTTCCGTTCTCAGGCGACCTGTGGAATTGTTTATGAATATGCCCGACCTGGAAGGAATGCGAGTATCTGCCCAAATCATGCAGCAAATCAGCATTGCTGTTTGGGGATTGGTACTGCTGATTGCAATCCTCTGGCTGCTCAGAAAAGCCATTGCCAGCAGGCAGGTAACTGTTGGCCCTACATGGGGATGCGCCTACACCACTGATTCGCCAAAGCTGCAATACACAGCCAGCTCATTCGTTCGTTCCTATGCAAAAATTATCAAACCACTTACCATCACCAAAAAATCAAAAGATGAGGTGTTGGGAATCATTCCCAAACCACTGCATACCGAAACACATTTCCACGATAAACTGGAATCGGGGCTGGTAGACTGGCCCACGAGAAACCTCAGGGGATTTCTTGGCCGGTTCAAGTTTCTTCAGAACGGAAGTGTGCAGTTCTATGTACTTTACGGGGTAGTTTTTATAGCCATAAGCATTGCCGTACCCCTGATTATTAATGCTGTCAGAAACCTTGCCCACATATTAAAACATTTGTAACATGCGCATGATAAGTTTACTATTGATACTGATAACCAGCTTTTTCTTCACCGGGATCATCATCCGCACCAAAAGCATCCTGTCGGGAAGAAAAGGCCCCGGTATAATGCAGCCCATGAAGGACATCATCAGGTCGTTGCGCATCGGATCAGTTTACAGCAAAACCACCAGTTTCATTTTTCAACTGGCACCTACTGTTTATATCGCCACCATTCTCATGGCCATTCTCTTTATTCCGTTTGGCAATCAAAGGGGCGTTTTATCGTTTAACGGCGATTTCGTCTTTTTCGCTTATACCCTGGCACTGGGCAAATTCTTCATGATCATTGCCTCCCTCGATACCGGGAGCAGCTTCGAAGGTATGGGTGCCAGTCGTGAAGCCCTATACTCCATGCTTGTGGAACCTGCCTTTTTTATCATCATGGGCTCTTTCTCTCTGCTGACCGGCTTTACATCGTTTGTTGACATATTCAGCGCCATGCATTTCGGCTCGTACGTTACGTATGGCTTGGGTGCACTGGCCGCTTTTGTTTTTGCCATCATTGCCCTTATAGAAAACAGCCGCATGCCTGTGGATGACCCCAAAACCCATTTGGAACTGACTATGATCCACGAAGTAATGATATTGGATAACAGCGGTTACGATCTCGGATTGATCCTTTATGGCACCAACCTGAAATTTGCCATGTACGGAGCGTTGATTGCCAACTTCTTTCACACACCGGGCTATGAATGGTACTATTCCATCCCCATATTTTTCGGAGTTCAGCTGGCATTTGCCGTAACCGTGGGTGTTGTTGAATCCTTTTCGGCCCGTTTCAGAATGAATCACAACCCGCAGTTCATCCTGATGTTTACTTCCATTTCACTCCTGATATTTTTAGGTGTGCTGCTTCTTACGGGTAAAATCATTTAAAACTTACAGCCATGATCAACATACTCCTGATAGTTTTTACCATAAGCCTGATTTACCTGGCCATGGCCAACCGCATGCTCACCTACATCCGCATCATAGCCTTTCAGGGTGCGCTGCTTTTCGGCGTGGCTTTTATAGAACTCATTGAAATCAGCCTGCCCAACCTGGTTTTTGTATTGCTGGAAACCATCATCATCAAAGCTGTGGCCATTCCACTCTTCATCAAATACATCATCGACCGCAACCACATCACACGTGAAGCCGAACCCTATGTTTCCAACTTCTTTTCGGTTGTCATTGTCACGGTGATCATCCTGGGGTCATTTTTCCTGGCCAATGCCATTACCGGAACCCATGTCAGGAAGATATTCTTTATTGTTGCGCTTTCATCACTTTTTACAGGACTTTATATCATCATCACCCGCCGGAAAATTCTGACCCACGTGATGGGCTTCCTGATTATCGAAAATGGTGTTTTTGTGCTTTCACTGGCCGTGGGAAGCGAAATGCCCATGCTGGTAAACATCGGAATCCTGCTCGATATTTTCGTGAGCGTTATTCTACTGGGCATTTTTGCTGATAAAATTGGAGATGTATTTGAAGAACAAGATGTTGAACAACTCAGGAATTTAAAAGACTGATTATTACCTGCTGCATATGATAGGAATATTCTTAATAGGTTCGCTGCTGATAAGCCTGGCATACTTCTTCAGTAAAAATCACCTGCTGAATGTGGTGCTGGCATTTGCCTTTTGCCTGCTGCATGGCGCTTTGGCCATTGATGTATACATACACCGCGACATCACCCAACTGGTATATTTTACACCCGATGCCCTGGCTGTTATCCTGGTTTGTGTGAACAGCATTATTTGCATACCCGTGTTTTATCACAGTTTCGTTTATTTCAGCAAGCATCCCTACAAACCGCATGAAATGGGATTGTTTTTTGGCGCCATGGTGTTGCTTACAGCTTCCATCAGTGCAGCATACCTTTCGAACCACATGGGAATTTTATGGATATTTGTTGAACTAACCACACTGAGTGCTTCGGCACTGATATACCACCGCCGGAACAAGCTTACCCTCGAAGGCACGTGGAAATACATATTCATCTGCTCCATCAGCATCACACTTGTTTTTATAGGAATTCTTTTTGTAACGTTAGCCATACAGCATAAAGGTATAACCGACCTGTTCTATACAACGCTCTCCGAAAATGCAACCCTGCTCAGTCCTTTCTGGCTGAAACTGTCGTTTTTGTTCATATTTACAGGGTTTACAGCCAAAGCCGGCCTGGTTCCCATGTATACGGCCGGAATCGACGCAAAAGACAAGGCCCCCTACCCGGCAGGAGCAATCCTGGCAAGCGTTCTGATGAATGTGGGTTTTGTGGGCATTTTCAGGTTTTATGAGATTACCAGCCACACCGAAATCTTTGCATGGACCAATAACATTTTGCTGATCTCCGCCATCCTGTCGGTTTTTGTTGCCGCCGTATACATGCTTCGTGTAAAAAACATCAAGAGAATGATGGCCTATTCGGGCGTGGAACACATGGGCATCATCATGCTGGGTATAGCCGCCGGGGGAATTGGCTATTATGCAGCCATCCTGCACCTGATATTGCATTCATTTGCCAAGCCTGCGTTGTTCTTTCAGTTTGGACAGATTTACCGCACCTACGGAAGTAAAAGCGTTTACGATGTTGGGCATTACTTTAAATACAACATAACCGGAGCTCTTGTGCTGCTCTTTGCCTTTTTCATTGTAACGGCCATGCCCCCTTCAGGAATGTTTGTGAGCGAATTCCTGGTGTTTAAATCACTTTTTGCGTCAGGCTACCTGTGGGTGCTGATCCTTACCATGATATTGCTCACGGTGATCATCTGGGCTTTCGGGAAAAATGTGTTTAAAATGCTGTTTATTAAACCGGTAGATTTTGACGAATCAAACGTAACACGAATTCCTTTTTCGGAATCACTCAGTCAGTATATCCTGCTGGCTCTTGTTGTTTATCTGGGACTTAATCCGCCCGAGCAACTGGTATCACTGATTCACTCAGCCATCAGTACGCTGCCAAAATAAAACAACAGGAACTTGATTGATAAAAACGATTGACAAAGCGCATCAGATATGACAAATGCCTTAGAAATAAAAAACAACCAGCGGGTTCAGCTCAAAGACATACCTGTGCTCCCTTATGAGGAATTCCTGGAATTGAACACCAACCTCACCAAAGATTTCTATTTTCATTGTGTGAATTACTTTGCCTGGCCGCAGGGTAATCAGCTTCGCTTATTTTGCTGCATTGCCGATGATACAACAGGGCACATACTTCTTTCCTCGTCTGTAGTTGCCCATGACAACTCCCGTGAATACCCTTCATTCTCCGCAAAAAATTTGGCATTTCATGTATTTGAAAGAGAAATCCATGAAAATACCGGACTGAAATATTCCGATCATCCCTGGTTGAAACCGGTGCGCTATCCGGTTAACAGGGCCGATAGGAACAGTGACATCAGCAATTATCCTTTCTACCAGATTGAAAGCGAAGAATTGCACGAGGTTGGCGTAGGACCCATTCACGCAGGAATTATCGAACCCGGACATTTCAGGTTCATCTGCAACGGGGAACAAATCCTTCACCTTGAAATTCAACTGGGCTACCAGCACAGGGGTGTTGAACAATTGTTCCTGACACCAAAAAACCTGCTGCAGCGCACTGTGCTTGCCGAGAGTATTGCAGGAGACACCGTGATTGGGCATACCACTGCCTTCGCCGGTTTGTGGGAAAGCCTGTGCGATTTTACTCCGGGTGAAGACATCCTCCATGCCCGCACCATCGCCTCGGAACTCGAACGGGTTGCCATTCATACCGGCGACCTGAGCGCCATATGCGCTGATATTGCCTACCAGTTAGGAAATTCGGTATTTGGCCGGTTGCGTACACCTGTAATCAATACTTTTCAGAAATGGTGCGGCTGCAGGCTGGCAAAAGGTCTCATCAGGGTAGGGAAAAACCAGTACCCGGTAACGCCTTACATGGTTGACAGCCTTACCCAACTTTTTGATGAATATGAACCCGACACCTACGAAATGTATGACCGGATGAAAACCCTACCCAGTGTGCTGGCACGACTGGAACGAACCGGCATAGTAACACATGAACAGGCCGAACGTATTGGTTGTGTGGGCATGACAGCACGGGCATCAGGTTTGATTCGCGATATCCGATGGACACATCCTTACCTGATATATGGACAGATACCCCACCAGCCCATCGTTAAACACCACGGCGATGTGTACTCCAGAACCCAGATCCGCCGTCATGAGATCAGCCAATCCATACGATATATCCGCGATTTGATTGCCAACGTGCCTGCTGAAGGCAATGGCAACCCTGAACTTTCATCACCTCAACCCGATTCATTCGTGATTTCCCTAACCGAAGGCTGGCGGGGCGAGATTTGCCATTGTGCCATCACCAACGATACCGGCGAACTGGCCTTGTATAAGGTCAAAGATCCCTCGTTGCACAACTGGCTCGCACTGGCATTGGCTGTAAGAAATAACGATATTTCCGATTTTCCGATCTGTAACAAGAGCTTTAATTTGAGCTATTGCGGAAATGATCTTTAATTTGATAATTTGATGATTTGAAAATTTGATAATTGTGTCCTTTTCAAAATAATGTATTATAGTCACAAACCTGCCTGCCGTCAGGCAGGGTCACAAAGACTCGAAGAACCCAATTATCATAATATTGTAGATGAATATAATATATACTTAGTGCCTTAGTGACTTAGTGGCATGATTTAACAACAGCCTGTTAAGAACAGACTCCTAATTTGAAGATTTAAAAATATGAAGTACAAAGCAAACATAGGTTCGGTTTTCTCTGAGATGCGCATTTTATACCACCAGGGAAAACAATACATACCGGATGTCACTACCGTCGAAGTTCCGGGAATATTCAGGGGACGGCCGGTTATTAAGACAGCGGCAGCGGCAGGAGCAGGAGCAGATGAAGATATCCGTTTTCTGCCCGACCTTTGTCCTACCGGAGCCATTGACCTTGAGCCATTGCGCATCGACCTGGGGAAATGTATCTTTTGCGGCGATTGTGAAAGAGCCTGCCCGTCAAGGATAAAATTCACCAAAGACTACAAAATATTTTCTGCAACCCGTAACGGTCTTATCATACGTGAAGGCGAAGATCAAAAAATGACCATCAAAGCCGATGAGGTAAGAAAGGAGATCCGGAAATACTTCGGCACTTCGCTGAAGCTCCGCCAGGTATCTGCTGCCGGCGACAACAGTTGCGAGTGGGAACTGAACGCGTCGGGAAATGTGAATTTCGACATGGGCCGTTTTGGTATTGAATTCGTGGCTTCTCCGCGGCATGCCAACGGCATTGTTGTTACCGGACCCATCTCCCAAAACATGGCCGAACCTTTGCAAATATGCTACGATGCCATACCCGATCCCAAAATAATCATACTGGCCGGAACCGATGCGATCAGTGGCGGAATATTCGCCGGAAGCCCGGCGATCGACAGATCGTTTCTAAACAAATACCAGGTTGACCTTTACCTGGCCGGGAATCCTACACACCCCTTAACCATCATCAACGGTATATTAGCACTAACCCGGGGCAATTAAACCGGAAAGTTCCGGAAACGTTGCATTGTAAGTCCTTTCAAGTATGTCCCTGGGTATATCAACAACCTGTGTTAATGCCTTTTCAATGATCGCCGTATCCGCAGTTGCTATCACAGCTGTTTGTTGCTGCTTCAGCGCCCAATCGGCTGAACGGATCACATAACACGCCCCTTGAATCCCAGCCTCCTTCATGTTTTCGCTGATCATCAGAGCATGTTTTTGACTGTGTGATACGGGCGCATCCAGATAAATAGCTGCTGATACCGGTTGCTTTGATTTCAGGTACTTCAACATCAGATCCGTACATTCCCGAAAGGTTTTCTCATCACGCAATTTACCATGCAGCGAACCGGCATCGCGCAGGTAGTTGTCGGTGCTGATAAACAGGATTCTTCCCAGCCTGTAGTTCAGCAGTGTAAACAGCACGTTGTATCCGTCAATCACAAGTTCCTTGCCTTCCACATCATTTGTAAGCAAAGATTTGCGGACTTCCGATCGCTTTTTGGCCGAGATGCCCCGGTAGAGCACCGTACGCTGGTCGCCATTGAGCCGGTAGCGGTCGCCCACCAGCTTCAGCACACCCCTTTCGGGAAATTCATGATCAACAAGATAAAAATAATCCCGGCAGGCGTTTCTGAAATTTTCATCCACCATGAGGTTATTTGTATTATTGGCTGCCATAACAAGCCAATTTACATTAAAATGTTGATCAAAATGAGTGATTTGCAGATTTTTTGCTGAACCGTTCAGGTATATGACATACTTAATCCTTTTTACAAAAAAGTTTTTTTAGATTTGATTATTCTTAAAAAAATAATCAAATATGTCCGTTCAATCCAACGTAAAGAACTATTTCAATCTCCAGACCTTTTTCCTTGTTTCGCTCAGGTTGCTGCTGGGCTGGTACTTTTTATACGAAGGCCTTGTCAAGATAGCCAATCCCGACTGGTCGGCCTTTGGCTACCTGATGGATTCACAGGGGCCCCTGGCAGGATTCTTTCATTCCTTGGCAGGAAATGCCAATACAATGGCCACCATTGATTTTCTGAACAAATGGGGACTCGCGCTAATCGGACTGGGCCTGATTCTGGGCCTTTTTACCGGGATGGCCTTAATCTTCGGGATGATGCTGCTCATTCTGTATTATTGCTCTCACCCGCCCCTGGCTTCAATCAGCTATATCATGCCGCAGGAAGGAAGCTACCTTTGGGTAAACAAAACGCTCATTGAAATATTTGCCATGGCGGTTTTGCTTGTTTTTCCGACAAGTCAGATTTTCGGGATGGACCGATTGATTTCTAAATGGTTTAAAAATTAGGTTGCTACATCATGACAAAAAAGAATTCATCAAAGGTTACTACCTCCAATACCCAGACTCAAAAAATTGCCCGGCGCGACCTGATCAAAGGATTGGCTGCCGTTCCGGTATTGGGAGCTTTCTCGTATGCGTGGTTACGCAAAAACAACATCGACGAGACTTTCAGAAAACAAATGCGCGAGGTAGTCAATTTAACTTCGCAACCCGTTGAACTGGCGCCTGCTGTTAAAGACGGGAAACCCATCCGTCTGGGCATCATCGGATTTGGCATTCGCGGAAAACAACTCCTGCGGGCAGCAGGATTTCCCGAACCCGAATGGATTGATGAGCAGAAAAAAGCACATACCGAAAACAGGCAGAACACCAATTACCAAAATTACATGGAGCAGGAGCAGCTCAATATTGAAGTAAACGGTGTATGCGACATCTTTTCGGTATATTCCCGCGCAGCTGTTGTTGCCGGATCCAACCAATACCGCGAAGGAACCAAAGGTAAAATGGGAAAAGAACCCAAACAATACAAAACCTACCTTGAGTTACTCGATGCTCCCGACATTGATGCCGTGATTATTGCCACTCCCGACCACTGGCATGCGCCCATGGCCATTGAGGCCGCAAAAAGGGGTAAGCATGTTTATTGCGAAAAACCAGTGAGCTGGACCGTTCCCGAAACCTATGAACTGGTTAAGGTGGTTAAAGAGAAAGGTGTTGTTTTTCAGCTGGGTCACCAGGGAAGGCAAACGGAAAGCTATACCAAAGCCCGCGAGGCCATTGAAAAAAATGTGCTCGGGAAGGTGAACCTGATTGAAGTGTGTACCAACCGGAACGATCCAAACGGCGCCTGGGTATACGACATACATCCCGAAGCCAATGCCGCTACAATCGACTGGTCACAGTTCATCGGACAAGCGCCTTTTCATGAATTCAGCCTGGAACGCTTCTTCCGCTGGCGCTGTTGGTGGGATTACAGTACGGGGCTTAACGGCGACCTGCTTACCCATGAGTATGATGCCCTCAACCAGATCATGAATCTGGGCATTCCGGGAAGTGTAGCCTCATCGGGTGGCATTTATTTCTTTAAAGATGGCCGCACCGTGCCGGATGTGTTGCAGGTAGTTATGGAATTTCCCAAACACGATCTTTCGTTCCTATACAGCGCCACACTGGCCAGCGGACGCTCACGCGGAAAGGTGATCATGGGTCACGATGCCAGCATGGAAATCAGTGACCGGCTTGTGATCCACGCCGAACCGGAATCAACACAATACAGGAAAAAAATTGAAGAAGGGCTCATTGACACCAATACACCCCTTTACGCATTCACTCCGGGTAAAAAAGGAGCCGACGGCTTTGCCACGGCTACTGAACAGTACTTTGCCAGCAGGGGCCTGCTGTATACCTACCGCAACGGCAAAAGGGTGGATACCACGCACCTTCACATAAAAGAATGGTTGAATTGCATCAGGGCAGGAATTCAACCCAGCTGCAATATTGATCAGGCATTTGAGGAGGGAATCAGCGCTCACATGTCCACCAAAGCCTTTCTTGAGAACCGGAGGGTATTCTGGGATGCAGAAAAGCAGGTGATCGTTTAGGATTTGAAGTGCAGTTGCATTTTTTAACATGTTTTTAACTGTTTCAGGTTCAACTAAGTTTGAATTTGATTAACTTAGAACTTCATCAACTGCTCCATAATACAAAACTATATTTAACTAAAATCTGCATCTATGAACCAAGACAAGAAAACAGGGATCAGCCGCCGGGAATTCCTGGGCAACACAGCAAAAGCTGCTGCCGTTTTCACCATTGTCCCCAGTCATGTTGTGAGTGGACTTGGGTACAAGGCTCCCAGTGATAAACTGAATATTGCCGCAGTAGGTATCGGCGGCATGGGAAATTCCAACCTGAAAGCCGTTACCAGCGAAAACATTGTGGCTTTGTGCGATGTCGACTGGGGTTATTCGGCAGGCGTTTTCAACTCATTCTCAGGAGCTAAAAAGTACTGGGACTGGCGCGTTATGTACGATGAGATGAAAGACTCCATCGATGCCGTTATTGTGGCA
This sequence comes from Bacteroidales bacterium, assembly GCA_016926375.1. Lineage (GTDB taxonomy): Bacteria > Bacteroidota > Bacteroidia > Bacteroidales > UBA10428 > UBA5072. Next base: position 15,205 of record JAFGOR010000163.1, read on the forward strand.
ACCGCCGACCATACACACGCAATCATTGCGGCAACCGCCATGACCATGGGCAAGCATGTGTTTGTTCAAAAGCCGCTGACCCATACCGTTTATGAGTCACGGCTGCTCACCAAACTGGCTGCCAAATATAAAGTGGCCACCCAAATGGGTAACCAGGGCAGCTCGGGAGAGGGTGTCAGACAAGCCTGCGAATGGATCTGGGCAGGCGAAATTGGCGAGATCAAAAAGGTTGAAGCCTTTACCGACCGGCCGATATGGCCGCAGGGCCTGAATCGTCCCGCACAGGGCCATTGGGTTCCTGAAACACTGAACTGGGATCTTTTCATTGGCCCTGCTCCCATGCGTCCCTATAACTCCATTTACACTCCCTGGAACTGGCGCGGATGGTGGGACTTCGGAACCGGCGCGCTGGGCGATATGGCTTGCCACATTCTTCATCCCGTATTTAAAGCCCTCAGGCTGCAATACCCCACCAAAGTGCAGGGTAATTCCACACTGCTGTTAACCGATTGTGCTCCCAATGCTGAATTCGTAAGGTTTACCTTCCCCGCACGCACCGGGTTGAAAACAGATAAAATCAAGTTCCCCGAAGTGGAGGTTACCTGGTCCGACGGTGGCATCAAACCCCTGTTCCCCAAGGGATGGCCTGCCGGAAAAGATATGAATGATGCCGGTGGCGGTGTGATTTTCCATGGCACCAAAGACACGCTGGTTTGCGGTTGCTACGGTAAAGATCCCTGGCTGCTTACAGGAAGAACACCTGCTACCCCGAAAACCCTGCGCCGCGTGGATGTAAGTCACGAAATGGACTGGGTGAATGCCTGCAAACAAAGTCCTGAAAGCCGTGTTGAACTTTCATCCGACTTTAAAGAAGCCGGACCCTTCAACGAAATGGTAGTGATGGGCGTGCTGGCTGTTCGCCTGCAGGGACTGAACAAGGAACTCGAATGGGACGGCCCCAGTATGCAATTCAAAAACCTGGGAGATACCGAAACCATCAAAATATGTGTTGAAGACAACTTCTCCATCAAAGACGGGCATCCCACATTCAATAAAAAATGGACCGACCCGTTGCCGGCCAAGGCATTTGCCAGTGAACTGATCAAGCATACCTACCGGAATGGCTGGTCGCTGCCGGCTATGCCTGCATAAAAAATAACTGATTACTAATACTTAAAAATAATTTTTGGTATGAAACATTTAATATCTTCGTTGCTGCTGATCAGCCTGTTAGTTGCAGGCAGTCAGATGTTTTATTCCTGCAAATCTTTCGGAAAAAAATCCGACTCAACAAATGCTGAAGTCATGGTAGTTGATCCGAACAACAGCCTCACCGAACAGGAAAAAACCGAAGGCTGGATCATGCTGTTCGACGGCAAATCGTTCGACGGTTGGAGAAGCTACGGAAAAGACTCCTTCCCTGCCGGCGGATGGGTAATTGACAGCAATGCATTGAAATGTAACGGCTCGGGCCGTGGCGAAGCCGGCGGCGCTTCCGGTGGCGATATCATCTACAATAAAAAATATGCCAACTTCCACCTCAAACTGGAATGGAAAATTTCAGCAGGTGGCAACAGCGGTATTTTCTATCTTGGACAGGAAGATCCGGCTTTCGATGTGATTTGGAAAACAGCTCCTGAAATGCAGGTGCTCGACAATGCCAAACATCCCGACGCCCAGGCCGGAAAAGACGGCAACCGCCAGGCCGGTTCACTGTACGACCTGATTCCTGCTGTTCCGCAAAATGCAAAACCTGCCGGCGAATGGAACACCGCCGAGATTAAGGTTTACAAGGGAACCGTATGGCACTACCAGAATGGCGTACAGGTACTTGAATACCACCTGTGGACACCCGAATGGAATAAAATGGTTGCCGACAGCAAATTCCCCTCGCTGAACCCAAAATGGGCTGAAGTTGCTGCCGAAGGTTATATCGGCCTCCAGGACCATGGCGATGACGTATGGTACAGGAATATTAAAATTAAAGAATTGTAAGGAACAGCATCAATAAATGAAAAGGTTGTTGGTTTTACCGGCAACCTTTTTCGTTTCGGCTCATATTCAATAAAAAACTCCATCATGAAACAATCAAGAAGAGCTTTTTTGCAATCGGCCGCCCTGGCGGCCGCAGGTATTCCGCTGCTTTCCGCAGCATCTTCGGGAATGGCAAACAAATCCAAACCGCGTTTTGATATTTCGCTGGCTGAATGGTCGCTTCACAGAGCTCTTTTCGCCAATGAAATGACCAACCTCGAATTCCCTGTCAGGGCGGCTAAAGAATTTGGCATTTACGGAGTGGAATATGTAAATGTCTTCTTTAAAGATACAAGCACTGCATATCTCAGTGAGCTGCTGCAAATCACCCGCGACCATAATGTCACCAACGTGCTGATTATGGTTGACCGCGAAGGTTCACTGGGTGATGCCGACAAGACTGCCCGTGAACAGGCTGTTATCAACCACCACAAATGGGTGGAAGCTGCAGCATTTCTCGGTTGTCATTCCATACGTGTAAATGCCGCAGGAGAGGGAACGCAGGAGGCAGTGGCCGATGCCGTTGTGGAATCACTCACAAAACTGTCTGAATTTGCCGCAAAAACAAACATCAACGTCATTGTTGAAAATCACGGCGGGTATTCCTCCAACGGCAAATGGCTTTCCGGAGTTATGCAGCGTGTGAATATGAAAAACTGCGGCACCCTGCCCGATTTCGGTAATTTCAGGATCAGCGCAAATGAAGAGTACGACCGCTACATGGGAATTACCGAACTGATGCCCTTTGCCAAAGGGGTTAGCGCCAAGTCACACGACTTCGATGCCGAGGGCAATGAGGTGCATACCGATTTTGCCCGCATGATGCAGATTGTCAGAGATTCAGGATATACAGGCTGGATTGATGTGGAGTATGAAGGCAGTAAATTAAGCGAGCCCGAAGGCATTGTGGCTACCAAAAAACTGCTGGAGAAATTGATTAAGTGAAGAAACAGCATATGCCGGAAACCATGAACCAGGTCCGATTTATCGATCTTCAGCTGATGGACTACAAAGAAGCCTGGGATTTTCAGCAGGAGCAGCAAAACAGGCTGATACAGGCAAAAACAACCGGAACCAGTTCGGGTTCCGGTGAGATGCCATGCCTGATTTTTGTGGAACACCCCCATGTGTATACTCTTGGGAAAAGCGGTAAAGAAAATAACCTGCTTATCAACGACAAATTCCTGGCATCCATTCAGGCCACCTATTACAAAACCGACCGGGGTGGCGATATTACCTATCACGGGCCGGGACAAATTGTAGGGTACCCGGTATTCGACCTGGATCAGCTTAAAACAGGGGTAAAGGGATATATCAGCCGGCTCGAAGACGCCATCATCCGAACACTTGAAACCTATGGCATACCCACGGAAAGGTTACCCGGCGCAACGGGCGTATGGATTGATGCGGGCAAGCAGGGAAGTCAGCGGAAAATATGTGCCATCGGAGTTAAGGTAAGTCGCGGCATTACCATGCACGGCTTTGCGCTGAACGTGAACACCAACCTGAATTACTTCAATCACATCAACCCTTGCGGGTTTACCGACAAAGGGGTAACCTCCATGGAAAAAGAACTGGGTCACCTGGTTGATTTTGAAAAAGTAAAAAGCCAACTGCGCAGTAATATCGCTTCAGACTTTGGTTTCACCCTGATTTAAACGAAAGCCCTTTATTGGCAGCAACTGCTTCTTTCTGCGGGTGGTTGCGGGAATCATTACATTCAGGGCATTCGGAATTACTTTTACTTTGAGTTTTTGTTTCAGGGTTACCGGCTCACCGTCGAGGTGCAGCGTGATCTTCCGTTTGCCCTTTCTTTTCAGGGTGGCTTTCTTCATGCGCATTACCTCAAGGTAGGGGCTCTGGTCGATATTTTTAAAAAACAGCCTCAATCCCAGTTCCAGCGTTGAGGTTTTCGGGAATGGCCTCAGAATGCACAGATCCAGCATACCGTCATCAATGAGCGCATTGGGCGCTATATAAGCATTATTGCCATACTGCCCCGAATTGGCAAAAGTAACCAGAAAGGCCTTCAATCTGATTTTCTTATCCTCAACTTTCAGGATGTAAGATTTGGGTGAATAGGTGATGTATTGATGTATGGTAGCCCTCACGTAGCTTAACATGCCCCGGCGGCTGTCGGTAGCAAATTTTTTACCTACCGAAGCATCAAAGCCGGTTCCGCAAGTACAGAAGAAGTAACGATCGTTCGCCTTTCCCACGTCTATCGACTTGATCTTGTGATTTCGTATAACAGAAAGTGCATCGGCAAAATGTATGGGCAACTTTAAATGTCGTGCCAGTCCGTTCCCCGAACCGGCAGGAATGATACCCAGATTGCAGGAGGTGCCAACCAGCGCTGAGGCAACCTCATTCACGGTGCCATCGCCACCCACCGCAATAATGTGGGTAAATCCTTCCTCAACTTTTTTTACAGCGATATCAAAAGCATGACCCCGGTACTCCGTATAGCATACTTCAAACTGTTCCTCAGGAAATTCCTGAAGAATGGTATCATGGATAATCTGCTTCTGACTGGTTCCCGCAATCGGATTGATAATAAATATATATTTATCGAACTCCGAAGCAGCTTTGTTGTTCATGTTTTAAAATAAAGAACACGAAGTTATTATAATTTTCCACTAAATTTACTCGTTTTCAATTATCATGATTCAGCTTCAAAACAGGAACCGGATAAATGCTGGCAGGATAACACTGCTGCTGGCGGGGATGCTCTTATCTGCCGTTGCAGCCTGGAGCCAGCCCGGAGGAAAAGCATTTCAATTCCTCGAAATGACCAACTCGGCACGTATTGGTGCGCTCGGTGGAGACGCTGTGGCCATTCACGACAAGGACCCCGAACTTGCCTACCACAACCCATCGTTGCTGAATCCCGAAATGCATCACCACATGGCACTGAACTATGTGAACTATTTTGCCGGTACCAATTTCGGTTATGCTACAGCTGCAACAAAAACGGGGCCCAAAGGCATGCTGGCCGGCGGAATCCATTACCTGTATTATGGCACATTTAAGGGATATGATGAAAACAACATGGCCACCGGAAAATTCAAGGCAGCAGATTACTCCGTTAACATCATGTACTCCCGGCCGCTCGACTCGCTGATAACATATGGATTTACCGTAAAATCGGTATATTCCGACTATGAAGCATACAATGCCACAGCACTGGCTGTTGATGCAGGAATCACTTACTACAATCCGCAATCGAAACTCACCATCGGACTTGCATTTCGCAACCTGGGATTCCAGGTCGACAAATATTATGCTGAAGGAAGCCAGGAACCACTGCCCTTCAACATAGCTCTGGGCCTGAGTAAAAGCCTTGAGCATGCACCGCTTACTTTTTATATTGTGATCAACCACCTCGAAAAATGGGACCTCACCTACACTACCCAAAAAGAAAGAGAGGACAAAGAAGACAACGAGGGAAGTATGGTAATTGACGGCGGGTCATCGGAAAGCAAATTCGACAAGCTGGTGGACAAATCCATGCGCCATTTTGTTGTTGGAGCAGAATTCAATATGGGCCAAAACCTGGTATTCAGGGTAGGCTATAATTACCGGCGCAGGCAGGAGCTAAAAATTGAGGATAAGCCCGGAATGGTAGGCTTTTCATGGGGGGCAGGACTCAACCTGAACAAATTCCGCATCAGTTACGGCAGGGCAATTTATCACCTGGCCGGCGGAACCAACCAGTTTTCGTTCAGCATGAACCTCGATGAATTCTACAAAAAGTTTTAGTCACATGAAATCACAAGCCCCCTTCATCATAGCTGTAGACGGGTATTCATCCTGCGGTAAAAGCACCTATGCCCGGCTCATAGCCAAAGAGCTGAACTATGTTTATATCGACAGCGGGGCCATGTACAGGGCAGTTGCATTGTACGCCATCGAAAAGAATTTAGTCAGCGAAAAGGAAATTGACATTGAAACCCTGAAAAAATCACTTGACAGCATCCAAATCACATTCAGGCTGAATCAGGCAAGTGGTTTGCAGGAAACCTGGCTGAACGGGGTCAACGTGGAAGAAAAAATAAGGGGAATTGAAGTCTCCGGAGTGGTTAGTAAAATCAGCAAGATCAGGGAGGTGCGTGAAAAGATGGTAGCCATTCAGCGTACCATGGGCAGTAACGGCGGCGTGGTAATGGACGGCAGGGATATCGGGTCGGTTGTTTTTCCCGGTGCCGCGCTCAAGATATTCATGACAGCCTGTACGGATGTTCGCGCCATGCGCCGCTATAAAGAACTGAAAGAAAAAGGTATTGATATAACCATTGATGAAGTGAAGGAAAACATCCGCATGCGCGACCATGAGGATGAGAACCGCAAGGAAAGTCCCCTTACCAGGGCCCATGACGCAATTATACTCGACAACAGCCACATGACTGTTGAACAGCAGATGACCTGGTTCAGGGAAACATGGAAAAAAATTCTGAAGACACATGAAGATTGAAATCGATCCAAAGGCCGGTTTTTGCTTTGGAGTGACCCGGGTGGTGAGCAAGGCTGAGGAAATTATGCAGCAGCACGGGCAATTGTATTGCCTGGGAGAAATTGTGCACAACCAGAAAGAAATCGAAAGACTGGAAGAAATTGGTTTAAAAACTATAACCAACGACGAATACCTGAAACTCTCCAATTGCCGCGTACTGATCAGGGCACATGGTGAGCCGCCCGAAACTTATGAGTACGCCCGGAAAAACAACATCGAACTGATCGACGGAACCTGTCCCATAGTGCTGCGGTTGCAAAGCAAGATTAAGAAGGATTTCGGCACCAACAGCGACTCAGGAGCCCAGATTGTGATCTTCGGGAAAAAGGACCATGCCGAGGTAAGGGGACTTGCAGGGCAAACCAACTACCAAACCCTGATTGTGGAATCGCCCGATGATATTAACAAGATCGATTTCAGCAGGCCCGTTCATTTGTATGCGCAAACCACCATGAGCACCGATAAGTACCATGATCTACAGCAGGCCATCCTGCAAAAAGCAAAGGCAGATGAAAAAGGGATGCATTCTTTCATGTGTAACAACACCATTTGCGGACAGGTTTCAGGCCGCATTCCACAGCTGAAAAAATTTTGTACCCTGCATGATCTTATACTATTTGTAAGTTATAAGCAAAGTTCCAACGGCAAGTTGCTTTTTGAACAGTGCAAAACGGTGAATGCGAATTCGCATTTCATTAACGAAAAAGAAGACATTCAACCCGGTTGGTTCAGCGGTATTCAAAGTGTGGGCATAACCGGCGCCACCTCAACCCCCCGTTGGCTGCTCGAAGAAATTGAAGCGCATGTGAATGATATGGGAGTATGAAATTGCCTATGGGTATACCTCAAGGGCAATGAATCAAAACAGAAACATTACAATTGTTTTCACTTTAGCCAGAAACGGCAGGCCACAGGTTTTACCATAATTACAAATACCGGCTTATAACTGACAATAACTGTTCCCGGCTTGTGGGTTTGCTGATGTAATCAACGCACCCTGCATCCAGGGCTCTTAAATGTTCATCGTTTGAAGCATAGGCTGTTTGGGCTATTATCTTCAGTCCCGGAAAATTCTGTAAAATCGTCTTTGTTGCATCGTATCCTGTTATGTCGGGAAGGCGCACATCCATTAATACCAAATCAACAGATTGCTTATTTACCAGCTTTATGGCATCAAGCCCGGTTCCGACTACGTATACTATTGAAAAATAATTTCTTATTAACTCCTCCAGGTACAAAGCATTGTTTTGGTCGTCTTCTACAATGAGTATGCTTTTTCCGGATGTAAAACGTTGGGTGGCAATTGCAGGTGAATTAACGGGAGCATTGGTTCTGTCGACTTTTTCATAATTGATAGTAAAGTAAAATGTGCTTCCCTTGTTGCATTCCGACTCGATCCATACTTTTCCGCCCAGCAAATCTACCAGTCCTTTGACTATTGGAAGTCCCAAACCCGTTCCTCCAACATAGCTTTTGGAAATTACTGTTTCAATACGCGTAAAACGATCAAAAATAAATTCATGTTTATCGACTGGGATACCCACGCCTGTGTCGGATACATGAAACAACAATTGATTGTTGCTGAGTTTGCAACCACATTCAATCCTGCCTGATTCGGTAAATTTAAAAGCATTTGTGATCAGGTTGATTAAAATTTGCTTCAGCTTGTGCTGATCGGTTATCATATTGGCTATATCCTCATCCAAAACAGGGTGTATCAAAAGCTGAATATGCTGCTTGTCCGTACGTTTCTGGTAATCGGCAAAAAACAAGGCAAGTTCCGAAAACAATTCGTTGATGTTATATTCTTCCAATTGCAAAGTACCCTGCCCCGATTCGATTTTTGAAATATCGAGCATATCATTTATAATGGCCAGCAAATCGTAGCTCCGCTGCTCAATTATTTCTGAGAACTGCTCCAGTTTTTCCTTGTTGCTGCAATTTTCGGCCATTAAACTTGCAAAACCAATTATGGCATTCATAGGAGTGCGTATTTCGTGGCTCATGTTTTGCAAAAAGGCTGTTTTCAGGCGGTCGTTTTCCTCCGCCTTTTCTTTGGCCAATATGGCTTCCAATTCAATCTGTTTGCGCTCGGTAATATCCAATGCAACGCCAACGATCCCATTGCTTTCGTTTGAAATTGAAATAGGGGTTACAATATTAAAATGAATTGCTCCTTTTACATTTGATTCAAAAGTTGTCATCTCACCCGATAGTGCCTTTTGCACTGATTCAATTATATGCGGATGGTCTTTATACAGTTCAAAAGCAGATATACCGACAACCTGGTTGGGCTGTAAACCAAGACTTTGCAGACCTGCGCCAATCGACAATTTAAAAAAGCCATCGTTATCCAACATATAGAATATAATGGGCAAGTTTTCGATGGCAGTTCTCATTAACAATTCGCTTTTTATGAGTTCTTCTTCCACCCGCTTGCGTTCGGTGATATCAATACCAATCCCGGCGAAATAGTGCTTTTCAAATAGCACCAACGGGCTTGCAGTGAAATACATAGGAATTTGTGTGCCGTCCTTTTTTTGCAGGTTGGCCTCAGCTTCACCAAACCCTGATTCCATTGTAGTTTTTACACCATCAAGCACGGCTTTCTGGCTTTTCTCATCATCCCTGAACCAGTCAAGCAGACGCATGCGCGACATCTCTTCGGAAGTATACCCGGTCATTGCCTCGTGCTTGCGGTTCCACCTGACAATTTGCCCGTCCTCATCGTACAGGTAAAGCATACCCGGGACACTATTGAAGATGGCTTCAATAAACGTCTTCTGAAGGAAAAGCTCCTCCTCAAACCGTTTGCGTTCGGTGATGTCCCTGGCCGCTGCATAAATTTTGTTGCCATAAGGATAAGATCTCCATTCAATCCATTTGTAAGAACCGTTTTTGCAACGATACCTGTTGGTGAAGTTCAGTATATTACTATTACCCGCAAGTTGTGATATAACCTGAAGTGTGGCATCCACATCATCAGGGTGCACAAAATCGAGGAATCGTTTACCTTCCAATTCTTCGAGGGCATATCCAAGTACATTGTTCCATTCCTGGTTGAGTCGTTCAAAATACCCGTCGGTAGTGGCTATGCATAATAAATCAATGGCGCAGTTAAAGAAATTTTCTATCTCTTCAGCCTGATGTTTTACTTTAAGCTCGCTTGCTTCGGCCAGCTCTTTTGCTTTGATGAGTTTGGCCTCCGTTTCTTTAATAGCCGTTATATCTCGGATATTAACAACCACGGCATTTATGGCCGGGTTATCAAGGTGGTTCTGGGCTGCAGCTTCGTACCAGATATATTCCTTATGCTTATGCTTGTGTCGGTATTGAACCCGAACCACTTCATTCTTGGAATTCAATAGTTTTTCCCACACCTGCATTACCATATCCAAATCAGGTGGATAAATCACATTTTGAATAGGGCCTTTAAGTTCATCAATGGTAAAGCCTGTATCTCTTTCAACTGCATCGCTGATATAAAATTGCTCACCATTTTTGTTTACCAATATTAAAGTATCATTGGAGTTTTTGAGTATCAACCGGAAACGCTCTTCGCTTTTTTCAAGACATTGTTTGGCATATACCAATTCACTGTTTGCTTGTATTAGTTCCTTGTTCAGTTGCTGGTATTCTTCGTTTTTTTCCTTCAGCTGTTCTTCATGTTGCTTGCGCTCGGTGATGTCGTTAAAAGCAGCAACCATATTACCCCTGCTGGTCTGAAAGGCAATAACCTCAAAAGCTCCGGTTATTTTATTATCCTCATAGGATATTTGTTCTGTAGTCCATAAAAGTCCCTTCTCAGCTGCTTCGCGGTATCTGAATGGTATTTCTGTCTGCACCAACGGAGGAAATGCTTCTTCAATTGTTTTTCCTGCAAATTGCGAATTGTTCATATGCAACAACTTATCGGCAGCACGATTAGCGCCTGTAAAGATCAAAGAATCGTTTTCCAGCTTATAAAAGTGCATTCCCCAGGGAGCATTTTCGATCAGCCTTCGGAAAAGCCGCTCACTTTTCTCTGCTTTTTCCCAGGCCTGGGATAACTCCTGCTCATTTTTCAACTTCTGTTGCGCTTCCAGTTGCTGTTTCAGCTGCTCGATTTCCTTTAACAGATCATTATATGTTGGCTTGTTGCTCATATCTCATTCCTGGATTCATAACTAATTTACTGAAGAATTTTAACTTAATAAACATCCAATCATGAAAAAGTAAAGTTACAGGTTGTGTTTTTGCATCTTGTTGCTACCCTCACTCATCATCCGGAATAAAAATAACTTCGCACCTTCAGTACCATAAAAAAAATGTTTCCTCACCCAAATGATACTCCGCCGGAATCATTAAATTTGAGCGCTTAATAAGCAGTTATTCCTTACTATTTTTAACAATACATTTGCAATGGAAGAAATCAGGAAAATTGGCGTGCTCACTTCAGGTGGAGATGCTCCCGGCATGAATGCAGCCATCAGGGCTGTTGTGAGAACAGGTATTTATCACGGGCTGGAAGTATTTGGCATAAAACGCGGCTACCAGGGAATGATTGAAGGTGATATCATCCCGCTGGCCACCCAGGATGTCAGCGGCATCATCCAGCGCGGGGGAACCATCATTCAAACTGCCCGTTGCAAAGAGTTTCATCAGTACGAAGGAAGAAAAAAAGCCTATGACCAACTGATGAAATTTGATATTGATGCGGTCATTGTCATTGGTGGCGATGGTTCCTTTACCGGCGCCAGCATCATGTCGAAGGAATTTGACATACCTTTTATCGGCATTCCCGGCACCATCGACAACGACCTGTATGGTACCGATTACACCATTGGATACGACACAGCCACCAATACGGTAGTTGAGGCAGTAGATAAAATAAGGGACACTGCCTCATCGCACGGACGCATATTTTTTGTTGAAGTAATGGGAAGGGAAGCCGGTTTTCTGGCCTTGCGAAGCGGCATTGCCTGCGGCGCAGAAGGCATTCTGGTACCTGAAGAAAAAAAGCAGCTCGACAAACTCCGGAAATATATGGCAGAAAGAGCTGCCAAGAAAAAATCGAGCATCATCATTGTGGCCGAAGGCGATGAAGAAGGTGGCGCCATTGGAATTGCAAAAAGAATAAAAGAAGAATTTCCCGAACTAAGTATACGCACCACCATTCTCGGCCATATTCAGCGCGGAGGTTCGCCATCTGCGCTCGACCGCATCAATGCCAGCCGCATGGGATCAGCTGCAGTGGAGGCATTGCTCGACGATCAGAAAAGCATCATGATCGGACTGGTAAATAACGAAATTGTTCATGTGCCACTGAATAAAACGGTGAAAATGGACAAGGACGTGGACAGAAACCTGCTCAGGCTGGCAGAAGTGTTGATTTAATGGCCCGGCATCCAAAGTCGATGCCGGATTTCAATGTCATTCCTCCTGCAGGTCGTCACTTCAAGTCACCGCTTACATACCCCAGCATGCTATGGCCGAAAGCTATTATACCGATCTCCTGCTACCCCTGCCCCTGCACGGAACTTTTACCTATGCTCTTACCGCTGAACAGGCTGATGTATTGATGCCGGGCATGCGGGTGACCGTTCAGTTCGGCAAAAAGAAGGTATATACAGCACTGGTTACCCGGATTCACAATCAGAAACCCGCGGATTACGAGATCAAAGAGATCCTTACGGTGATTGACTCCGCTCCTGTTGTGCTCGATTCACAGCTTGCCCTGTGGAAATGGATCAGCGAATATTATATGTGTGCCCGGGGTGAAGTGTTCAAAGCGGCCATTCCTGCACAGCTGAAGCTGGAAACCAAATCCCGCGCAAAAAAAAATGACACTTCTGAAATCCGCGACCTTTCGGAGTTAAACCCCTCACAGCAGCGGGCACTGGAGGACATCCGGAAAAGCTTTGCCGAATCCGACGTAACCCTGCTGCACGGAGTCACTTCTAGTGGCAAAACCGAAATCTACATCCACCTGATACGGGATGCGATATCAAAGGGACAACAGGTGTTGTACCTGCTTCCTGAAATAGCGCTCACCACGCAGATGATCTCCCGCCTGAAAGCCGTGTTCGGTCAGCGTATTGCGGTTTATCATTCAAAGTACAGTACTTCGGAAAAGATCAAAACCTGGAAAAACCTCCTGGATGGAGACAACCCGGGTGATCATCACATTCAGGTTATACTTGGGGTTCGTTCTTCCGTTTTTCTTCCTTTCAGTAAGCTGGGACTCATTATTGTTGATGAGGAACACGAAAACACCTACAAGCAATTCGATCCTGCCCCGCGTTATCATGCACGCGACACAGCCATCATGCTGGCCAGAATACACGGGGCAAAAACCCTGCTGGGGACAGCCACGCCTTCTATTGAGACCTATTATAATTGCAGAACCGGCAAATACAGGCTGGTTGAACTCAACGAGCGGTATCTCGATTTGCAGCTGCCGGAAATAGTCGTGGTAAACACCCACGAACTCAGGCGACGCAAACAAATGCAGTCGAATTTTTCACCTGCCTTGCTTGATAATATTGACGAAGCATTGAAGAACGGGGAACAAGTCATCCTTTTTCAGAACCGGCGGGGATTTTCCCTGTTCCTCGAATGCGGTGAATGCGGTGATATTCCCAGGTGCCGCCATTGCGATGTGAGTCTCACCTACCACAAAAAGAGCAACCGGCTCTATTGCCATTACTGTGGTTACAGCACCGCGGTGCCTTCAGTATGCCCGGTTTGTAACCAGGGCAGTCATAAAATGAGAGGCTTTGGCACTGAAAAAATTGAAGAAGAGATTGCCCTGTTTTTCCCGCAAGCCCGTATTGAACGAATGGACCTGGATGCAACCCGCAGCCGGAAGGCATTCGAAAAGCTGATAGCCCGGTTTGAAATGAAGGAATCAGATATACTGGTCGGGACCCAGATGGTGTCGAAGGGTCTCGATTTCGACAATGTGAAACTGGTAGGAATCATGAATGCAGATACCATGCTCAACTATCCCGATTTCAGGGCTTACGAAAGAAGCTACCAGCTCATGTCGCAGGTGAGCGGCAGGGCAGGCAGAAAAAATGCCCGGGGTATGGTAATCATCCAAACCGCAAGCCGGGATCATCCGGTTATCAACCAGGTAGTTCATAATGATTACCAGGCTATGTATACCGACCAGCTTGAGGAGCGCAACAGATTCCGCTATCCGCCTTTCAGCAGGCTGGTTAAAATTATCCTGAAGCACCGCTTCCAGGAAACGCTTGATCAGGCAGCAGTATTTCTGGCACAACAGCTTCGTACCACAGTAAAGGAAACGGTAATGGGCCCCGAGTACCCTTTGGTGAGCAGAATACAAAACCTGTACCTGAAAGCACTGCTGGTAAAGATTGAAAGGGGAAACCTTACTGCTGTTAAAAATCAAATACTGGCCTGCACCCAGGAAATGACCAGAATACCTGAATTCCGGGCAGTTCAGTGTACACTTGATGTAGATCCGCAATAATCAAAATAATATGAATGTCATTGCACTAACCGACCTGCATGGAAGGAAAAACATATTGACTGCACTGGCCCCGGAGCTTGAATCAGCTGATCTGTTGCTGCTTTGCGGCGACAACACCCATTTCGGCAAACAAAAGGAAATGGAGGAGATTGTTAATGGGCTTCGCGGAAAAATTTCTGCTATTTATGCAGTTACCGGTAATTGCGATTACCCCGAAGCCGAAAAATACCTTACCCGCGAAGGGATTTCACTCAACGCCACAGTAAAAAAACATGCCGGGTATACACTGGTGGGACTGAGCGGTTCGCTCCCCTGCCCCGGTAAAACACCCAACGAATACTCCGAAGAAGAATACGAGGCCATCCTGGGTGCGCTCTCAATACCCGCCGGAGAGCCCTTGTTGATGGTTTCTCACCAGCCGCCGTTTAATACACTGAATGATGCCGTGTCGCCCGGTTTTCATGTGGGCAGTAAAAGCATCCGGAAGTTTATTGAAAAATACCAACCGCTTGTTTGTTTTACCGGGCATATCCACGAAGGAAGGGCAGTTGACCGTATTGGTGATACGCTGGTTGTGAACCCCGGGCCATCCGGTGCCGGAAACTTTACATCAGCCCTGTTGGAAGAAAATGAAGTAAAAAATATCAGGCTGCGCAACCTTTTCAATCCCGATGCAATCTAACAGGTAGCAATAATTAAACCCGCTACTATGAAAAAATACGCATTGACTGCACTTGCATGCCTGCTTGCCCTTGTTATGATCCGCTGTACCGAAGACGGCGGGGGCTCAGCATCTCCCGACAAAATTGACGGAGCCACACCGGGCATTTATTCTGAATACGGTTTATCCGGCGCAGGAGGGGGATCTTCTTCCGGTAATGGCGATTCTGCTCAAACACAACCGGCAGAGCCGGGACAAATTACGGCCGCTGAATGGAACGACCTTACAGAATGGGACTTCTGGAAAAACCTGGGCCAAAATGAAGATTTTACCAAAGCGCAGGAAAACTGGAAATTTTACCTGGCTGAGAGGTATTCCTTCCTGGTTACCGATTTGTTGTCGAAACCACTGATCGACTGTGAGGTGACACTCGAAACCCTGAACGGTGAAGAAGTGTGGAAAGCACGAACCGATAATGAAGGCAGGGCCGAGTTGTGGCTGAACATCAACGGGCAAAACCAGGGAAGTGTTAAAGCCGTTATCAGCTACCAAAACCAGAAAATCACCGTGGTGGATCCCAAAACGTATGACGAAGATGTAAACGAAGTTGTTGTTGCCACTGCAGGTAATCAGCTGAAGACTGCCGACATTCTTTTTGTTGTGGATGCAACCGGATCCATGGGCGATGAAATTGAATATCTGAAATCAGAACTGCTCGATGTTGTCGGTCGTGCCGAAGACCTCAACAACCAGCTTTCATTGCGTGTTGGCTCAGTATTCTACCGCGATGAAGGAGATGAATACCTGACAAGGGTTTCACCTTTTTCAACCAATTTGCAGCTGACCCATGCATTCATTAACAACCAGCATGCTGACGGCGGCGGTGATTATGAGGAAGCGGTGCACACCGCCCTCAGTACTGCCATTACGCAGCTGAGCTGGAGCGAAGATGCCCGGGCCCGCCTGATATTCCTGCTGCTCGATGCACCGCCCCATCATACCAACGCCATTGTGGATGACCTCAACGAATCCATCCGGAATACTGCCGCTAAAGGAATTAAAATCATCCCGGTTTCCGCAAGCGGAATCAATAAAGATACCGAATTCCTGTTCCGGTTCTTTGCCACAGCCACCAACGGAACCTATGTATTCATCACCAACGACAGCGGCATTGGCGGAGAACACATAGAAGCTACCGTGGGCGATTACGAGGTGGAACTGCTGAATGATTTGATTGTGCGGTTGATTACCAAATACACCCTGTAAATTTACCAAAATGTAAAGCGCAGTCTCCCGACTGTGCTTTTTTTATTAACACAAAGTGCACGAAGAGAAAACCTCACTAAGTCCACTAAGTTTAGGAATACCAAAAGTCCCGCCAATAGCGGAACTCTCCTTTGTGTGCCTGTTTCTTAGCGTTCTTCGTGACGATTTCACTTTGGGAGCTTTGTGTTTAAAAAATCTGCCGGATAGGCGTTTCCGGCACGAAGGCAGACGGAACGCAGCGGATTAGCCGTTATTGCTATTGTTAAATATTGTTATTTTCTGCCTGAGCCATTGATTTTTGTTGAAATACTCCTTAATTTAGTTCAACATTCAATCAATTACACTCAAAATGAAACCCATTCACCGGAGGAAATTCCTTAAAGGTGCTGCCATGGCTGGCGGTACCTTTTTTTTACTCCCCAAACTCGATGCAGGTACCTGGCTGGACACCCAAACCTCCGGCAGTTACTTTCTGAAGGAATTCGGAGTTGATGAAGCACTCTGCCAGAAATTACTGGCTAAAGCACTCTCCAAAGGCGGCGACTTCGCCGACCTGTACTTTGAATTTACATTATCCAATTACCTGGGCCTCGAAGATGGCAAGGTGAACCAGTCCTATGGCGATATCGGACTGGGGGTAGGCATCCGAACCGTTAAGGGCGATCAGGTGGGATATGGTTATACGCAGGAGCTTACAGAAGAGTCCATGCTCTCGGCAGCTGCAACCGCATCTACCATCAGCAGCATGAGCGCATCTGCTGTCAACGGCTCTTTCAGTGCGCCAAATATCGGAAACTACTACCCTGTGAGTCCCGATTTCAATGGTTATCCCGCCAGGGAAAAGCTGCCTTTATTGCAGGCTCTGAATCAGAAATGCTTTTCATTGTCATCTGAAATTGTGAAAGTCAACGCCGGCTTTTCCAACAATGTAAAGCGCGTTCTGATTGTTACCAGCGACGGGGTAATGGCAGAGGACCTGATCCCCTCAGGCTATCTTTACGCCTCTGTGGTGGCCGAAAGAAATGGCAAGCGGGAACAGTCGTTCTGGAACCTGGGTGGCCGTCGGGAGTTTTCTTATTATAACGAGCAGGCTCTCGAAGAAATAGCATCCATGTCCGTTCACAATGCCCTGAAACTTTTTGATGCCATTCAGCCTCCCGCAGGTGAAATACCCGTGGTGCTCGGACCCGGAGTTACCGGCATTCTGCTTCATGAAGCCATTGGCCACGGTATGGAAGCCGATTTCAACCGCAAGAACATCTCAACATACAGCACCCTGCTCGGCAAAAAAGTTGCGGAACCCTTTATCAACATCATCGATGACGGGACCAACATGAATCTGGCCGGAAGTATTAACGTGGACGATGAAGGCATTCCCGGACAAAAAACCATGCTGGTTGAAAACGGTATTCTTACAAGTTACATACACGACAGGATTTCCGCAAAACATTACGGTGTGAAACCAACAGGAAATGGCCGCAGGCAGGATTTCCAGAACTACCCGATGCCGCGTATGCGAAATACATACATGCTGGGCGGACAGGCCACGCCGGAAGATGTGATCAAACAGGCAGGCAATGGTATTTATGTTGAAAACGTGAGTAACGGACAGGTAAAAATCGGAGAAGGCGATTTTGCCTTTTATGTTTCACAAGGACGTTTGATCGAAAACGGTAAACTCACAGCCCCAATCAAAGATGTGAACATCATGGGCAACGGACCGAAAATGCTGGCCAACATGACTATGGTTGCCAATGACCTGGTTATGTACCAGGGAGGTGCCGGTCAGTGCGGCAAAAATGGACAGGGTGTGCCCGTAGGTTTCGGGATGCCCACCTGTTTGGTAAAATCATTAACCGTTGGGGGTACCCAGCAGAAAGGAGGCCAGTCATGAACTATAGGAAAGATCAGCAACAGGAATTCCGCGAACTGGCAGGTTGGGTAATTGACCAGACATTAAAAGCCGGGGCAAAGGATTGTAAAGTGAATATCTCCAAAAGAAGATCCGTTGAAATCAATTACCGCGAAAGGAAACCCGAGATTATTAAGGAGGCAACAACACAGGGCCTGTATCTTGAGGTATTTTACAATAACAGGTATGCCGGAAAATCTACTCCCGATTTCCGCAAATCAACCCTTGAGGGCTTCATTACCGATCTGATTGACAATGCCCGAATCATGGAGGAAGATCCGTTCCGCACGCTGCCTGACCCAAAGTATTATAGCGGAAGATCAAGCCTGGATCTGCAACTGTCGGATCCCGATTTTAGTAAATTGTTGCCCGAAGACCGGCATGCCATGGCAAAAGCTGTTGAAGATGCCTGCCTGAAAAGTGGCGGAGAAAAAGTAATCTCTGTTGAAGCCGGAGAAAATGATGACACCTGGGAAGATTTTACCAAAACCAGTAACGGGTTTGAAGGCTTTAACAAAGGCACCAATTACTCCATTGGCGCATCCATGACGCTCCAGGATGAAGGAGACAGAAGACCAAACGGATATTACTACGTGAGTTGCCGTTATAAAACCGACCTTCCCTCATTGCAGGATATCGGAACAAAGGCTGCCAAAAGAACATTTGATTTGATGGGTGGTAAAAAAATTCCAACCGAAACACTTCCGGTTATTCTTGAAAACCGCGGAGCAGCAAGGATTCTGGGCGGACTGCTGAATCCGATGTCTGCGGGCAGTATACAACAGAAAAGATCATTCCTTGCAGATAAAAAGGGACAACAATTCGGCAGTAAACTGCTGACTGTTCAGGAGGACCCTTTTATTCCCAGGGGACTGGGATCGAGGCTGTTTGATGATGACGGATTCCCCACCCGGAAGCGCAACCTAATCACCGAAGGCAGGGTTAATGAGTTTCTGGTCGACTGGTATTACAGCCGCAAACTGGGATGGGAACCCACATCGGGATCGATCACCAACCTGATCATACCTCCCGGCCAAAGAAGCGTTGATGAGATCATCAAGGATCTCGGTCGCTGCATCCTGGTTACCGACTATATCGGAGGCAATTCCAATGCAACCACGGGTGATTTTTCGGTGGGCATTATCGGTAAATTGTACGACAAGGGGCAGTTTGTTCAGAATGTTGCCGAAATGAACGTTGCCGACAATCACCTCACTTTCTGGAACAAGCTGGTTGAAGTGGCCAACGATCCCTGGATTTACAGCCAGGCCCGGTTCCCCAGTCTGGTCATCGACAATGTAGTGGTTGCCGGAATCTAAAATCACGGTTAATTATAGCTCTGCGTAGAGCGCAGTCTCCCGACTGCGCTCTTTCTGTTTCAGCGCCTGACGGGCGTATCCGTCATTGCAATCCTGCCAACCGCTTTTTTAAGCATATCAACAAAATAATCCTTGTCTTTTACCTGCTCATCCCGGTTTTCCCAGGCGGCCAGGAAGGTATAAACAGTGGGTTGATCACTGCTCAGTGCCAGTGAAACCAAATGGGTGTTGACAATACCGGTTCCGGTAGTATCCGCTTCACGATATCCTTTGAACTGTTCCGCGTACACCAGGATGCCCATACCCAGCCATTCTCCGCTGTAACCTTGTTTACCTAAGGAATACATCACCTTCATATTCCCTGAATCAAAGGTATCGGCGGCCACATCATGCAGGTTCACAATGCCGGTAACCAGCTCTTCGTCGCCCTGCAGACCATCAACCCAAACATCGTTCCGGTAAAAATGCTCCCCGGCATAAATGGATATCCGGTGTGTGACGTTGTACAGGCGGTTGGCGGCCGGCACATTTTTATAAGTAAATTCAAGCATGGCGCGCACCGGCCCCTCACTAATCTGCCGGTAACTGCCTTCTTCGCAGAGACCCACGCGATACAGCGAATCACCAATGCCAATGGCAATAGCACCGGCGCCAAGAGAATTTCCAACTTTTAAAATATCCATGCCCCAATCGGCCAGCATGTGATATTCCCGGCCGTTGACGCCCACACTGTCCAATACCATTTCCGCTGTGCATTTCCCGAAGATATCCATGCCGTTGCGTGCATCGTAATAATTGCGGAAAGCAATTACATCGTTTTCCCAGGCCGGTCCTTCCATCTGGTAAACAGGTGTCGTGAACTCCGTATCGTTGGTTTTCATGCGCAAATCTCCCACCACTTCCTCAAAGGGCTTTGTCATGCGGCCAAACCGGATGTTGGTCCGTTTGGGAAATTCAGGCATGGAATCCGGAATTTCAAAAACAACTTTTTTGCTTTCACCGGCTTTCAGGCTGCACAGGAAGGCTAACTCGTCCCACCGGCCGTCGCCGTCCAAATCGTCGCATTGCGAGGGCAACCAGGTTCCGCTTTCATCGCGCACACCGGGCTTTAATTCTGTTGTTGAATCAGCCAGAAACCGGTTCACAACCGACCGGTTCAGCACATACGCCAAATCGGTTACCGGCTCGTTTTCACTGTTGCTGATGACATAAACTTTATCCTTACTGCAACCTGTTAACAAAATAAACAGGATGACCAGGGTGAATAACGAATTGCTGCAGGTTTTCATATTCCGGGTTTAATTACAATGGTTTTCAATATACAAAATACAGGCTCGCCTACCCCACCTCATTCTCGCCCTTCACATAGCCGAAGTTGGCCAGAATTCCGCCATCCACAAAGAGAATGTGCCCGTTGACGAAATCGCTGGCTTTTGATGCCAGAAAAAGAGCCGCGTTGGCAACATCGTCCGGTTCGCCCCAACGGCCTGCCGGTGTGCGCGTCATCACCAGGTCGTTGAACGGATGTCCGTTTTCACGAATGGGTGCAGTTTGCGAAGTGGCAATATAACCGGGGCCAATGCCGTTGATCTGGATGTTGTACCTGGCCCATTCGCAGGTCATGTTGGCGGTTAAAAGCTTCAGACCACCCTTGGCCGATGCATAGGCCGACACGGTATTGCGACCATATATACTCATCATGGAGCACATGTTGATAATTTTACCCTGTTTTTTGCGGATCATTCCGGGTGCCACCCTCTTGGAAACAATGAGCGGTGCCACCAGGTCCACATCAATCACCTGTTTGAAATCGGCAATCGGCATATCCAGTATGGGAATTCTTTTGATAATTCCGGCATTGTTCACCAGGATATCCACCTGTCCTACATTTTTCTCAATTTCCGATATGCCCCTGTTGACATCATCTTCATCAGTCACATCAAATACAAGTGTATAAGCCTCCAGCCCTTCGCGGGAAAAAGCTTCACGACACTCCTTCAATTTATCTTCCGTTCGGTCGTTTACACAAACCCGGGCTCCTGCCTTGCCCAGGAGGATTCCGATGGCCAGTCCGATGCCGTGTGTTCCCCCGGTTACCAGGGCTGTTTTACCTGTCAGATCAAATAGTTCTTTCATTTTGGCTTCTTTTATTTTAATTGGTCGGGTTGCCTGATGTCCATATCTCCGTAATCAAGGTTTTCCCCGGTCATTCCCCAGATAAAAGAGTAACTGGCGGTGCCGGCAGCGCTGTGGATACTCCACGATGGAGAAATGACAGCCTGATTGTTCTTCATCCAGATGTGACGGGTTTCATCGGGATCTCCCATGAAGTGGCATATGGCCTGTCCTGCCGGAACTTCAAAGTAAAAATAAGCTTCCATCCTCCGGCCGTGGGTATGCGGGGGCATGGTGTTCCATACGCTGCCCGGACTCAGCGTGGTGAGTCCCATTTGCAACCCGCAGGTTTCCACCACACCACTCACCAGCAATTTGTTGATATTCCGGTGGTTCGATGCCTCAAGGCTTCCCATTTCTGCCACTATGGCTTCTTTAAGTGTCACCTTCTTACACGGATAAGCATGGTGTGCAGGTGCTGAATTGATGTAGAGCTTTGCAGGCTTGCTCTTATCAACTGACCGGAAAACAATACCTGCTGTTCCCTTCCCCAGGTATAGGGCTTCTTTATAACCCAATGTGTAGGTAACTCCGCCGGCAATAATTTCCGCATCACCACCCACATTGATCATTCCCATTTCACGGCGATCAAGAAAATCGGCAGCTTTCAGGTCATCAAACGCTTCGAGTTTCAAAGGTTTGTCGGTCGGCATGGCTCCTCCCACGATGTATCGGTCGTACATGCTGTAAGTCAGCGTAATACCCCCCGGCACAAACAGTGTTTCAATGAGAAATTCCCTGCGGATGCGCGTGGTATCGTAACTCCTGAAATCATCAGGGTGACTGGCATATCTTAATTCAGTTTTCATAATAGTGAACCTGTTAATTGTTATTACTCTATTTTTCTTGTTTTACAGCATCTAATTGTAATATTCATGAAATCAGTATACCAAAAGCTCAATTTTTTTCCGTGTGCGTTAACGGAGCCAGGCCCGTAAAAAGAAGCATTCTTTTCAAAACCAGCACCTTTCTCTTTTTAATGGATCACCTTGGTTTAATGTCATACCAAATTTAGTTTTGTTTCTGAAGTAAGCAAAATATTTGTTTCAATTGTGACGAATTCATAAACAGATATATTATCAATGGCATTTGAACACATGGGCCAAATTGCCGGTTATGCTAAAATTACGTTAAAACTTAAAAAATCGCAGTTTTTTTCTTATATTAATGCCACGTAAATATTCCACCATTACAATGGGCAAAATTAGCAAGTATGCATCGGTATTCCTGGTTCTGCTAACGCTCATTTCAGGGAAAGCCAGGCTTCAGGATACCCATTCGGAAATGCATCATGTGCTGTACGTTAATTCTTATGCCCTGGGGTATTACTGGACTGATAGTCTGATTTGCGGAATTCAGAAATCCTTCTCTTCCAGACCTGATATCCGGTTGTACACGGAATTTCTGGACGGAAAACGTTTCGGACAAACTCATTTTGATCAACTTTACACGCTCTATAAGGAAAAATACAGGACCATCCGTTTTGATGCAGTAATCGCTACCGACAACGACGCACTGGATTTCATGATGATGTACGGAGACAGTCTGGCTCCGGGTATTCCCCGAATCTTTGGCGGAATCAACAATCCCGGTGATTATAGTTTCAAAGACAGGGAGTTTTATGGAATACTTGATGCCGTTGACCTGAAGGAAGAAATTGATTTGATCATCCGGGTTATTCCTGATTGCAAAAAGATCTATTTCATAACCGATAAAAGCACCACCAGCCTTTCGAACCTCAGTATTGTAAAGCAAATTCAGCCCTTATATGTCAGCCATCTGAAATTTGAATACATACATAACTATGCACTGGATTCACTCATGCAGGCTGTTTCTGAATTTGAGAAAGGAAATGCAATTGCGTTGATCAACTATTACCAGGACGATCAGGGTAATCCGGTTAATGTTGAAGCAGTGCATCGTGAAATTGCCAGGAGATCTGCTGTTCCCATATTCACTGATAATGAGTCTTTACTGGGAAAAGGTCTGGCCGGAGGTATTATCAATAACGGTGCCGCACATGGCAGGGAAATTGCAGAACTCACGCTGAACTTTATCGACAATAAGAATTACAGTCCGAATCAGCAATTGTTAAAACCAAAAGGCATTTCCTATTTTGATTACCAGGTGCTGAAAAGGTTCAATATATCAGAAAAGTTGCTCCCTGAAGGCGCCGTCATCATTAACAAACCGCAATCCTTTTTCAAATACCTGAAATACATCTTCCTTTTACTCGCGTTAATCGGCTTGCTGTTGTTCATCATCATGCTGCTGTTCATGAATGTTGGCAGAAGAAAGAAGGCCGAAGAACTGGTTCGGCAGAAACTTCATGAGATCAGTGAGAAGAACGAAAAACTGGAGTTTGCTCAACTGAAGGTAAACGAAATGAATGCCGAGCTGGAAGAAATCAATGAACACCTTTCGAAAACCAATGATGAATTGATTCAGGCCAGGGAAAAATCTGAAGAGTCGGATAAGCTGAAGTCTGCGTTCCTGGCCAACATGTCGCACGAAATACGGACACCCCTTAACGCAATTTTAGGCTTCTCCTCTCTACTCTCTGATGCTTCAATGTCCATCGAAGACCGGGAGGAATACTTCCGGATCATTACCTCCAACAGTGATCTGTTGCTTCACATAATCGACGATATTCTTGATTTATCCAAAATTGAAGCCGGGCAATTGAAAGTATTCACGGAGTCCTTTTCAGTCAACGATTTGCTTATTGATCTGGTGAATTCTTTCAAACCAGGTAAGGGTGATGATTTGGTAGATATCAGTTTATCAATACCTGAAGATAAGTCCCGGATTATGCTGAATTCCGATCCGATGCGGTTTAAGCAGATATTCAGCAACCTCCTGTCGAATGCTGTGAAGTTCACCCATAAGGGCGTTATTCAAATAGGGTATCATTTTGACCTGAAAGATGAAATCACGTTTTTTGTGAAAGACCCCGGTATTGGTATTGAAAAGAAAGATATGGGCAATATATTCAACAGGTTCTGGAAAGCAAATGAGCAGGGCGAAAGGTTTTATGCCGGCACAGGCCTGGGGTTGTCAATCACCAAAAAGTTAAGCGAAGCATTGGGTGGCAGAATATGGCTGGAATCAACTCCCGGAATTGGCTCCACTTTTTTTGTTGCATTTCCAACTTCGCATATAAAGAAATCGAATGTGAAAGCCGGTAGCAAAAGTCCGGCCTATTCCGACAATCACAATTGGAGTGGCTTCACCATTGCCATTGCCGAAGACGAAACCTACAACCTTTACCTGTTAACCCGAATTCTGAAGAAGTTGCAGGTGGAAATTATCAGCTTCAAAAACGGAAAAGAAATTGTTGATTTCTTTCAGGATAGCGCACATCAAAAGGTAGATCTGATCCTGATGGACATCAAAATGCCCGGTATGGATGGGTATACTGCCACCAACTACATCCGGAAAACAGAGCCCCGCATACCGATCATTGCTCAAACTGCTTATGCCATGGTTGAAGATGTGAACAAGATTAAATCTTCGTCATTTGACGATTATATTTCAAAACCTATCAGGCCCGGCTTATTAATTGAAAAAGTGAAGAAATTCTTAAACCCCGAACGCGTGCAATGATTCATAAGCAATAATTCCATCAGCTCATGACAAGGAAAGCAGCAAAGCTTCTCGCAGTTGTAATGTTTCTTTTTGTATACACAAGTAAGATTCAATCTCAGGAAATTGTTTCTGCCGGAAGCAATGTGCTGTATATCAATTCCTATGCGCCCACATATACCTGGACTGACAGCATTGTTGCAGGTGTTTTGAATGTGTTTAACCAACGCAAGGACGTACAGCTTTATATCGAGTTCCTGGATGCCAAACGATTTGAAAGATCACAATTTGATGATCTGTTTGATCTTTATAAAAATAAGTACCGCAATATCCAATTCAATGTGGCCCTGGTAAGCGATAATGATGCGCTTGACTTTATGATGCAATATGCCGACAGCCTGATACCCGGAGTGCCCGTGGTATTTTGCGGCATTAACAATTCCGATGACTATCATTTTGAAAACACCCACTTCTATGGAATTCTGGAAGGAATTGACCTGAAAGCCGAAATCGACCTGATAGTGCAGGCTATGCCCGACCTGAAAAAACTCTATTTCATTTCTGACGGCATTACAACAACCGGTCTGATCAACATGAGGTATGTCAGAAACCTTGAAACTGAATATGCCAACCGTTTTAAATTTGTTTATTTATCCGGCCTTTCTTTGGATTCTTTGCTAAAGGAAGTAAGTATGATTGAAAAAGGTGCTGCCATAGGTCTGATAAATTATCATCAGGACAAACAAGGAAATTCCTACAATACGGAATCGGTTAATTTACAGGTGATTCGTAAATCAAAGGTTCCGGTGTTTATGGAAAGTGAAACGCTTCTGGGAAAAGGAATTGCAGGAGGAATTTTTATCAAAGGCAGTGTACATGGCAGAGATGCGGCTAACCTGGCATTGAAGTTTATTGATATTCCTGATTTTACACTACCGGAAAGGGTTGTCCGACCCGAAAACAAGTACTATTTCGATTATAAAATTATTGATCAATATCATATAGCAAAAAATAACCTGCCTGATGATGCGATAATCATTAATAAACCTCATGATGCGCTATTTAAATATTTTAAGTTCATTATTGCACTGATCGCATTTATTGGATTTCTCCTGGTTATCGTGATGATTCTGTTTATGAAAATAAGACAGAGAAAGGCAGCCGAGGAATTGGTTTTGCAAAAACTCGATGAAATTAAGGAGAAGAATTTGATGTTGAAGAATACCAACCAGCAGGTAAATGAAATGAACACCGAGCTCAGGAAAATCCACGAACGGTTGACCGCCACACATAAGGAACTTCGCAAAGAGAAAGAAAAATCGGAAGAATCTGACCGGTTAAAATCAGCCTTTCTGGCCAATATGTCGCATGAAATACGTACTCCTCTCAATGCCATTATCGGTTTCACCTCGCTGCTTAACGATGCCTCCCTGTCTTCGAAAGACAAGGATGAATATTTCGGGATCATTAACTCAAATGGCTATCAGTTACTTCACATCATCGAAAATATTCTGGACTTATCAAAAATTGAAGCCGGGCAATTGGAATCGTCCATTGAATCTTTCTCGGTATATCAATTGGTCGTTGAATTGGTTGATTTTTTTAACTCGGGTATTGACCGGGACCAGGTAAGGATTGTAATGCCGACTATTGTGGCAAATGAAGAATTGGTACTTAACACAGATCAGGAGCGATTCAGGCAGATTTTAAGTAACCTGTTGTCCAATTCCGTGAAATTCACTCAAAAAGGCACCATTGAAATTGGCCTTAGCTTAGATGACCCTGATTATATTACTTTTTTTGTAAAAGACACCGGAATTGGTTTTGAAAAGAAAGATTTGCCCAATATTTTCAACCGCTTTTGGAAAGCTGAAGATCACGTTGACAAGTTTCATGCCGGTGCAGGTTTGGGATTGGCCATATGTAAAAAGCTGTGCGACACATTGGGGGGAAACATTTGGGTAGAATCTCTGCCTGGCCAGGGCAGTGATTTCTGTTTCACACTGCCAAAGAGCCTGGTAAAAATGAAACCGGTTTCAGATGATGCAAAAACTCCTGCTGAATTCCTGAATGAAAACCGGAGCAATTATTGTATTGCCATTGCAGAAGACGACGAAAGCAACCTGTTTTTGTTAACCCGCATATTAAGTAAAATGGAGGTAAACGTAATCAGTTTCCGGAGCGGAACTGAAATAACCGACTTCTTTCGCAAAAATACCGGCCAACCGGTCGATTTGATCCTGATGGATATTAAAATGCCCGGAATGGATGGGTTTATGGCCGCCAAACTGATATGGGAAATCCATCCCGGCATACCCATAATCGCACAAACGGCCTATGCCATGATGGATGATGCTGCCCGTTTCAAAGCAGCAGGCTTCACCGATTACCTGCCCAAACCCATCAGGCCGGGGCAGTTAATTGAAAAGGTGCAACAATACCTGAAACCGAAAACTACCAGGCATCAATAATAAAACCTTCAGCAGTAGTTAACCCGCTGAAGGTTGTCTTGCTCAATACGCCTGATTGTCATTGCGAACGAAGATGCGTCATTACGATCGAAGACGCGTCTTCATTCACAATTAAGATTACTTTTTCATCTTCTTCACAAATGCTTCCAGCACCATCTGCAGATTGGGTGTGCCAATTTCCTGCAGCTCATAAGTCACCCGCACCGTAGGCTTGTTGATTTTAACAATCCGGTTCAGATCAATGGGAGTGCCTATCACCACCACATCGCAGGGTGTGGCATTAATGGTTTTTTCCAGATCGGCCACCTGTTGCTTTCCGTATCCCATGGCGGGTAATAGAGTGCCAATGTTGGGGTAGGTTTCGAATGTTTCTTTGATCTTGCCCACGGCATAAACACGCGGATCAACCAGTTCGCTGGCCCCCCATTTCATGGCGGCAACCGTTCCGGCACCCAATTTCATCTCTCCGTGGGTGAGGGTGGGTCCGTCTTCAATAGCCAGGCACCTTTTTCCCCTGATGCTTTCGGGCTTATCCAGGGTAAGGGGTGATGCCGCATCAACAACCAGGGCTGTGGGATTTACAGCAGTAATGTTCTGGCGTACAATTTGTATATTCTCGGGTGACGAGGTGTCAATTTTGTTAATCACCACCACATCGGCCAGGCGCAGCGTAATTTCACCGGGATAATACGACAGCTCATGTCCGGCCCGGTGCGGATCGGTTACGGTAATGGTGAGATCCGACTTGTAAAACGGGAAATCGTTGTTGCCGCCATCCCACAGTATCACGTCGCAACCATCGGGATCTTTCTCTGCAGCATTTAAAATAGCCTGGTAATCCACTCCGGCATAAATTACATTGCCCCGTGCCACATGGGGTTCATACTCTTCCATTTCCTCAATGGTGCACTTGTGTTTAACCATGTCATCCAGCGTGGCATAACGCTGTACCTTTTGCTCGGCCAAATTTCCATAGGGCATCGGATGCCGCACTGCAACCACCTTCAACCCCATTTTCATGAGTATCTCAATCACACGCCGCGAAGTCTGTGATTTACCACAGCCCGTGCGCACTGCGCCAACAGCTATCACCGGTTTACTGCTTTTCAGCATGCTCTGGCCCGTGCCCAGCAACTTGAAATCGGCTCCTGCCGTATTCACACGCGCACCAATATGCATCACACGGGTATAGGGAATATCACTGTACGAGAAAACACATTCATCCACCTTCAGCTCTTTGATCAGCCTTTCCAGGTCCGATTCGGCATATATTGGTATGCCTTCGGGATACAACTTACCGGCAAGTTCAGCCGGGTACTTGCGCCCCGCAATATCGGGAATTTGCGCTGCCGTAAAGGCAACTACATGATAATCGGGATTGTCCCTGAAACAGGTGTTGAAATTGTGAAAATCTCTTCCTGCTGCACCAATGATAATGATGTTTTTTGTAGCCATACGTACTCCTTTTGATAGTGAACTATATTATACTCGTATTAACAGTTGAATTATTATATGTTCTTCTATATTAATATATTGTAATAAACCACGGAGTGGTTTAATGTGATTAGCGCAGGGTGAAACCCGGTGAGAAGAATAATTGCATTGGTCACAGCAACCACGGAGTGGTTGAATGTAAAAGAGTAGTTTACAATAGGCACATTCAACCACTCCGTGGTTGGAGATGAATGAATTCCCATATCACACCGGGTTGCACCCGGCGCTATTCGTATTGAACCCCTTAACAGGGGTTCTGTGATATTCACATCCAAATTGTTCACCACTCTATTCATTTAATAAAGTAAGGCTAATTTCACTGAAAAGTTAGTGATTTTTGGCCATACTGTTTTATGATATTTAGCAGTATATCGAGCCCATGATTACAACCAAAAGTCATGTTTTACCACAAAGACAATTGATAACTTGGTATGTGGTAACTTTTTTTAGTGTCATACTGAGCCTGCCTCGCCGGCAGGCAGGCCCGTCGAAGTATGTGTTATAATACTAAACATAATACAAAACACCATTCATGTTACATCGCCAAAGCAAATCACACAACTTTACATTAAATTTACTAAAAGCCTTATTATGAAATTTCGCTATGGTATCGACCACATGACGCCGGGAGTGGCATTGGAACTGTGCCGGGGTACAATCGGAGGCGAACTTACGCCTGAAACGATCGAAAA
The DNA here is from genome assembly GCA_016926375.1 of Bacteroidales bacterium. GTDB lineage: Bacteria > Bacteroidota > Bacteroidia > Bacteroidales > UBA10428 > UBA5072. The sequence continues at coordinate 44,807 of JAFGOR010000163.1, forward strand.
AATAAGAGTTAACCGCAATGCCGTGGAAGACATAGTGGCCGGAACGGAATCGGTATATGGCATCAACACGGGTTTCGGGCCACTCTGCACCACGCAAATCTCCGGCGAAGACACCCGCCGGCTCCAGCTCAACCTGTTGTTAAGTCATGCTGTGGGGGTTGGCGACTACATCCCCGAAGAAATCAGCAGGCTCATGATGATCCTTAAACTACATTCCCTGGCCTTTGGCTATTCAGGTATTTCCTTTCACACCTTGAACCGCATTATCTGGCACATCGAACAGCACATCACCCCATGCGTTCCCGCGCAGGGATCGGTGGGCGCCTCGGGTGACCTGGCTCCCCTGGCCCACTTGTTCCTGCCCCTGATCGGATACGGACAGGTACTGGTTAAAGGTAAAATTACCCCGGCTGAATCGGCACTGAAAGGCTACAGCCTCAATCCGCTTGTGCTGGGGCCCAAAGAAGGCCTGGCCCTGATCAATGGCACCCAGTTTATGGCAGCGCATGCGGTACAATTCATTGAACGCTTCCAGAACTGCCTCGACCATGCCGACATCATTGCAGCCATGAACCTCGAAGCCATGCTCGGATCGGTAAAAACCTTTGACGAGGCACTGCACCAACTGCGGCCATACGAAGGCACACTACACGTGGCAGCGCGCATGCGCCAGCTTACCGCCAATTCGAAAATTGTAGAATCGCATCGCAATTGCCATCGAGTGCAGGACCCGTACTCGCTGCGTTGCATACCCCAGGTACACGGCGCCTCGCGCAATGCCTATCTGCATCTGAAGCAAATTATTACCACCGAGTTGAATTCGGTTACCGACAATCCCATCGTATTCAGCAAAGATAAAGCCGTCAGCGGCGGCAATTTTCACGGGCAACCCATTGCCATGCCACTCGACTATGCCGCCCTGGCGGCAGCAGAACTGGGAAACATAGCCG
>JAFGOR010000164.1 GCA_016926375.1 Bacteroidales bacterium
CAGGGGATTGCTCCTGTGAATTTCGCCAATACCCGTAAAGGATACCTGAATCCTGCTTCTTAGAAATTCCAGAAACCATCCAAGAAGGGTCAGTGTAAGACCGGTGACGAGACCTGCAACAAACGTTTCCGTTCGCAGCACCTCCTGAATGATATTATTTTTGTTTTCTGTGCTCATAATTATCAGGCAACTGCAAATTTATGAATCCTGGGCCCCAGTTCAGATGCTAATTTATCAAGAATTTTCCCGGTTAAGGCGTCTGGTTTTTTAAATGCCGCGAGCTCTATTACTGCAATACTTTCATCATTGTTAAGAACAGGAACAATTAGCAGGAATCGGGGTTGCGAATTACCCAATCCCGATGAAACCGTGAAATAGTTTTCAGGTACGTCATACAGTACCATCCTGGTTTTGCTCTCGGCAACCTGGCCTGCAAGGCCTTCTCCCGGCTCAAAGGTACCCGGTTTGCGATCCGTGAGGGCATATTCCCCGGTTGGACTGAACAGGTTGTCTTTAGCATCTTTCACATAAATGATACCCTGAACAAAACCCATTTCCCTGCCTAAATTTGACAATACCTTGTTGCAGAAGCTGTTTATGGCCCTGATTCCCTGCATGCCGGTTAGCACGGAAGCAACGGTGTGGTCAATGGCTTCTGACTCATTTTTTTCTTCGCTGGTTTCTTCCTGTTTTCTGCTTTCCATTTCCTGCAGTGTTTCTTTCTTTCCGGCTTCAAAGGCAAGTTTTTTCACGTTCTCAAGTTCAGCTTCATCTGTGGATCTGAAGGCGATAAAAAACAGAAATATACCGGTGGCAAAAAGAATGAGAACGAAAAACACAACCCATCCCTCTTTTTGCGCATTGCTGTTCCGCAGAGAATTCAAAAGGGCGGCAAATGTCAGCAGCAAACCCACAACCAAAATGATCAGGGCTGTAATGCTGAATTTTCTGTATTTTTTCATGTCAATCATCGACTTACCGGAGCTTTTGTAAATAACTAATGATCTGATCTGTGCTATATACGAAATCCACTTTAGTAAGTTGCAGGGCAGATTGTGTCATTGTTTTCACTTCACATTCATTGGGATCCTGAACTATGGCAATGCCTCCGTTATCATGAACCCTTTTAAGCCCCAACGCTCCGTCTTTATTGGCGCCCGAAAGTATGATTCCAATGAGTTTCTCGCGGTATGCGTTGGCTGCTGTAATAAAGGAAAGGTCAATGGAGGGTCGGGAATGATTTACCGTATCTTCAGTTGACAAAGCGATACGGTTTGAAAGTTCAACATACATGTGATAATTGGCCGGTGCGAGATAAGCTTTCCCGGGCCTGAGCGAGTCCTTGTCATAAGGTTCCTCAACAGGTATATTGGATTTCAGTGACAACGCCTCCACAAATCCGGAGCGAACATGCTTGAGCCGGTGAAGGCAAAGCAAAACCGGCAATGGAAAATTCTTGGGCAATGAATTCAGTATCCGGGTAACTATCTGGAAACTGCCAGCTGATCCGCCTAATATGACTGCTTTGTAATTCATTATCAAATCAATATTTTTTACGGTATATGCTCTCAGCTTCATTTACAAATTCAAAATCCCTGCTGGTACTCAATCCGGGTATCTTTTCACGAATGCCGAGGATCAGGTGACCTGAAACCGAAAGGGATCCGTGAAGAACCTGCAGTATTTTTTCCTGCAGAGCGGGATTATAGTATATCAGGGTATTTCTGAACAGGATCAGTTTGACATTTTGGGGTGCATTATCAAAGTTAATATTTAGTTTTTTAAATTCAACATACTCAATCAGGCTGTTGTTTCTAACCATATAGTCTTTTTCGGGTTTGTAATAGGATGATAATTCCCTGAGCCCGTTGAATCTTTTATAGTTCTCCTCGGAGATTTCGATTTTTTTTGCATCATAAGTGCCACTCCTGATTAAATCAATGCTTTTGTTACTTATACAGGAGGCGGTAATTTGTACCTTATCGGCCATGCCGATTTCATGAAGCAGTATGGCAAGCGAATACAATTCTCCTCCTGAAACACATAACGGGAGCCAGATTTTAAATTTACCGGCATTTTTATCGGTTTGCTGAGGGAAAAACTCCTCCCTTAACCAACGCCAAAGAGATGGGTCACGAAACATTTCGGTAGAAGGCACAGTCATTTCATAAAGGAAAACATCGAAAAAAACTGCGTCATCCTGTAATTTTCGCAAAAGGCTTTCCAGTGATCCCAGGGCATACAGCTTCATAACCCGTTCCAGCCGTTGCTTGAAAGAAGTAAGCGCATAACTTGAAAAATCGTAGTTGTGCAACGATTTTATGAGCCTGATGATTTCCCGTATATCAACTATTCCCAATTCGGCCATCTGTCGCGAAATTTATATATTTAACTGTAATTCCTTCACGATTAACAACAGGTGTGAAGTTTTCCAGAATTCCAATTTCCTTCTTGCCTATCCTGATGGTTTCATGTACATTGACATGTTTGTTCTTCAATACGTCCTCCCAAAACCGGGTATCGGTTTTCAATGTGCCATTGAATACATCCTGGTGCAATTTTCCAATAAGTTCATCCTGGGTGGTTCCCAGCAAGACACATAATTTCTCATTGCCGTGGCTGATCTTTCCTTCCAAATCATATTCAACTATATACATAGAGTTTCCCATGGCTTCCACGATTCCCCTGAATTCTTCCTCGCGCCGGCCCGATTCTTCCTGTGTGGCTTTCAGTTCTTCCATGTTCTGCCTCATTTCTTCTTCCTGTTCTGCCATTTCGAGTGCCTGTTGTTGCGATCTGGCCAGCAAATCAGCAGTTTTCTGGTTGTTACGTGTATAATCAATGGTTGATCCCAGGGTTTGTGCAACCTGCTCAGCGAAGTCAACCTCATAATCCTTGAACCGGTTGAGCGAAGCAATTTCAATCACCCCAAGCAGTTCGTCTTCGTGCATTACAGGCACCAGCAACAGGTTGTCAGGGGGTGTATCTCCCAGTCCCGATGTGATGGTGATATATCCGGCAGGTATTTCCACCAGGTTGATGGTTTTCTTTTCTTTGGCACATGTTCCCACAAGTCCTTCACCCACGGAAATCGACTTGTTCATGTATTTCTTGCGGTTGTATGCAAATGCGGCTATCAGGTTCAAAGCCGGAGTTGATGTGTCTGAATCTTCAAAAATGAAGAAACCGCCCTGAATGGCGTTCAGATACTTGACTATTTCACGGATGAAGTTATCACCCAATAAGTTCAGGTCATTGCTTTTTGTACGCAGGATTTCAGCAAATCTGGCCAGACCTTCATTCATGTAACGCCTCTTCAGATTATCTTCTTCATTTCTGGCTTGCTTTTCAGCGGTATCCGATATCTTCTTTTGAAGCCGTATGAGTTCGTGTCCCAGATCATCATTTTCACCCTGCAAATCCAGCGTTGTATCAAGAATATCCTGGTTCATTGCACTGGTAAATGCGTACTTGTTGCGCAAGGAGACAACATGTTCATCAAGAGAATTCTTAATGTCCTGCATATCCGACAGGTTACCGCACGAAACAGCATCATCGGGAAATTCTCCACGGGCAATTTTCTGTGCAAAACCGGCCAGTTGTTTCAGCGGATCTACTATCGAGAAAACACTGATGAACAAATAGATGTACAACGCCACGATAAGCATGATGAAGAAATAGCGTGCTGTGGTCCACCATGTTCTGCCCCTGTCGGCCTTGTAAATAATGAGGTCGTTTGTTTTCTGAAAATCATCCTGCAGTTTTTGAATGGATTGCTGCATGCCTGCAATAATACCCGGGGCGCCCTCATACCCCATCCTTTTTTCAATGGAAACCAGGTTTCCTGTAAGCGATGCATAACGGTCGATATCTTCGTAACTGACAGCACTTTCTTCATAAGTTATCAGGTTTCGTATTTCCTCGGCAAGAACAGAGATGTTCTTCAGTGTTCTGATGTCCCGTGTTAATAAATACTGGTTTTCAAGATCTTTAATCTGAAACATGATGGCAGTCTGATCTCCTTTGTTCTGGCTGGTTGCGTCAAGTATAGAACGCGACAGGCCCAGCCATTGAGAAATTAGCCCCGACTTCAGATTTCCCCGCTCATGAGAGATCAAAAAGAAATCATTCAGGCCGTTCTCAAATGCGGAGAGTGCATTGGAAAAACTTTCAATGGAAGCCGATACCTCCTTTTTCCGGGCCAGCGAATAGCGCGTTTTGCAATAGGTCAGGTCTCTCCTGATGGCTGTAATTGTGGATCTGGCATCTGATTCAACCTTATCGTCGGCGTTTGAAAACAGGTTGTCAGCCTGGTTATAGTTCAGCAGAAAATTAACATGAATGGCTTTCAGATCCGCTAATTGACTTTTTGTGGCTGAGAGCCTGAGCACAAGCTCATCAGCATTATGAACAGGCATGCGGAAAAGCCAGTTGATGACAAGGACCAGGGTTGCGAAAAGAACAAACCAAAACCCAAGAAAAATTTTATTGCTCATGGCCGATTTGGATGCTTTTTTATTCATTGTCCCCCTTTTTGAAAAAACAATCTTTTGGTATTCAATTTAATCAAATATATCGTAACTGTCTTAATTTTTAAAGTAAGCATGTCCTTTTTTTTGAAATTTCGAAGCATGGGCTCCCAGAATTGTTTCATGCATTCCCAAAACCAGGCAACCTGTGTCGTATAAACTCTGGTGAAACAGGTCAAAAACCCGGCATTGCAAATTGTAATTGAAATAAATTATCACATTCCTGCAAAGGATCAGATCGAATTTCACATACAGCGTATTGTTGTCAACCACCAGGTCGTGTTTTTTAAATACCGGTTTCTCTCTCAGGAAAGGCAACAGTTTGATGGTGTCGTTGGCTTTGTCCAATTGCAGGTATTTCTCATAAGGCACATCATTGTATTCCTCATAATTATAAGGATTTTCCTTGATCACTTTATCAAAGTTATCGAGGTAGGCCAGATTGAAGCGGTACTTATATTCTCCTTGCCTGGCAGCATCCATCACATCGGTATTGATATCGGTGGCGTATACCCGTGCTTTTTCAAGCATGCCAAGCTCATTCAGGAGGATCAACATGGAATACACTTCCTGTCCTGTGGAGCAACCGGCATGCCATATGTTGATAACAGAATTGTTTTTGAACCTGGGCAGAATGTTAAACCGTATGGCCTGCCATACCTGCGGGTCGCGGAAAAGCTCGGTGGTATTCACTGTGATTTCCTTCACCATTTTTTCAACAAATTCGGGATCTGTCTTTATTTTGGAAATCAAAGCAGTAATATTCAGGGAATGGTCGGTAAGCACCTTCAATATTCTACGCTTCAACGATTTCTCAGAGTACTGGCTGAAGTCGTACTTTGAAGAATTCTTCAAGGCATACACAAAGAGTTGATAATCCTGATCAGATACCATCATACTAATACACAAAAAATGTGTGGTTCTCACTCATGTCCCGACCATAAAATGACAGGCTGGTGAATATACTTGTCTACCATTATTTGCACCTATTGGTTTCATTTTTAGGTAAAATTATTTTATATTAGATGAAAATATGTAATTCTATGGAACTTAAAGCAGCAATTGAAGCCCGCACCAGCATCAGGGTGTTCAGCGATGAAAAAGTTGATATGGCCGACATTCGTGAAATGGTCAGATTGGGGGGGCTGGCACCCAGTGTAAACAATTTTCAGCCCTGGCGCTATATAGCGGTAACAAACCGAAAATTGCTCAACGAGATAGCTGATTTAGTGGCGCAAAAAATTGATGAATTGCCTGCTACAAAATCCATTGCTGCTGCAAATGTGAAAAAACAGGTTACCTGGTTTTCTACCTTCTTCAAAGACGCGCCTGTGTTGCTTGTGCTGGTTACAAAACCGTATGTAACCGTTCTTGAAAGCGCGGTTGAACTTTCACACGACGAAATCAACCTGTTACGCAATCATCCCGATATTCAAAGTGCCGGGGCTAGTATTCAGAATATTCTGCTCGCGGCAGTGGATATGGGATACGGCGCATGCTGGCTGAGCGGGGCCATGTTCGCACGCAGGGAAATAGAGAAAATGCTGAAAATCAGTGAACCTGAAAAAGCACTTGCTTTCGTGGTCATCGGAAAGCCACGTTCAGAACATAAACCCAAAGCAAAACCCAACCTGGCCGAATCAATGGAAATAATAGAATAGCCGGCATTATTAATCAATAAAAACCCGTTGATCCTTGGGGTATTTTATAGCAAAAGATACCCTGACTTTCTTTTCGGCTGCTGGTTCCATTTTCAGTTTCCATGAAATGCGCCCGGTTTCCTTGTTCAGTTTTCCTCCTGAAAAGTCAAGGGCTTCCACTTCAATATCCTTGTTCATGGAAACCGGTAAATGGTCTTCAAGCCAAAGGTTCAGCGGCTGTTTCTTGTTATTCCTAATGGTGATTTCCCAGGCACGTGTTTCTCTCTTGTTGCTGCCAATGGTTTTTTCTTCAGTAAAATCCTTCATTTTCACACGGGTGACTATGATTCCCCGGTCGCGGCCCAATGACAGATCAAGTGTGTCATTGGTATTCCTTACATTCAGAAATGACTTGCCCACATATGTTCCTTCAAAGAACAGGTTCATTTCACCCGATAACAGGTTGTAATTTTCCCAGCCTGTAATCCGTGCCAGTAAAAATGCCTCCCGATCGAGTTTGGGCGCGCAGTAGTATTCAAAAAACGCAGGAAGGTTGAAATCCTGGATGTTGATGGTATATTCCTTGCTGTCCGACGGGATGTCGTAAGGCAGTTTGATGTTGAACTCCAGGTTTGTCTGGTTTTCATTGACCTCGGTATAAGTTGCGGCTGTTACGGCAGCTTCTTCTGCAACAGCTATTTCCATTTGCATGTCTTCTGCAACAACGGGAGCCAGATAAGCTCTTTTGGAGGCTCCCGGTCTGGCCACATTATATTGACCGAGATCGCTGATCTGTTGCTCAAAATCAACATACCAGGGCTGGAGGTTGGGTTTTTCGCCTCTTTGCCGGGGATTTGCCGTGGATAGTTTCAGGTTGATGCTGTTCCAGTCTTCACCGGTGTTCTGCGACACGCGTGCATTGTAAAAAAGCTGAACCGGGCTTTGCACATCTTTGGCCCTTACATCATAATTGGGATTCCACCGGGCGTCATAAACGGCATAAGTTAATACCACACCTGCTGCAGTGGCCTCGTTGCACGATACATTCACAAGCACCTCTGATGTGGGCCTTTTCATGCGGGCATTCAACGCATCAAGCTGGGCGCGTACCTTGTCGGCTTTTTCTTTGAGTACCTCCGCATCACGGTTCAGCTTCAGCTGTTCTTTTTTGATTTCAGTAAGGCGCGCCCGGTAAAAATCGGCCGCTGCTTTGAGTTCAATCATGGTTACCCCTTTTTCGCTGCCACTGATATCGCGGTTGGCAATCAGCAAATCTTCCTCACTCTTCATCACAGATTGCATGCTTGCTGTAAAGGCCATTTTCCCTTCGTAAAACCTGAGGGAATCCTGAAGCAGCTTAACCTGGGCGGTAGTGCGCTGACCAGCCAAATAATTCACCTGGTGCAGCAGGGAAAGTATGATGAAGTTGCCTTCACCATGAGCCTGTATGCTTTGGGGATCAATATTTACCGGTAATTCTCTGAATACAAGGGTTGTCATTCCCTTAGGCAGGGACATCTTTGCCTGGCGTGATACCTGGGCCCCGTTAAGAAAAACGGTCACTTCCTTTATCTGCGATGAAACCTCAACCGGGTCTGAAGCAAACCCCGGAAGACAGGAGATGAGACCTGACAGAACCAGAATAATTCTCGATTTCATATTTTTTGATGTTTGTTGTTAAAGCTGAATATCTATGAAAGATAGTGCATCATGAACAAATATCAGTCCAAATTATCAATAAACAACCTGTTCCGGTTGAAATAAAATGGTTAGATTTGTCTGTATTAAACCTTTTATGACACACAACATGAGAAAAGCGATTCTTTCTTCAATTCTTGGATGTTTCCTGTTTGCCGGTGTTTTTGCGCAGGACTGCCCCATGTATTATCCGGATATGGTCAATGCCCAACTGGAGTATAAGCAATATGATAAAAAAGGGAACCTGAGCGGATCGAGTGTTCAGAAAATTGTTGACATCAAAAAATCTGCCGGATCAACCGAGATGGTAATTTCTGCTGAAAGCTTCGACGCCAAAGGCAAGAGCCTGGGGTCCGCTGACCTGAAAGCGCGCTGCGAAGGAGGCGTTTATTACATCGACATGAAAAGCCTGATGAGTCCCCAAACTCTGGAATCGTATAAAGACATGGAGATGAAAATGGAGGGAGGAAACCTGGAACTTCCTGCATCCATGAAGGCGGGTGATGTGCTGAAAAGCGGAGATATGAAGATTTCTTTTATAGCCAATGGTATGACAATCCTGAATATGACCGTTAACGTGTCAAACCGGAAAGTTGAAGCGGTTGAAAGTATCACAACACCTGCCGGAACTTTCGATTGTTATAAAATCTCCTATGATGTAGCTACCAAAATGATGGTCAATGTGAAAACCAAGGGAGTGGAATGGTTTTCCGATGGAATTGGCATGGTGAAAAGTGAAACCTATGACAGTGCTGGTAAACTATTAGGATCTAACGTGTTAACTTCGGTTAAGAAGTAAGATTTGGATAAATCGATTTATGAGTTAAATATCAACAGGCGGGGCAGTAACCCCGCCTTTGTTATTTGATTGAGATTCAATAATGAAGATATAAAGCAAGTATTAAAGCGCAGAAAAACAGAGGTATACGATATACCCTATACTTTTATTGGTTTCATCAAATCCAGTTCCATGTTGGTGTAAAAAAAACGGAATTGGCATGCTTCCTGCCGTATATAATCGCAGAAACCAACAGATGGAATCATGAACACAACCGTTATTGACAATTGCAGCACCCATCTTACCGACAATGGCAAAACCAACTCAGGTAACTGCTTTCACAAAAGGGCATTCAGGTATTTTATTGCAGTGATTCCTGTGGCATTGGTGCTGCTTATCAGCACAAGCTATCAGGAAAGTCCGGGCAAGGCAAACTTTCCTGAATACGGGTATCTGAATCCTGAAACGATTGACTCACTGCGTGCTTTTCTCAATTCCGATGCTGCGGACAGCATGATCCGCATTGAAGGAGAAATTCCGCAGATGATCAGTGTAGTTAGAACATTATACCTGAACAACGGTTATAAACCGGTATGGACGCATCACCGCGGGCTCAATGAGCGTGCAGAGGAGCTCCTCAGTCTGGTTGAAAACTCACGCGAATACGGACTGGAACCTGCAAGTTACCATTTGGCAGCAATACGCCAACTTCAGCTCCGATTGGAAGATATATCCCTGCCTGCCAGGCAGTCAACCACCGGTATTGCCCTTGAGGTACTGATAAGCGATGCGGCTTTCCGCCTAATGGTCAATCTCCATGCCGGTTATCGCGCCTATGATTCAACTCTTTTTTCAGAAGCCTGGGTAGCAGAATTGCCCGGTATTCTTGCTTCGGGTTTAATGAGCAAAACGCTTTCCAACAGCATCCTGTCGGTTCAGCCACAATTCATTGAATACCTGCGGCTTCAGGCAGCCAGCCGGAAATTTGTCAGAAACAATACACTCACTGATGAGTGGGTTAACATCACCTATCCTACCAGGGACTCAGCTGAACTGTTTGGCCAAATTCGTATGGCGCTTCAGAATTATGGATATATCAATAGCACGGACTTTGATGATAACCTGATCGCAGCCCTGAAAAGATTTCAGTATTATCATGGTCTGAAACCAGATGGCAGGCCGGGGAAAAACACCATTGAAGCGCTTGAACAAAGCATGCTTTATAAATACAGGATACTGGCTTTAAATCTCGACAGGCTGAGAAAGAAACAGCACATGGACGCCAACATGCTCTATGTGAATATTCCCGCCTACCAGATGAAGGTTTTCCAGGGAAATAAACTGGTTGATACCTTCCGGGTAATCGTGGGTCACCCTTCTACACCAACACCGGTGCTTTCGTCTCATATGAACAAGGTGATTGCCAATCCAACCTGGTTTGTGCCCAAAAGCATTACCATGAACGAAATCATTCCGAAGATCAAGTCGGATTCCAATTATCTGAAGAGAAACAATTTCAAATTGCTCGACAAGGATTTCAAAACGGTCAGTTATGAGACAATCGATATAAACGGCATTTCTGCCGACAATTTCAATTACACCATCAGGCAGGATCGCGGTGCCGATAATTCCCTGGGTCAGCTGAAGTTCATTTTCCCAAGTCCCTATGCCATTTACCTGCATGATACGCCCGGAAAATCAATGTTCTCAAAAGATTTGAGGGCTTTCTCACACGGTTGTGTGCGGGTACAGCATCCCGAGCGTCTTGCCGGATACATTCTTCAAAAAATCAATGCCGATACAACGGATATTGTGAATCTGATCCGTACCGGGAAACATCGTGAATTCGGAGTGAACTCGGAACTGTCTGTTGAGATACTTTACATTACCTGCGAAGCGGACGATGCCGGTAGGTTGTTTTTCTACAAAGACATATACGGAACGGATAAAAAGGAACTGGAAAAATTCTCAACTGTAGCAGGAATCTAAAGATAAGACGCAGTGAATGCCCTGTCAGCAGGCTGATAACCAAGTACAACGGATTGATTTAAATAATTACTGTCGGGGTAAAACCCGAAGACCACAGATCCTTCCTTGATCAGATCAATAATTTCCTTATTCACATCGGGAGGTAAGGCCGGACAGCCAAAGCTGCGGCCCAGCCTTCCGTATTGTTTTACGTAGTTCTTGGTTGCATAATCGGCACCATGTATCACTATGGATCGCAATCTGGCCTGATCGTTGTAACCGGTATCAATACCGTTAAGAATCATGGAATAACCCTGTCCGCCCACATACGGGTTTCCGGTAATATAAAAGCCAAGGGCACTCTGATGGGAGCGGACTTTATTAGAGAACTTCAGGGCATATAGCTCTCCCGAATTCCGTCCGTGGGCAACCAGTGTTTTATATACCAAACATTTGCGTGCCAGGTTAATCACGAAGAAACGCTCGCTGGATGAAGGCAGGCTGTAATCAATAATGGAAAGAAGACTGTCCTTCTCTACCTGGTATTGTGTTACAAGAGCCCTGTAACCTTTCATGGCTAAAAAAAAGACCTCTGCTTTCAGCGAAGTATCGTTGAGTGATTCATAAAGTTGGTGGAAATGCTGCAACGAACCGGTTTCAATGGCCGCTGCCTGCTGATCAGGCTCAGCGGATTGCGACCCCGGATACATCAGTGGGGTAGCAAGAACCAACAGCAATGCCAGAATGGCCGATCGAAAAACCATGTGAATCAGTTAGTAGTGTTTGAGTGATAAAAATAGGAAATTCCTGATTATAAACAGTTACGAGGCGCAAAAATTATGAACATTCCTTCGTGAACTTTGCACGAAACTCTGACTGCCTGTATTCAGTCTGTAGACAAAAGATGTTGCAGGATTCTTTCTCAATTGCCACCGGCTTTAGCCGGTGGTATTCAATGATAACCTATATCACCCGCTGCATGCAGTGCGTTGCCATGAGCAATGCCTTGCATGCAGCGGAAGGAGGATTTGACAGAAAAGTTGTGCAGTTTTTATGCTATCCCCGGGCTAAAGCCCAGGGCAATTGAAGGATGATCAATAGAGGTTGGGGCAATTGAAAACCGGCCGGCAGGGTACCTCACTTTTAATTCAAGATTATTCCTCTGTGATAACCGTCTGCGACCAGATGCTGATGTTGTCAAACCTGCAGGGCGAACCGAATGAACCAACACCAACCATCCCCATCACCAATTCATAATCTTTCACGTGAAACACGGGGTTCTTCATGTCATCCAGGAAAACCGTAATGGTGCGCTTCACAATATCCCGTTCCAGCCTCACATGATGCCATTTTTTCTCTTTCCAGGTGATGGCCTCAGCGAAGTCTTCCGTTATCTTTTTGGGCAGTGAATTTTTTACCACATAAACACCGTGACGGTTACTGTCGCTATGATTAGCCAGCTGCACAAAGTAATACTTCGAGTCATCCTTAATCCCCAGAAAAAGGCAGATTTCCCCGAATCCGCCGGAATCCATCACCGGCATCACATCCGCTTCAAGAATGAAATCACCGAATACCTTATTGCTCAATATGGCTGTATTTGACGGAAGATCCGGTTTTGTCAATGAATCAGAGGCGCTTGTACATTGCAGAAAGTAATTGCCGTTACCACTGAAAATACCCCAATTTGCGCGATGATCAAAATCAAAATCCGACAGCGATTTCCCGTTATTGAAATCCTGTTTGTATTGAAGCATATAACCTTCCGGAAATTTCTGGGCTATTGCAAAGTCAAATAATAATAAAGACAGGAAAGCAGAACAAATGATTTTCATGATACTTATTTAGTAATTCACGAAAATACCTGATTTATTCATTCTTTGCCCATGTTGCTTCCCTTTTTTCTGCTTCTTCAAGCCATTTGGGAACAATGGTCTTCAGAAATTCCTCCTTTTCTCCCGTGAGGGTTGCCATTTCAAGTCCGATAAACCGCTGTGCTTTTTCCTTGGTGGCAATATCAGGATATGGTATTTCTTCATTGTGATTTAGTGAAGCCAGCACCCGGGCCAGTTCCAGCCGGGCCTCCTGTGCTTTGCCTATACCCGAGGCAATGATGCGGCTGATTTCAACCGGAGCATGAAAGGAATTACCGTGACCTGCAGCAGAAAAATCCCAGCGCCATTGTGCCTGGCGTATCAGCTGTAGCGCTTTGTCCATCTTATCCTGCCGGGCACCAAAACCCCATGCTGCCTTGGCTTCTACATGGGCTCTTACAAGCAGTTCCTCAAGTTTATCGCGGTTCTCGATGATCTTATCCTGCCGGTCGTATACATTTTTTACCAATGCATCGGTTTCCTCACGATGACAGACCTGGCATGAATTGGCCACATTGCTGAGCGGACTGGTGATGTGGTGATCGGTATATTTCACGCCGCCCTCACTCATGTAAGGCATGTGGCAGTCAGCACAGGAAACTCCTCTTTCAGCATGAATGCCGGTGCTGTATATTTCATAATCGGGATGTTGTGCTTTCAGCATGGGTGCTTTGCTCAAAGCATGGGTCCAGTCGCTGAACCCCATCTCATCATAATACTGTTCAATACTTTCGGCACTTTTGCCTTTATCCCAGGGGAAGGCCAGGTAGTCAACCCCTTCAACCATTTTTTTGTTGAAATAGTATTCAACATGGCATTGGGCACAAACCAGCGAACGCATTTCCTGGTGCGAGGCTTGTGCAACGTCTTTCCCCGTGCGTTCAAAAGCTTCCTGGAGGGCAGGACGGGATATTCTCAGGTTCATGGTTTTTGCATCATGGCAGTCGGCACAACCAATATTATTTACAATTTCTGAGCCCTTGGTCTCCCAGGAGCCTTTATAAAATTCTGCCACACCTTTGGCTTCCATCAAACGGGGGACATCCGGACTCTTGCAGGTCCAGCAGGTATTTGGCTGGGGACTTTGAGCACCATTCATGGGAGCGCCGGTACGCAAAGTAATTTGAATATCGGTAATGGCATGGTAATGGCCTCGCGACTGGCTGTAGTCTTTAGAAAAGGAATAACCTGCCCACAGCACCACCATCCTGGGATCTACCTCCAGCATGTCAATCATGGCACTGCCGTTGTACTTGCTTCTGAAAGTGGTGTCCCTGGTTTTCAGATACGACTGGTATTCCCGCGGAAAATTCTTACCCCATACTTTGTTGCGTGGTTCCCAATCCGGATAGTCCACGGTTGGTGTATAGGCAAATACAGCCTCGGTTCTTCGCTGAATAATGGAGGCGGCCAGCAGCCCCAGCAGAAAAACTACCACTATGGTTCCTCCGAATAATGCCCAGCCAATCCAGGGC